>CADEGR010000133.1 GCA_902826935.1 uncultured Alphaproteobacteria bacterium | reverse complement strand
GGATGGGCATGCCAAGAAACCCGCATAGCGGCCCCCAGCCGTCCTGCACCTCAAAAACCAGGAGCTGGTGCGCGGGGATCGCAGCTTTGACCGCTTCGTTATGCGCGGTGAACGCCTTGGCCAGGCCAGCCTGATCGAGGCCGCTGGGAAACCCGGTCCTGGCGATGATCTCGGCTGCCATCGCCAGCCAGGCTTGCATCGCTTCCGGCACCTGATCCCTGCCAGCCAAGAGCTGGTAGATCGTTGCCGAGAAGCTGGCCGCCCAGCTTGCCGGGTTGCGCTCGGTCAGCACGAACTTGGCCGATGGTAGGCCTGGCTCAGCTCCCGAAAGAAGCAGGCGGTCGGCCAGTCGACCGCGCTCATAGCCCCGATAGATCGCTGCCCAATCCGCGCGCCCGTTCGCGGCCGCTGCCCATAGCGGCACCTGCGCCGGCAGATTGTGCAGGACCTCTTCCATATGGTGGCAAGGCCCCAACCCCAAGTGGTTGAGCGCTAGCTTTAGCGAATAAGTTCCAGTTCTGCCAACGCCGACGCTGATGACCTTGATCGGCATAAGAGCATCCTAAGCATTGGGCGGGCAGATCTTAAGCGAAGCTACGGCTCGACTGTGGCATGAGCTATAGGCCGTCACAAGGCCGACCGGTCGTCGGCTCTACCTGAGGCCGCGTTCCTTCGCGATCTTGTCGTAGGCGCCGTTGATCGCGGCCAGGCACATGGTCGCCTGGTCGATGATGTGGGGCGAGAACTTGCGGGCGGTCAGGCGGTCGGGGTGGAGCTCGCGGACCAGGTCGCGGTAGGCCTTCTTGATCTCGGCGTCGGCGGTCTCGCGCTGCACGCCGAGCAGGCGGTAAGCGTCCTCGGTCGGATCCTTGACGCCGCTGATCTGCAGGAAGGTCTGGCGGATCTCGGCGAAGCGCGAGGGCTCGATCTCGAACAGGGTCGCGACCTCGCGCAGATATTGCAGCTCGTTGGGATGCAGCTCGCCATCGGCCAGGGCGACCTCGAACAGGCCGACGATGATCTCTTCCAGGGCGGTCTGGCTGTTGTTGTGGAAGGCCGCCAGCTGGCGCGCATAGGGCTCGAAGCCGGCGCTGGTGTTCTTGGCCTGGTTGTAGATGTGGCCGACCCCGCCGACCAGCTGCTCGCTGATCCGGAAGCGGGCGCGGAAGCTGCGGATCTCCTCGCGGCTGACCACGCCATCCGCCTTGGCGAGCTTGGCGCCCAGGATGATCAGCGCGGTCGCGGCGGCGGACTGATGGTGATCGCGCGCCGGGGCCGCGATCCGGCCGGCGCGCCCCTGCGGCAGGACGCGCGACAGCTTGCCGCGCGAGCGCCGCATGCGCAGCAGCTCCTCGCTCCGGAAGCGGTCATAGGCATGGCCGGCGACCGCGCCGATCACGCCGCCGATCGCGCCACCGATCGCCAGGCCGGCCGCGCTGCCTACGATCTTGCCCCAAAAGTTCACTGCGTTAGCCCGTCCCGCCGCCCGCCCTCCAGTCAATCGCTGGTGGGTGTTAGCGCCAGCCACCCGTCCAATGCAAGTGCCACGCTCTGGAGCGATGGCAGTGCGAAATTATGCGAGGCGCGGGTTCTCGTCTATAAGCTTGTGGGTTCGGCGGCCGGGCGTACGTGAAGGTGCCGGGGCCGGTCTGGTGATGGATGCTGGGCGAGGTTGGCATGGGCTGGCAGTTCTGGATCGATCGGGGCGGCACGTTCACCGACGTGATCGGCCAGGCCCCGGATGGCCGCCGGCAGATCGCCAAGCTGCTCTCGGACAACCCCGAGCACTACCCGGACGCGGCCCTCGAAGGCATGCGCCGGCTGCTGGGCGTGGCGAGCGATGCGGCGCTCTCGGGTCAGCCGATCGACGTGGTCAAGATGGGCACCACGGTCGCGACCAACGCGCTCCTGGAGCGCCAGGGCGAGCCGACCGTGCTGGCGATCACCGGCGGGCTGGGCGACGCCTTGCGGATCGGCTACCAGCACCGGCCGGACATCTTCGCCCGGCACATCGTGCTGCCCGAGATGCTCTATGCCGAGGTGGTCGAGATCGCCGAGCGGATCGGCGCTGACGGCCAGGTCGTGCTGCCGCTGGACCGGGCGCAGGCGGAGGCGGCGCTGCGGGCCGCCCATGCCAGGGGCCGGCGGGCGCTCGCGATCGTCCTGATGCACGGCTATCGCTATCACGAGCACGAGCTGGCGCTGGCGGAGCTGGCCCGCGCGATCGGCTTTCGCCAGATCTCGGTGAGCCACCAGGTGTCGCCCCTGATGAAGCTGGTGGGCCGCGGCGACACGACCGTGGTCGATGCCTATCTCTCGCCGATCCTGCGCCGCTACATCGACCGGGTCGCGGCGGCCTTGGCCGGCACTCGGCTGATGTTCATGCAGTCCAATGGGGGCCTGGTCGACGCCGACCGGTTCCAGGGCAAGGATGCGATCCTGTCCGGGCCGGCCGGCGGCATCGTGGGCGGCGTCAAGGTCAGCGCGCTCGCCGGCTTCGAGCGGATCGTGACCTTCGACATGGGCGGCACCTCGACCGACGTCGCGCACTGCGCCGGCGGCTTCGAGCGCAGCTTCGAGACCGAGGTGGCGGGCGTGCGCATCCGGGCGCCGATGATGGCGATCCACACCGTAGCGGCCGGCGGCGGCTCGATCATCGCCTTCGAGGCCGGCAAGCTCCGGGTCGGGCCCGCCTCGGCCGGCGCCGATCCGGGACCGGCCTGCTATCGCAAGGGCGGGCCGTTGACCGTGACGGACGCTAATCTCATGGTCGGCAAGCTGCATCCGCGCTTCTTTCCAAACGTGTTCGGCCCGAATGCCGATCAGCCGCTCGATGCCGAGGTGGTCGTGGGCAAGTTCGAGGCGCTGGCGGCCGAGATCAAGGCGGCCGGCGCCGGCGAGCCGACGCCTGCCGAGCTGGCCCATGGCTGCATCGCGATCGCGGTTGACAACATGGCGAACGCGATCAAGAAGATCTCGATCCAGCGCGGCCACGACATTTCCAGCTACGCCTTGTGCTGCTTCGGCGGGGCGGCCGGCCAGCATGCCTGCCTGGTCGCCGACAGCCTGGGGCTGCAGACCGTGCTGGTCCATCCGATCGCGAGCCTGCTCTCGGCCTATGGCATGGGCCTGGCCGACCTGCGCACCCTCGGCCAGAAGGCGCTGGAGGCGGAGCTGGCGGAGCCGCTGCTGCCCGAGATCGAGCGCACGATCGCCGAGTTGAGGGTGCAGACCCAAGCCGAGCTGACGGCGCAGGACGTGCCGGCCGAGCGGATCGAGACGGCGGCGCGGCTGCATCTGCGCTATCGCGGCACCGACACCTCGCTCGAGGTCGAGGCGGCCGAGCTTCCGACCATGCGCGCGGCCTTCGAGGCCGAGCACCGCGCCCGCTACGGCTTCGTGGTCGAGGGCCGGCCGCTGGTGGTCGAGCAGATCGTGGTCGAGGCCGTCGGCCACATGGCGGCGATCGTCGAGACGGAGCAGCCGCTCCGGCCGCGCGGCGCCGACGAGGCGCTGGTCGCGGCGGAGCGGACCAGCATGCTCTCGGCGCGCGCCCCGCACCGGCCGGCCGAGCGCTTCGCGACGCCGATCTATGAGCGCACCGCGCTCCGGCCAGGCGACCGGGTCCCGGGCCCGGCGATCATCGTCGAGGCGACCACCACGGTCGTGGTCGAGCATGGCTGGACGGCCGAGGTGACGGCGCTCGACCATCTGGTCCTGACCCGGACCACGCCCTTGCCGCGCCAGGTGGCGATCGGTACCGAGGCCGATCCGATCATGCTGGAGATCTTCAACAATCTGTTCATGGCGATCGCCGAGCAGATGGGGGTGACGCTCCAGAACACCGCGTTCTCGGTCAACATGAAGGAGCGCCTCGACTTCTCCTGCGCCCTGTTCGACCGGGCCGGCATGCTGATCGCCAACGCGCCGCACATGCCGGTGCATCTGGGCTCGATGGGCGAGAGCGTGCGCACGATCCTGGCCTTGCGCGGCGCCAGCATGCAGCCGGGCGACGTGTTCGCGCTCAACAATCCCTATAATGGCGGCACCCATCTGCCGGACGTCACTGTGATCATGCCGGTGTTCGGGCCGGACGGGACGCTCCTGTTCCTGACCGCAGCGCGTGGCCACCACGCCGATATCGGCGGGATCACGCCGGGCTCGATGCCGCCCGACAGCCGGACGATCGACGAGGAAGGTGTCTTGTTCGACAACGTCCAGCTGGTCGAGCGCGGCCGTTTCCTCGGCGCGGAGCTGGAGGCGCTGCTGCTCTCGGGGCCGCATCCGGTCCGCAATCTGCGCCAGAACGTGGCCGACCTGCAGGCCCAGATCGCGGCCTGCCAGCGCGGCGCCAACGAGCTGGTGCGGATGCTGGAGCAGTTCGGCCAGGCGGTGGTGCTGGCCTATACCGGCCACGTCCAGGACAACGCCGAGGAATCGGTCCGCCGGGTGCTCGACCGGCTGCGCGACGGCAGCTTCGCCTATCCCCTGGACAATGGCGCCGTGATCAAGGTCGCGGTCCGGATCGACCGGGCGGCGCGCCGCGCGGTGGTCGACTTCACCGGCACCAGCGATCAGCTGCCCGACAATTTCAACGCGCCCTCGGCCGTCTGCCGGGCGGCGGTGCTCTACGTGTTCCGCACGTTGGTCGACGCCGACATCCCGATGAACGAGGGCTGCCTGAAGCCGATCGAGATCGTGATTCCTAAAGGCTGCATGCTCAATCCGGCCTACCCGGCCGCCGTGGTCGCCGGCAATGTCGAGACCTCGCAATGCATCACCGACGCGCTCTATGGGGCGCTGGGCGTCATGGCGGCGGCGCAGGGCACCATGAACAACTTCACCTTCGGCGATGCGACTTATCAGTATTACGAGACGATCTGCGGCGGCTCGGGCGCCGGGCCGGACCATGACGGCACAGCTGCGGTGCATACCCACATGACCAACTCGCGGCTGACCGATCCGGAGGTGCTGGAATGGCGCTATCCGGTGCGGCTGGAGAGTCATCGGATCAATCACGGCTCGGGCGGTGCCGGGCGGCACAAAGGTGGTGACGGCACCATCCGGCGGATCCGATTCCTGCAGCCGATGAGTGCGGCGCTGTTGTCGAACCATCGCAAGGTGGCGCCGTTCGGGCTCCAGGGCGGGGCGCCAGGTGCCTTGGGCCGGCAGTGGCTGGAGCGGGCGGACGGCGAAATCGTGCCGCTCGAGGGCTGCGTCAAGCTCGAGGTGGCGGCCGGCGAGGTGTTCGCGATCCAGACGCCGGCCGGCGGCGGCTATGGCCCCGCTGACGGCTGAGCGGCTTGCTTGGTGGCTGCCTGGGCGCCATGTCAGCGGCAACGGCGATTGCAGCCCAGCATGAGGAGGACGGCATGACAAAGCGAGCAACCGGCGGCCTGGCGCGGCGGACCCTGCTGGGCGCGGCGGGCCTGCTGCTCACGGGCATGGGGGCCGCCCAGGCGCACCATGGCTGGAGCGGCTATCTGGATGAGCCCTTCGTGCTGACCGGCGTGGTCAAGGCGGTCCATGAGTCCGGGGCGCATGGCGAGCTCGAGGTCGAGGCCGAGGGCGGCTTGTGGCATGTCGTGCTGGGCCCGCCCTACCGCAACCGGCGGGCCGGACTGGAAGACGGGCTGATTAAGGCGGGCGATGAGATCACCGCCGAGGGCAAGCGCCACCGCGACCCGGCCACGCTGGAGATGAAGACCGAGCGGCTGCGGGTCGGCGATCAGGTGTTCGACATCTATCCCGAGCGGCTCTGAGCCGATGCTGCAGGCGGTGCTGCTGGCGCTGGAGGGCTCGGCGCTGGGCCAGGCCATGCGCGGCACGCTCTGGCTCTATCCGCTCGCCAACACGCTCCATGTCCTGGCGATCGCGTCTTTGTTCGGCGCGCTTCTGGTGAGCGATCTGCGCCTGTTGGGCGCGGCGCGCGGGCTGGCGGCGCCGGCTCTGCTC
The DNA here is from genome assembly GCA_902826935.1 of uncultured Alphaproteobacteria bacterium. Classification (GTDB taxonomy): domain Bacteria; phylum Pseudomonadota; class Alphaproteobacteria; order Geminicoccales; family Geminicoccaceae; genus CADEGR01. Next base: position 6,533 of record CADEGR010000133.1, on the reverse strand, counting down.
GGCTTGACCTTGCCGCTCGCCTGGGCGGGCTTCGGCCTCGCCGCGCTGACCGGCCTGATGATGTTCATCGCCGATGCCCGGGTCATCGCGCACAATCCGTTCTTCCAGGCCAAGCTCGTGCTCCTGGCGCTGGCCGGGCTGAACGCGCTGGCCTTTCACCGGCTGGGTGCCGGTGGCGATTGGACGAAGCTGTTGGCTGGGCTGTCGCTGGCGGTATGGGTGCTGGTGATCGTCTGCGGCCGGGCGATCGCCTATTGGTGATCGGGGCAGCCCGACAAAGCGGTTGCCAAGGGGGCTCGGGCTCCGCACACTGAGTGTTCGTCTCCGTCTGCCGACGAGGAGCAGGACATGCGCTTTTTGACCTTAGGCTTGGCTGTGGCGTTCACAGTGGCCGCGGCCTCCTGGGCCCAGGCCTGCCCGGCGATGAAGAACGCGTCGACGCAAGGCGAGGTGGCGGCCAACGATCAGGCGCCGCAGAGCACGCCCGCCAAGATTCCGGTGCCGGCCAAGACGCGCGGCTGAGCCCACCCAGTTTCTCGACAAAATAAGAGCCGCCGCTCGACCGAGCGGCGGCTTTGCTTTGACCAGCAGGCGGCTAGTTCAGGCCGGCATGGGCTCGATGGCGCGCAGCGCGGCCGCAAAGTCGAACCTTGGCAGGGCTGCGGGCTTACGCTTCTCGGCGCGCCGCAGATGGGCATCGAGCTTGGCCAGCGCTGCCCGCACCTCTTCGAGCAGCGCCAGATCATGACGCGTGCCGGGCCGACCGTCCGGATCACCCACGCGGCGGGCATCGAACTCCCAGCGCCGGAGGATCTCCAGCTTCTGCCGCAGCGTCAGCGCCCTGGATCGGACCACGGCATGCGGGCTGCAGAACACTGCAGCCGGCACGAGTCGTGCCCGCTTCAGATCGAGATCGGTGATCGATTTCATTGCTCTCTCCATACGGCGCCACCCCAATTGGCGCCGGATCGCCCCACGTCCTAACAACGAAAACGACCGAACGTTCCCACTATCACTTTTTAGTAGAAATAAAGCAAGTCTGGAGTGGGGGTGGCGGCTTGCCAGGCGGCCGCGGGGCAGGCGCGGAGAGGACTTTATTCGTAGGCGAGCAGGCGGCGCGCCGCCGCCAGAACCCGCGCATTGTTGGGCTTGATCGGCAGAGATGGGCCGATTGCCCGGCTTGTATTGTCCTGGGCCTGGACCCGTCCGATCGGGGCGAGCAGCCAGAGCAGGTCCTGCTCGGCGATCTGGGCGGCCAGCTCGGCCGCGATTCCGCCCATCGCCGTGGTTGCCTCAAGGATCAGGCAGCGGCCGGTCTTCTGAACCGAGCCCAGGATCGTGTCGACGTCGAGCGGCTGCAGGCTGACCAGATCGAGCACCTCGGCCTGGACATCGTCGGTCGCTTCCAGCTGGCCGGCGATCGCGACCGCCTGGCGGGTCATCGCACCCCAGGCGAGCAGCGTGAGGTCGGTGCCTGGCCGGGCCACGACCGCCTGCCCCAGCGCCTGCGCTGCCAGGGGCTCGGCGGCCGCTGGCGCCGCTGCGTTCTCCTGCGGCACCAGGAGCACGACCGGGCTGGCGGCCTCGACCGCCGCTGCCAGCAGCCGCTGGGCCTGATCAAGCGAGGACGCCAGGACCACCTGCGGGCCGGCCAGGCGCAGCAGCGCCGGCTCCAGTGCTGCCAGCAGCGGAAGCGTGCAGGGCAGCCAGAACACGGCCGGCTGGCCGGGCAGACAATGGGCCAGCTCGTCGGTGCTTTGCAGCAGCGCCAGGAGGTCGTCGAGCGGGGTCTGGGGCGGCACGCTCACGACCGGGTGCAGGCCGCCCGCCGCGAGGCCAAGCGCCAGCTCCGCCCAGAGCGGCGGCGCGCCGGGCAAGCCGAGCCGGCGGGCGGATGCATCGATCGGATCGGCCGCCTGGCGCAGGCTGCGGCCGGTCGGCAGCGGGCCCGCGGTCAGCCAGACCAGCGCCGGATCGGCTGAGAACGCCGCCGTCAGGGCCGGGCTGCCGAGGTCGGACGAGCCGGGCTCAAGCATGGCCGAACTCGCCGCGCTCGGCCTGGCGCACCCGGCGCTCGGGCCGCGCCGCCAGCGTCGGGCGGCGCGGCATGGGCCGGCGCGGCTCGGCGCTGGCCCGCCTGGTGGTCCGCCGCGCCTGGTCCATCAGGTCCTCGAGCGCGCTGTCCAGCTGCTGCAGCAGCCGCCGCTCGGCCGCCGCCTGCCAATGGCCGGCAGCCAGCAGATGCTGCCGCAGCCAGGCCAGGAGCGGCTCGGTGATGCCAGGTTCCGCAATGGCCCGCTCGGCTGGCGGCGGGGCGGCGTGGGGCTGGCTGCAGCGAGCATCGAGCACCGCCGGCGTGCCGGCACTGCGGCTGCGCGCCAGGGCGAGGTCGGCGCCATGCCTGAGCGCGATCGGATCGGCGCCATCGACCGGCTGCCAATGCAGCCGGTGGGCGACGATCTGCGCCGCGATCGGGTCGTTGGCGAGATCCGGCGCGGCGTCCTGGGCGCGTGCCAGGACGAATACGACCGGCGCCTGCCAGCGGGCCGCCAAGGCGAGCAGGGTCGGCAGATCGGCGCAAGCGGCCGGCTCCGCGATCAGCGCCGCGACCATGCCGGGCCGGCGCAGGCGCCGCCGGGCGAGCGCCAGCCCCAGGCTCCGCGCGGCCGGCGCACCGCTCTCGGCCAACAGCCAGCGGGTCGCGGCCTCGCCGCCGGCGGCATCGGCCAAATCGTGGTGCGGCAGCAAGGCGGACGGCAGGACGCCATGCCAGAGCGGGGCGCCGAACAGCCGGCAGCCGGCGAGCAGCCGATCGTCCGGTCCGAGCGCGCTGGCGAGCAGGGTGGCCTGCGCATCCAGCGCCTGATGGCGCGCGATCGCCGCCGGCAGGGCGGCCTCCCAGCCGGCCGTCCGAGCGACCAGGCGATGGCCGCGCAGCAAGGTGCGGTAGAGCTCCACCAAGGTGACCGGATCGCGCGCGAAGGCCGGCAGCTCGCCGCCCTGGCCGCCATCGGGGGCGGCGAAGCGGAGGATCGGCGGGCAGACGATGCGGGCTTTGCGGGCCATGACCAGCTCCCGGGACAACGCAAGCAGACGTGCCGACCGGACGCGCAGCACCAGCCCCATCGAAGCCGATCCTGCCGCCAGCAATGCACGCGCTGAAGCTTACTGAATACAGTTTGTATTCTACTATTAATCGCGAAAAAACCAGCAAAAAATTGTCTTAGCCGGCCCGGGGGCTCGGTTGGGTCAGGCGGTCGCCGGCAGGCTGGCAGTGCCGGCCTGGCTGCCGGCATCCTGCTGGCGCGCCCACATGGCGGCGTAGCGGCCGTTCTTGGCGAGCAGCTGGCGATGGCTGCCCTGCTCGACCAGCCGGCCCTGCTCCAGCACCAGGATCTGGTCGGCATCGACCACGGTCGACAGGCGATGGGCGATGATCAAGGTAGTGCGGCCAGTCGAGAGCCGGCGCAAGGCGCCCTGGATCTGCTGCTCGGTCAGGCTGTCGAGCGCCGAGGTCGCCTCGTCCAGGATCAGGATGCAAGGGTCCTTCAGGACCATGCGGGCGATCGCGACCCGCTGCTTCTCGCCGCCCGACAGCTTCAGGCCGCGCTCGCCGACGATGGTGTCGTAGCCATCCGGCAGGCCGGTGACGAAGTCGTGGATCTGGGCCGCTCGCGCTGCCGCTTCGATCGCTTCGGAACCGGCGCCGGTCCGGCCATAGGCGATGTTGGCGCGGATCGTGTCGTTGAACAGGACGGTATCCTGCGGTACCAGGCCGATCGCGGCGCGCAGGCTGGTCTGGGTTACGTCGCGCAGATCCTGGCCGTCGATCAGGATCCGGCCGGCATCGACGTCGTAGAAGCGGAACAGCAGGCGGACAATGGTCGACTTGCCAGCGCCGGAGCTGCCGACCACGGCCAGCGAGTGGCCGGCCGGGATGGTGAAGCTCAGATCCTGCAGGATCGGCCGGCGCGGATCGTAGCCGAAGCCCACCTGCTCGAAGCGGACCGCGCCCCGGTCCAGGCGCAAGGCGCGGCCGTCCGGCGGATCGGCGATCTCGGGCTCGAGATCGAGCAGGCCGGCCAGGTTCTCGAGATCGGCGATCGACTGCTTCAGCTCGCGATAGACGAAGCCCAGGACGTTGAGCGGCTGGTAGAGCTGGAGGAGGAAGGCGTTGACCAGGACCACGTCGCCGACCGTCATGCGTCCGGCGACCACACCCTGGGCGGCGAAGATCATGATCGCGGTGACGCCCAAGGCGACGATCGCGGCCTGGCCGAAATTCAGGACCGCCAGGCTGACCTGCGACTTGACCGCCGCGTTCTCGTAGCGCGCCAGCGAGCGATCGAAGCGCTCGGCCTCGTAGGCCTCGTTGGTGAAGCTGCGCACGGTTTCGTAGTTGAGCAGGCTGTCGACCGTCTGGCCGCCGACCGCGTTCTCCTCCTGATTCATCAGCCGGCGGAACTTGGTCCGCCATTCGGTCGCGAAGATCGTGAACGCGGCATAGGCGGTGATCGTGATGAAGGTCAGGAGCGCGAACGGCCAGTCGTAGTTGACCAGGAGGATGCCGATCACCAGCGCGAACTCGAGCAGCGTCGGCACGATGTTGAACAGGATCGTGCCGAGCATGAAGGTGACCGCGTTGACGCCGCGATCGATCGCGCGCGACAGCTCGCCGGTGCGCCGCTCGAGGTGGTAGCGGAGCGAGAGCTGGAACAGGTGCTGGAACACCGAGAGCGAGATCTTGCGTCCGGTGCGCTGGGCGACCCGGGCGAACACCGCATCGCGCAGCTGGGCGAAGATCGCGTTGCCGAGCCGAGCGCCACCATAGGCGAGCAGCGCCAGGACCGGCAGGACCAGGAGGCCGCCCGGCGGATTGGTCAGCTGGTCGACGATGTCCTTGTAGAAGAACGGGACGCCGACATTGACCAGCTTCGAGAGCAGGAGGAAGACCGCAGCCGCGACCACCCGGACGCGTAGGCCGAACGCGTCCTTGGGCCAGAGATGGGGCCGGAGCTCGGCCATGGCCCGACGCAGGCCGACCGGGCCGGAATCGGGCATAGGCGTAGCGCGCTTGGCCGCCCGTTCGATATTCCGGCGGCTCGGCATGCGCTCCTAGTTGGCCTTGACCAGCTGGCGCAGCACGTAGTGCAGGATGCCGCCATGGCGATAGTAGTCGAGCTCGTCCAGGGTATCGATCCGGCAGAGCAGGCTGATCTGCTCGACCCGGCCATCGGCCCGGGTGATCGTGCAGGGCAGCTGCGCGCGCGGCTTCAAGCCTTCGGCCATGCCACTAATCGAGAGGGTCTCGCTGCCGTCCAGGCCCAGCGACTTGCGGGTCTGGCCGGCCTCGAACACCAGCGGCAAGACGCCCATGCCGACCAGGTTGGAGCGGTGGATGCGCTCGAAGCTCTCGGCGATCACGGCGCGCACGCCCAGGAGCAGCGTGCCCTTGGCGGCCCAGTCGCGGGACGAGCCGGAGCCATATTCCTTGCCGCCGATCACCACCAGCGGCACGCCGCGCGCCTGGTAGGCCATGGCAGCGTCGTAGATCGGCATGACCTGGCCGTCCGGCATCAGCCGGGTCCAGCCGCCCTCGGTGCCGGGCGCCACCTCGTTGCGCAGGCGGATATTGGCGAAGGTGCCGCGCATCATGATCTCGTGATTGCCGCGGCGCGAGCCGTAGGAGTTGAAGTCCTGGGGCCGGACCTGGCGCTCCAGCAGATACTGGGCGGCCGGGCTGGTGCGCGCGATGCTGCCGGCGGGCGAGATGTGGTCGGTGGTGATGCTGTCGCCGAGCAGGGCCAAAATGCGCGCGCCTACGATGTCGCCGATCGGCGCCGGCTCGGCCTGCATGTTCTCGAAATAGGGCGGCAGGCGGACATAGGTGCTGCCGTCGTCCCAGGCATAGAGCTGGTCGCCGATGCCGGCGATCGCGGCCCACTGCTCGTCGCCCTTGAACACGTCGGCATAGGCCGCCTGGAACATGCCGGCGGTGACGCCGGTGCGGACCGCGGTCTGGACCTCCGCCGGGGTCGGCCAGATGTCGCGCAGGTACACCGGCTGGCCGTCGCTGCCTGTGCCGAGCGGCTCGGTGGTGAGATCGACCCTGAGGCTGCCGGCTAGGGCATAGGCGACCACGAGTGGCGGCGAGGCCAGATAGTTGGCCTTGACCTGGGGATGGACCCGGCCCTCGAAGTTGCGGTTGCCGGACAGCACGGCGGCGGCCACGAGCTTGCCCTGGTCGATGGCGTTGGCGACCGGGTCGGGCAACGGGCCCGAATTGCCGATGCAGGTGGTGCAGCCATAGCCGACCAGGTCGAAGCCCATGGCATCGAGGTCCTCGTCGAGGCCGGTCGCGGCCAGATAGTCGGTGACCACCTTGGAGCCAGGAGCCAGCGAGGTCTTGACGTGCGGCTTCGGCTTCAGGCCCTTGGCGCGCGCCTTGCGGGCGACCAGGCCGGCGCCGATCATGACGCCGGGGTTCGAGGTGTTGGTGCAGCTGGTGATCGCGGCGATCACGACGTCGCCGT
>CADEGR010000132.1 GCA_902826935.1 uncultured Alphaproteobacteria bacterium | reverse complement strand
GGTCGCCGGTCAGCGCCGGCGCCGCAGGCGCATGACGTAGCCGATCACTTCGGCAACCGCCCGGTAATGCTCGGGCGGAATCTCGGCGCCAAGGGCCACGGCGGCATGCAGCGCCCGGGCAAGCGGCGGATTCTCGACCAGCGGCACCCGATGGGCCTGCGCCAGGTCGCGGATCCGGGCCGCCAGGCCATCGACGCCCTTGGCCACCAGCTGCGGCGCCGGCATGTCGCCATCATAGCGCAGCGCCACGGCGTAGTGGGTCGGGTTGGTGATCACGACCGTGGCCTTAGGCACCTCGGCCATCATGCGTTGGCGGGCGCGGGCCAGACGCAGGCTCTTGAGCCGGCCCTTGATATGTGGATCGCCCTCGGTCTGCTTGAACTCCTCCAGCAGCTCGCGGCGCGACATGCGCAGCTGCTGATGATGCTGGAAGCGCTGCAGGAGCAGGTCGAGCAGAGCGAGCAGCAGCATGATGGCGGTCGCGGTCGCGAACAGCCGGACCGCCAGATCCAGGCTCAGCGCCGCAGCGGCCATCGGGTCGGCCGCATCGAGCGCCAGCATGGCGCCAAAGGCCGGCCAGAGCGCTACGGCACCGGCCGTGCCGACCAGGAGCAGCTTCAAGAGACCCTTGCCGAACTCCAGCAGGCCACGGCCGCCGAACAGGCGCTTGGCGCCGGCTGCCGGCGAGATCCGCTCGAGTTTCGGCGCCAGCAGCTTGAGGCTGGCGAACGGGCCATGCTGGACCAGGCTGCTCGCCACGGCCGCCAGCAGGAACAGGCCGAGCGGGCCGGCCAGCGCCAGACCGGTGCTCGCCAGCATGCCGGTCACGAGCGAACCAAGATCGTCGCTGGTGACCGCGATCTGGTGCGGCGTCGCGATGAACTGGCGCAGCGACTCGACCAAACGCTCGGCCATGCCCGGCGCCAGGGTCAACAGGAACAAGGTCGCAGCGCCCAGCATGAAGGCGTTGTTGACCTCGCGCGAGCTTGGCAACTGGCCCTGATTGCGGGCCTCCTCCAGGCGCCGCTGGCTGGGCGCCTCGGTCTTGTCGTCGGCCTCGGTCTCGTCGGCCATGGCGGATCAGCCAGCCAGCGGCCAGCTGCCGGTGGCGCCGTCGAGCAGCCGGAACAGCACCGCGAAGCCACCGGCAAACGACAGCAGCAGGGTCGCGAAGGCGACGCCCAGCTGCAACGGCATGGCCACGAAGAACACCTGGAAGCTCGGCATCAGGCGGTTGAGCACGCCCATCAGGAGCTGCAGCAGGAGGCCGACCACGAGCATCGGCGCCGCGATCTGCACGCCGGTCGCAAACGATCGCTGGACCAGCCGGGCGAGGCCGTCCGCCAAATCGCCGACCGGCAGGAGCTGGCCAGGCGGCCAGCTGGCATAGCTCGCCGCCAGACCGCGCAGCAAGGCATGATGGGCATCCAGCGTGAACAGCAGCACCAGGCCCGTGGTGGTCAGGAAATTGCCGGGCAAGGTGCCCTGGCCTGCCTCGTTGGGATCGAAGATCGCGGCGGCCGCCAGGCCGGACTGATAGGCGATGATCGTGCCGGCAATGTGCAGGGCGGCGAAGATCACCCGCGCGATCAGGCCGATGAACAGGCCGAGCGCCGCCTCCACGCCGATCAGCAGGATCAAGGCTTCCGGCGCCGCCGGCATGGCCGGCAGCTGGCCGCTGAGCGGCCCGGTCAGGGTGAAGCCGAGCAGCACCGCCAGCAGCAGCCGGCTGCGCCCCAGCACATAGGCTTCGCCGAAGCCCGGCATGATCATCAGCGCCGTGCCGACCCGGACCAGCACCAGGAGCGGCCGGAACACCTCGTCCGGCACCAGCTCGATCACCATCGCTCAGCCGATCGTCGCGATCTGCCGGAACATGCTTTCGCCGAAATCGACCAGAATGGCGATCATGAACGGCAGCGCCAGCAAGCCGGTGACGAAGATCGCCAGCAGCTTGGGCACGAACGACAAGGTGGCCTCCTGCATCTGGGTCAGCGCCTGCGCCAGCGCGATCAGGATGCCGACCACCAGCGCCACGAGCATCACCGGCGCGCCCAGCTTGATCATCACCAGGATGGCCTCATGCGTCAGGTCGAGCACCTGCTCCGGCGTCATGGCCGCGTCCGGCCGAACGGATGGCGGGCCCTGGCCATGCCGCTAGATCGGCATCCGGATGATTTCCTGGTAGGCCGAGATCATGCGATCGCGCACCGCCACGACGCTCTGCAGCGTCAGCTCGGCGGCCGAGACGGCTGCGACCACGTCATGCAGGCTGGCCTTGCCGGCAGCCGCCTGGGTGGCCGCCGCCTCACCCTTGTGGCCGGCGGCGACCGCGTCGGTCAGGGTCTGCTGCAGCACCTGGCCGAAGGTGGCGAGCGGCGCCGCGCCGGCGGCGGGCGCGGGGCTGATGCGGCCGGCTGCCTGGGCGTAGGCCGCCATGGCCGGGCGGACGATTGCGCCGGGTCCGCTCACTGGCCAAACCCCCGCACCGGCCGCGCAATGCGCTCACCGGCGCCGGCGCCGACCGGCCGATCGATCATCAGGTTCGCCCGCATGGCTAGCGCAGCAGGTCGATGGTGCGCTCGGCCAGGGAGCGGGCCATGGTCATGGCGTTGAGATTGGCCTCGAAGGAGCGCTGCGCCTCGCGCATGTCGGCCAGCTCCAGCAAGGGATTGACGTTCGGCAGCTTGACATAGCCATCGGGATCCGCGCCCGGATGGCCAGGCTCCAGGCGCAAGGGGAACTCGGACGGGTCGGTGCCGACCTTGGCGATCTCGACCAGCGGCACGCCGAGCGCCCGATCGAGCTCGTTGGCGAACACGATGGTCTGGCGGCGGTAGGGCTCGCCGCCAGGCACCAGCGCCGCCGAGTCCGCATTGGCCAAATTCTGCGCCACGATCCGCAGCCGCGCACCCTGGGCCTTCATCCCAGCCGCCGCGACCTGCATCGTCTGGTCGAAATCCATGATCTCAGTCTCCTGCGCGTTCGGGACGCCCCAGCGGGCGCGCCTCAGCCGCCATTGCCGCCCAGCGCCATCCGCACCATGCCGACCTGCTTGCGGTAGAGATTGCTCATCAGCTGATAGTCCAGCGCGGTCTCGCTGGCCTTGGCCATCTGCTCCTCCAGGATCACCGCGTTGCCGTCCGGCGCCACCTCGTAGGTCGGGCGCTGGGCCTCGCCATCCAGGCCGAGCTTGGCGACCGGCATGCCGGCCAGGTGGGCCTGGTCGGTCTGGGCCATGCCCAGCCGGCTCGGCCGGCCGCCGAGCGTGCCCAGGAGCCGCGCGAAATCAGCCTCGCGCAGGTCCTTCGGCTGGTAGCGCGGGGTATCGGCGTTGGCGATATTCTGGCTCAGCACGCCCTGGCGCTGACCCAGCCAGTCCATCCTGGCCGAGAGCATCTGGAACAGCGCGGTCTTGGTCGGCAGCATGGCCCGCTCCTTGCCACAGGCGGCTCCACCGCCCGCGCTCCGGCGCGCTCAGGCGGCACCATTGCAGCCTAGCTCAACTGAGGTTAACAACCCGTTACGTTGCCTCGGTCCGCCTTGGCGCCATCCCGGCCCGCACGACCGACGCTGGAGGGCAGGATGCTCTATCTCAACCGCAAGCCGGGCGAGGCCGTGATCATCAACCAGACGATCGAGGTCAAGGTGGTCGAGGTCCGCGGCAAGACCGTCAAGCTCGGCTTCACCTTCCCGCCCGAGGCGAGCGTGCTGCGCGCCGAGCTGGCGGACGCCATCCGGCAGGCCAATCAGGCGGCGCTGGAGACCGTCGATGCCCTGGCCGGCGGCCAGCTCGGCGCCGGCATGACGGGCTCCAGCAGCGATGGCTGAGCCGCCGGCCGAAGGGAGCCCGCTGGTCGGCGTGATCATGGGCAGCCAGTCGGACTGGCCGACGATGAGCCACGCCGCCTCGATCCTGAGCGAGTTCGCGATCGCGCACGAGGTCCGGATCGTGTCCGCCCATCGCACGCCCGAGCGGCTGCGCGACTATGCGTCGAGCGCGGTCAAGCGGGGCCTGAAGGTGATCATCGCGGGGGCCGGCGGGGCCGCCCATCTGCCCGGCATGGTGGCGGCCATGACCCGGCTGCCGGTGCTGGGCGTGCCGGTCGAAAGCCACGGCCTGCAGGGGCTGGACAGCCTGCTTTCGATCGTCCAGATGCCGGGTGGCGTGCCGGTCGGCACCCTCGCGATCGGCCGGGCAGGGGCGCGCAATGCCGGCCTCCTGGCGGCCGCGATCCTGGCGCTCGAGGCGCCCCGCCTGGCGGCCGCCCTAGATGCCTGGCGGGCCCGGCAGAGCGATGCGGTGCCCGAAGCGCCGCTCCTGGAGACCGGCGCGTGACCCTGGCGCCGGGCAGCGTGATCGGCATCGTCGGCGGCGGTCAGCTCGGCCGCATGACGGTGCTGGCGGCCGCGCGCCTGGGCTATCGCTGCCATGTCCTGACCGATGCCGCCGACAGCTCGGCCGCCCAGGTGACCAATCGGGCGACCGTGGCCGCCTATGATGACGCGGCTGCCCTCGAAGCCTTCGCCAAGAGCGTCGACGTGGTCACGATCGAGTTCGAGAATCTGGATGTCGCCGCCCTGGCCAAGGTCGCGGCGCTCGTGCCGGTCCATCCGGCCCCGGCGGTGCTCGCGATTTGCCAGGATCGGCTGGCGGAGAAGGCGCGGCTGCAGGCGCTGGGGGTCGCGACCGCGCCATATCGGCCGGTCGGCAGCGCCGCCGAGCTGGCGGACGCCATGGCAGCGCTGCCCGGCCGCACGGTCCTCAAGACCGCCCGCTTCGGCTATGACGGCAAGGGCCAGCAGCTGCTGGCGCCCGACGCTGACCCGGCGGCGGCTTGGCAGGCGCTGGGCGGCGGGCCGGCGGTGCTGGAGGGCTTCGTGCCGTTTCTGCGCGAGCTCTCGGTGATCACCGCGCGCGGCCAGGATGGCGCCATGGCGACCTATGTCCCGGTCGAGAACCAGCACCGCAACCATGTGCTGGCGCGCAGCATCGCGCCGGCACCAATTCCGCCGGCTCTGGCGGCGAAGGCGATGACACTGGCCGAGCAGATCGCCCGGGGCCTCGATCTCATCGGCCTGCTCGCGGTCGAGATGTTCGAGACGGCGGACGGCCAGCTCCTGGTCAACGAGCTGGCGCCACGGCCGCACAATTCCGGCCACTGGACCATCGATGCCTGCGCGGTCAGCCAGTTCGAGCAGCTGGTCCGGGCAGTCTGCGGCCTGCCGCTCGGCCGGCCGGACCGGCTGGCCGACGCGGTCATGGACAATCTGTTGGGCGATGAGGTCGAGGCCTGGCCGAGCCTGCTCGCCGAGCCGGGAGCTCGGCTGCACCTGTATGGCAAGTTTCCGATCCGGCCGGGCCGCAAGCACGGCCATGTCACTCGCCTGCAGCCGCAGGGCTGAGCAGCCGAGCTCAGGGCAAGTCGCTGAGCCGCCCCTGGCTGCCCATCAGGCCCAGGGCAGCGATCGTGGCCGCGTCCTTGAGGTGGCCCGCCACGGTCAGTGACGCGGCGATCAGCCCGGTCTCCTCCCGCAGCTCGCCCACCGGGACCTGCAGCAGATCGGCGTCCGGTATATGCTCCCTCGCCCCTTGCGGCAGCTGCCGGAAGCGGCGGCCGACAGGGTAGCGATACTGCTCGACCAGCTGCAGCGAGCCGTCCGCGTGGCGCGGCACCAGCACCACGAAATGGGGCTTCTCGGCCACGCCGAAGATGCCGGTCGAGCCGTCTGGACGGCGCATGGTATCCTCTCGGGCAGACCAGCCGCGTCGCGACCGTCCTGATCTCTGCCCCCGCATCCTGCACCATCGATCTCACCGCAGGCGCGCCGCACGGAACCTGACCAGCCGGCGGGCGTTGCCCGGGCAGCGAACGTCGGAGGCCGCGATGCCCACCGGGCGCCCGCCGCTTGTAGAGTGGCTGACGATCCTTTTGACCGCGCTTGCGCTGGTGCCGGCCGGCGCCCATCTGGCAGCGCTGCCGAACAAGATCGGGCTGGACCGAGAGGCCTATCTGACGGTGCAAGGCATCTATCAGGGCTGGGCGCTGTTCGGCGTGGTTTGGATTGGCGCGCTGCTCGGCAATCTGGCGCTCGCCTGGCTGTTGCGGGGGCAGCCCTGGCCAGCGGGGCTGGCCCTGCTGGCGGCTCTGCTCCTAGCGCTCGGCCTCGTGATCTTCTTCCTTTGGATCTACCCAGCCAACCAGGCGACTGCGAACTGGACGCGGTGGCCCGAGGCTCCGGCGTGGCACGACCTGCGTCGGCAATGGGAGTACGGCCACGCGGTCAATGCGCTGCTGACCTTGGCCGCCTTCGGGGCGGCGACGCTGGCGGTGCTCCTGGATCGGGCCCGTGACTCAGTCTGAAACCGCGCCTATAGCGCGCCCGTCACGCGATGATGTCCGGCAGCCGGTCGCTCTCGAGGCGGACGATCCAGTCCTTGAGCGCCAGCTTCTGCTTTTTCAGGCGCTGCAGCTCCAGCTGATCGCGCGGTCCCTCGCGGCCAAGCTGGTTGATCCGGTCGTCGAGCGCCCGATGCGCGGCGCGCAGCTCGTGCAGTTTGCGCTCGATCTCTGAGGGCTCCGACAACAGTGTCATGCGGACTTCGTCTTGAGTGCCCGGACGGTCGTCATTCACTTTTGCGATTGCTTGCATAGTATACTAACAAAACAAAAATCAATAAACCGTTGATATCTGTTTAACCTGCCCGGCGTGCCGGTCGGGCAAAGGGGTGGCGATGCGTGTTGGGGTGCTGACCAGCGGCGGCGATTGCGCCGGCTTGAATGCGGTGATCAGGGCGGTGGTGAAGCGCGCGGTCCAGGGCTGCGGCTGGCAGGTGTTCGGGATTCGCCAGGCGACCCACGGCCTGCTGGCGCGGCCGGTCGAGGCGATCGAGCTGACCCCGGACAGCATCGCGGGGATCCTGCATCTGGGCGGCACGCTCCTGGGCACCACCAACCGCGGCAATCCGTTCGCCTATCCGGACGAGCAAGGCGGCCTGCTCGATCGCTCGGCCGAGGTCATCGAAGGCTATCATCGGCTCGGCCTGGACGCGCTGATCGGGATCGGCGGCGATGGCAGCCTGGCGATCCTGAACCGGCTGGCCCAGGCCGGCGGCTGGCGCCTGATCGGCGTGCCGAAGACGATCGACAACGACCTGGGCCTGACCGAGCGGGCGATCGGCTTTTCGACCGCGGTGGTGGTCGCGACCGAAGCCCTCGACCGGCTGCATGTCACCGCGGCCAGCCACAACCGCGTGATGGTGCTGGAGGTGATGGGCCGGGACGCCGGGCATATCGCGCTGACCGCAGGCATCGCCGGCGGCGCGGATGTGATCCTGATCCCCGAGATCCCCTACGCGATCGAGCATGTCTGCGCCAAGGTCGAGGAGCGCCGCCGGCGCGGCCGCAATTTCAGCCTGGTGGTGGTTGCGGAATCGATCAAGGGCCCGGCCGGCGATGTCGTCACTCAGAAGGACGCCCATGGCCAGTCGCGCTATGGCGGCATCGGCGCCCTGATCGCCGAGGAGATCGCCCGGCTGACCGGCGCCGAGACCCGGATCACCGTGCTGGGCCACGTCCAGCGCGGCGGCTCGCCGGTGCCGCTCGACCGGGTCCTGGGCTCGGCGTTCGGCGTGTACGCGGTCGATCTGATCGCCGCCGGCCGCTTCGGCCGGATGGTCGCCTGGCAGAATCGCGGCGTGGTCGATGTCGCTATTGAGGACGCGATCGCGCAATATCAAGCCGTCGATCCCGCCGACGCGCTGGTCCATACCGCGCGCGGCCTCGGCATTTCGTTCGGCGACGCCTGAGGGGGAGGCCCGAACCATCGACCAGGACCGCTTGCTCGCCGACATCGGCGGGACCCATGCTCGGTTCGCGCTGGCCGGCACGGACGGGCAGCCAGCCAACGAGCGCATCTTCAAGACCGCCGAGCATCGGGGCATCGTCGAGGCGGCGACCGCGTATCTGGCCGGCCGGCCGGCGCGGCGCGCGGTGTTCGTGATCGCCGGTCCGGTCGATGGCGATCAGATCGCCCTGACCAACTGCCCTTGGCGGTTCTCGATCGAGGCGACCCGGGCAGCGCTCGGCCTGGAAGCGCTCCTGGTGGTCAACGATTTCGTGGCGCAGGCGCTGGCGATCCCGGTGCTGGGCTCAAGCGACTTCGCCAAGCTCGGCGGCGGCGAGCCGATCGCAGGGCGGCCGATCGCGGTGATCGGGCCGGGCACCGGCCTCGGCGTCTCGGCGCTGATTCCGACCGGCGGCGGCTGGCTGCCGATCGCCTCGGAAGGCGGCCATGTCTCGTTCGCGCCACGCGACGCCCGCGATGCCGCGGTCCTGACCTGGCTGCGCCGCCGCTTCGGCCACGTCTCGAACGAGCGGCTGCTGTCCGGTCCGGGGCTGGTCAACCTGGCCCAGGCGCTGGCCGGCCTGGATGGCGTCAAGTTCGAGGAGACCGAGCCGGCGGCGGTGATCGAGCGCGCCCGGCGCGGCGATTGCGCCACCGCGGCCGAGGCGGTGCAGCGCTTCTGCCTGCTGCTGGGCGCGGCTGCGGGCGATCTTGCCTTGCTGTTCGGCGCGCGCGGCGGCGTCTTTGTCACCGGCGGCATGATCGGCCATCTGGCCGAGCTGTTCGATGCCGAAGCCTGCTGGACCGGCTTCATCGGCAAAGGCCGGTTCAGCAGCTATCTGGAAGACATCCCGCTGCTGCGGGTGCTGCGCCGGGATACCGGTCTGATTGGAGCTGCCGCTGCCCGCTGGCCCGCCTGAGATGCCATGGCCGGACGAGCCATTTTGGACCTATTCGCTCGAGCTGTACGCCCGGCCAGGCGTCGAGGCGGCATGCCTCGAGCTGCAGCGCCGGCACGGCGTCGACGTCAACCTCGTGCTGCTGTGCTGCTGGCTCGCGACCCGCGGCATCGAGCTCGACCAGATCACGCTCGCGCGCGCCAAGCGGGCGGTGGTCGACTGGCAGGCCGAGGTGGTGCGGCCGCTGCGCGCGTTGCGGCGGCGGCTCGGCGCCACGCTCAGCCAGCCTGAACCCAACACCGTGCCGGCCTGGTGGCCGGAGCTGGCCGGCGATCTGCGCCTGCGGGTGCTGGCCTTGGAGCTGGACGGCGAGCATTTGGCCCAGCTCGGCCTTGGCCAGGTGACCGCCGAGCTCAAGCCGACCGCCCGGCCCGGCCCCGCTCTGGCCGGCCGCAATCTGCAGCGCTACTGGACCTTCAGCGGCGGCGACCTGCACAGCCTGCGCGCCCTGCTGCGCGCGGTGTTCGCCGAGGCCAGCGTCGAGGAGCTGGCCGTGGCGCTGTCCTGGATCGGCGGCTAGGCCAGCACTCACGGCCCGCTCGGCCGCCCCGTCGCTTCACCTTTTGCGCGAGCTTTCGTACAAGTGCCGGACAAGTGCACGGGCGCGGGGCGTCTCACCGCCCGCGATGATAACTCTCTGAGTTAACAAAATTTTATCGGTCGTATCACAATTCGATGACAAATTTATCTGGTCGGTCAATACGGTCAGGGGTAGAATGTTTCGCTTATCAGGGAAACTGAACCCGGAGGTCCTAGCGGCATGACGACGCAAGATTACGTGGAGAGTCTGCGCGGTAAGCATGCCTTTCTCGAGCAGCAGATCGATGAGGAAATGCACCGGCCTCTACCTGATCAGTCGACATTGACTCGCCTCAAGCGTGAAAAACTCCGGATCAAGGATGAGATCGCCCGTTTGGGCGAAGCTAGACCCTACCACCCGGCGGTCTGGCCAAGCGAGTTGCACTGACCCCAGAGCCAACCGTCATCGCGCGGTGCCAGATCAAGCGGCACCGGTCGAAAACGCCGCCGCCCCAGCAGGACGGCGGCGTTTTGCATCTGGCGGGGGCCGCGCCTAAAGCAGGCCGCGGGTGGCCAGATTGCGCATGAGCGCATGGCTGCCGAAGGTCCAGGCCGGAACCTGGTCGCAATGGGCGACCCGGTTGGCCAGCGTGCCCAGCTCCGGGCAGCTGATCGTGACCAGATCGCCGGCCTTGTGGGTGAAGCCCTGGCCCGGCTGATCGCGGTCCTGGATCGGCGCGAACATGGTGCCGCACATCAAGACGAAGCCGTCCGGATATTGATGGTTCGGCCCGACCGTGGCGCCGACCAGATCGGTGATGTCGCGGCTGATCTCGGCCATCGAGCTGCGGCCTTCCAGGGTGAAGCCATCCTCGCCCTCGACCGCCAGCTCGATCGTCGTGCGGCGCAGATCGTCCAGGTTCAAGCTGTCGTCGAGCAGGCGGATGAAGGGGCCGAGCGCGCAGGACGCGTTGTTGTCCTTGGCCTTGCCCAGGAGCAGCGCGCTGCGCCCTTCCAGATCACGCAGGTTGACGTCGTTGCCGAGGGTCGCGCCGACGATCCGCCCGGCGCTGCTGACCGCCAGGACCAGCTCAGGCTCGGGGTTGTTCCAGACGCTGTCCGCCCGGATGCCGATCAGGGCCCCGGTGCCGACCGCGCTCATCGGCGGCCCTTTGGTGAAGATCTCGGCATCCGGCCCGATCCCGACCTCCAGATATTGCGACCAGGCCCCCTGCCCGACCAGGTGCGCCTTCAGCCGCTGGGCCGCTGGCGAGCCCGGCGTGATCTTGGACAGATCGGTGCCGATCACGCCGGTGATGGTCTGCCGGATCGCCAGGGCCTTGGCCGGATCGCCACGCGCCTGCTCCTCGATCACCCGCTCCAGGAGGCTGGTGGCGAAGGTCACGCCGGCGGCCTTGATCGGCTGCAGATCGGTCGGCGCCAGGAAATGCGCGACGCCGTCATGGCGCTGGTCATGGGCGCTGTTGGCGAGCAGCTCGCGCAGGCTGCCAACCCGCTCGCCCGGCGTGCGCGCCAGGGCCACGGGATCAGCAGCATTGAGCAGATCGGTCATGGTCGGCGCCGCTGCCGACAAATCGAACACGCCGCCCGCCCGGATCGCCACGATCGATGGCCCCGCCAGCTCGCCCGGCCGCCAGATCCGGCCGACCAGCGTGCCGTCGGTGCGATCGGCCGGCAACGCGGCCGCTTCGGTCAGATGCTGCTGCATGCGAAGGTCCCCTAGCCTGCCCCGTTTTGCCGCAATCGAGCACGGAACTGGCCGCCGGTCCAGCAGGCAACCGGCGCGCGGACGGCATGGCGGCCGATTAGAATTCGGGCGCCAGCGTGACCTTCAGGCCGTCGAGGGATTCGCTGAACGGCAATTGGCAGGACAGCCGCGAGTTCGGCTGGACCTGATAGGCCTCGTCCAGCATCCGATCCTCCTCGTCCGAGGCCGGCTTCAGCTTCTCCCGCCACGCCTCGTCGACATAGACGTGGCAGGTGGCGCAAGCGCAGCAGCCGCCGCAGGCCGCCTCGATCGGCAGGTCGTTCTCGCGGATGATCTCCATGACCGACCAGCCGGGCGTGGCCTCCACGGTATGCTCCACGCCGTCCCGGTCGGTGACGTAAATCTTGGCCATCAGGCAACACCCAGTTTCTTCTGCAGGTCGGTGCTGGAGGTGGTGTAGCGGAACACCAGCTTCTCGTCCGGGAAGCAGTATTTGAACGCCTTTTGGCACATCAGCGCCGCTTCGTGGAAGCCCGAAAGGATCAGCTTGAGCTTGCCGGGATAGGTGATGATGTCGCCGATCGCGAACAGCCCCGGCTGGCCGGTCTCGAAGGCCGTGGTATCGACCTGGATCAGGTTGCGCTCCAAATTCAGGCCCCACTCGGCGAGCGGGCCCAGCTCCATCTTCAGGCCATAGAAGGCGAGCAGACGGTCGCAAGGCACGTCGCGCGTCCCGTCGGGGCTGGTGATGGTGACCGACGTCAGCGCCGGGGCCGGACCATGCAGCGCCGAGATCTGGCCGATCGCCAGATCGACCCGGCCCTCGGCCACCAGGGCCCGCATCTTGCCGACCGAGTCCGGCGCCGCCCGGAATTCGTCGCGGCGGTGGACCAGGGTGACGCTGGCGGCCAGCGGCTGCAGGTTCAAGGTCCAGTCGAGCGCACTGTCGCCGCCGCCAGCGATCAGGAGATGCTGGCCGCGGAAGTCGTCCATGCGCCGGACCGCATAGAACAGCGAATGGTCCTCGCGGGCATCGGCGCCCGGCAGCGGCAGCCGGCGCGGCACGAAGCTGCCGGCTCCGGCCGCGATCACGATCACCGGCGCCTCGAACACCGTGCCGACGCTAGTCTCGAGCCGCCAGTTGCCGTCCGGCAGGCGCTCCAGCCGCTCGGCCTGCTGGTTCAGATGGAACGCCGGTCCGAACGGCTCGATCTGGGCCATCAAGAGGTCGGTCAGCTCCTGGCCGGTGCAGCGCGGCACCGCCGGAATGTCGTAGATCGGCTTGTCCGGGTAGAGCTCGGCGCACTGCCCGCCGATCTTGTCGAGATTGTCGACCAGATGGCATTGCATATTGAGCAGGCCGGCCTCGAACACCGCGAACAGGCCCACCGGCCCGGCGCCGACGATCACCATGTCGGTCTTGATCGGTTGGTTGGACACCCGCTCCTCGCTCGTCGTTCGGCCTGGCGGACGGCAGCGC
>CADEGR010000131.1:11172-12618 GCA_902826935.1 uncultured Alphaproteobacteria bacterium | reverse complement strand
GTCAGGCCGGCATCGCCATCCGGGCCGCCGACCACGAACTTGCCGGTCGGGTTGACGTAGAACTCGCGCTCCGGGCACATCCAGCCCTCGGGCAGGGAGGCGATCACAAATGGCCGGACCAGCTCGCGCACCTCGGCCTGCGACACTTCCGCCGCATGCTGGGTCGAGACCACCACCGAGGTGGCGCCGACCGGCTTGCCGTTGACGTAGCGCAGCGTGACCTGGCTCTTGGCGTCCGGCCCGAAGCCCGGCACCCGGCCGTCATGGCGGGCGGCCGCCATGTCGCGCAGAATGTGATGGGCGAGCTGGATCGGTGCCGGCATCAGCTCGGGCGTCTCGTTGCAGGCGAAGCCGAACATGATGCCCTGGTCGCCGGCACCCTCGTCCTTGTCGCTGCTGGCATCGACGCCCATGGCGATGTCGGGCGACTGCTCGTGCAGCAGGATCTCGACCTTGGCGTCGGCCCAGTGGAAGCCGCTCTGGGCATAGCCGATCGCGCGCACCGCGTTGCGGGCGAGCTGCTCGATGTCGGCATGGGTGATGCCGTTGCCGCCGCGCACTTCGCCAGCGATCACGATCCGGTTGGTGGTGGCCAGCGTCTCGGCCGCGACGCGAGCGCCGGGATCGCCGGCCAGATAGGCATCGACAATGCTGTCGGAGATCCGGTCGCAGACCTTGTCGGGATGGCCTTCGGACACGGACTCGCTGGTGAACAGGTAATCGGATCTAGCCATAAGAGGGTTTCCCTTTGTCACACCCATGCCGCCGCCACCGGACGGCGGCTGGTTGCGCGGTCCCGGTGTGACGAAGGCAAAACACTGCCGGGCGCCATGCGCTGCATGGACGGCCAGACCCAGCGAGCCATCTTCTGCCGGAGATGGTCCGCCTCGGTCAAGAGGTGGGGGCGTCGACCCGTTCTGCCAAGGCTGCGACCGGCACCGGCTCGGCTTCGACGGGTGGGCCGTCGAAATTGCCGAGCGTCTTGGTCAGCTCGAACAGGCGCTTGCGGATCTGCGGATCGCTGATCCGGTAGTAGGCGCGCACCAGCTCCAAAGTCTCGCGCCGGTCGAGCGGCAGGCCGGTGTCCAGCTCATGGTCGAACGGCACGACCTCCTCGGCGAAGCCGTTGACCTGCTGGTTGCCGGGATGCAGGCCACGCGCCTCGGGCATGTCGTCGAAGAAGAACGACACCGGCACGTCCAGGATCTGGCCAAGCTCGAACAGCCGGGACGAGCCGATCCGGTTGACCCCGCGCTCGTATTTCTGGACCTGCTGGAAGGTGAGGCCGAGCAGCTCGCCCAGCCGCTCCTGGCTCATGCCGAGCAGGGTCCGGCGCAAGCGCAGACGCTTGCCGACATGGACATCGATCGGATTGGGCGTTGCTGCCATTCCAGAGCCAATTTTGTGTCCATGATGTGGCGGCAAAACTACGCCCCGCCCAGCGCC
>CADEGR010000131.1:0-11072 GCA_902826935.1 uncultured Alphaproteobacteria bacterium | reverse complement strand
CCCCACCGGTTCTGCTTGTTAAACCAAATGTGTCAATTTTTCAAAGGTTTTTCAATCAATAGGATCGCAAACGCGGAAAATATCGCAATCATTAATATAGGTACCAGCCCCCAACGCGCGTAGAAGGTGGGCGCCGCCAGGGCCGCGGGCAAATCGCTGTCGAGCGCACCCGTCTGGCCCAGGCCAAGCTCGGCGCGGATCCGGCCCCAGGGATCGACCACCGCCGAGATCCCGGTATTGGCGGCGCGCACCAGCGGCAGGCCTTCCTCGATGGTGCGCAGACGCGCCATGGCGAAATGCTGATAGGGCCCGGTGCTCTGGCCGAACCAGGCGTCGTTGGTGACGTTCAGGAGCCAGGCCGGCCGGGCGTCCTGCAGGGCGACCCCGCCGGTGAAGATCGCCTCGTAGCAGATCAAGGGGCTGAACGGCGGCAGGCCGGGCAAGCTCAGCGTGGTGACCCCGCCGCCCGGCACGAAGTCGAAGCTGCCCTCGGTCACCTTCTTCAGGCCGATCCGCGAGAGCACCGGCCGCCAGGGCAGGAACTCGCCGAACGGCACCAGGCGGCTCTTGTCGTAGCGGCCGACGATGCTGCCGGTCGGATCGATCGCGAACAGGCTGTTCCAGCCTTTTGGCGGTTCCTGCTCCAGGGCGAAGCGCTCGCCGCCGGTCAGGACCAGGCCGCCCTTCGGTGCCACATCGGCGATGTAGCGCCGGGCCGCCTCGTCGCTCTCGAGCTGGTAGGGCGTGGCGGATTCCGGCCAGATCACGTGGGTCGCGCGGCCGGCCGGATCGCGCGAGAGGGCCAGATGACGCTCGAACCATTCGGCGCGCCGGGTCGGGTCCCATTTGTGATGCTGCGCGATATTGGCCTGGACCAGGCGGAGATGGATGCCCGGCACCGTCTGGTCGGTGGCGCCGGCCAGGCGGTAGCTGCCGCCGGCCCAGAGCACCGCCAGCAGGCCAAAGCTCATGGCCGGGCCGAGCCAGCGGGCGCGCCCGCGGCCGCTGAGCAGCGTGATCGGCCAGGTCCCGATCAGGATCGCGACGATGCCGAGGCCATAGACGCCGGTCAGCGCCGCCAGCTGGCTCAGCGCCGGCTGGCCCGAGAACACGTAGCCGACCAGGTTCCAGGGGAAGCCCCAGAGCATGTGGCCGCGCAGCCATTCGGCCGCGATCCAGGCAAGCGCCAAAGCGAGGCCGGCCGCCAGCGGCTGGCGCCAGCGGCGCTGGCCGAGCAGCCAGCCGGCCAGAGCGGGATAGACCGCCAGATAAGCCGCCAGCAGCAGCACCGCCGGCATCGCCAGCGGCCCGAAGCGCTCGGGATCGGTATAGAAGGCGATCGCGATCCAATAGAGGCTGGCCAGGAAATGGCCGAAGCCGAAGCACCAGCCCAAGAAGAACGCCTGGCGCGGCCGCTCGGCGGCCAGGATCAATTGCAACCAGCCGCCGAAGCCGAGCAGGGCCGGTAGAAACTCGAATGGCGCGAAAGCGAGGGCGGTGATGCCGCCCAGCAACCAGGCGGTGACATAGCGCCAGCGCAAGGCGGCCTGCCAGCCCGCCCTGGCCTGGCTCGACCAGCGGGTCGCGACGGCGCTGGCCAAGGCTCAGCCCTCGGCCAGCTCGGCGGCCGGCGCCGGCAGCGGCCGGATCCGCACCCGCTTGACCCGGCGCGGATCGGCGTCCAGCACCTCGAACTCGATGCCCTTGGGATGGCGCACGATCTCGCCGCGCGCCGGCACCCGGTCGAGCATGGTGAAGATCAGGCCGCCCAGCGTGTCGACATCCTCCCGGCGGTCGGGCTCCAGCAGCTCGGTCGCCAGGCGCTTCTCCAGCTCCTCGACCTCGACCCGGCCATCCGCCTCGAGATTGCCATCCGCCAGCTCGGTCAGCATCGGCGGCAGCAGCTTGTCATGCTCGTCCTGCAGCTCGCCCACGATCTCCTCGACCAGGTCCTCGATCGTGACCATGCCGTCGGTGCCGCCATATTCGTCGATCACGATCGCCATGTGGACGCCGGTATCGCGCATCTGCATCAGGAGATCGATCACCCGCATCGAGGGCGGCACGAACAGGACCTCGCGCAGGATCTCGCTGATCTGCAGCGCCGCGCCGTCGCCCCAGAACGGCAGCAGATCCTTCAGGTGGATCATGCCGACCACGTCGTCGAGCGTGTCGCGGTAGACCGGCAGGCGGGTATGCATGACGGCGCGCATCATCGCGATGATGTCGGGGAGCTTCGCCTCGGCCTCGATCGCCTTGATGTCGCTGCGCGGCACCATGACGTCCCAGACCTGCAGCTCGCCGAAGCTGATCGCGTTCAGGAGGATCGCGCGCTCTTCCTCGCTGAACTGGGCGCGGTCGCGGCCGTCCTCGCCGACATCCTCCTCGATCAGCTCCTCGAGGGTTTCGCGCAGCGAGTGGGCGTCGCCATTGCGCCGGCCGGTCAGCAGCCGCCAGCGGCTGAGCAAGGCGCGCAGCAGCGACGGCTCGGACTGGCGCTGGCCGCTCGGCAGCTCCTTCATCGGCCGGGCCCCGCGCTCACCGGCATCCGCTCGGCCTGGCCAGCCGGCGTGGCATAGGGATCGGGGATGCCGAGCTCCGCCAGGATCCGGGTCTCGAGCTGCTCCATGGCGACCGCCTCGGCCTCCGCTGCGTGGTCAAGGCCCAGCAGATGCAAGCAGCCATGGACCAGGAGATGGGCCAGATGATCGCTGAGCGGCTTGCCCTCGGCCGCCGCCTCGCGGGCGCAGGTCTGAAAAGCGAGCGCGATGTCGCCCAGCAGCAAGGGTGCGCCTGGCGGCAGGGGCTCGGCCAGGTCGGCGGGCGCCCAGGCGGGAAAGGAGAGCACGTTGGTCGGGCGGTCCTGGCCGCGATAGGCGGCATTCAGCGCCTGGATCGCGGCGTCGTCGGTCAGGAGCAGGCTGACCTCGGCGGCGGCCAGGCTGCCGGGCAAGCCCAGCTCGGCGGTCGCACGCGCCAGGCTCGCTTGCACCACCTCGGCGCATCGGCGCTCGAGCGGCTGGGTGGCGGTCCGCCAGTCGGCGGTGGCCACCGTCAGGGCGATGGTACTAGGTCCGTCGCTGTCCATCGGGGTCGGGCAGGCTCTTGGCACCGGTCAGGCTGGGGTGGGACATGGGCTTAGCTGCCCTTCGACGGCGCGCCGGCCTCGGCGGCGGCGCGGTAGGCGCGCAGGATCTGCTCGACCAGCGGATGGCGGACGATGTCGCGCTCGGTGAAGTGGACCAGGCCCACCTCCTTCAGCTGGCCGAGCTTGGTGACCGCGTCCATCAGGCCGGACGGCGAGCCGGGCGGCAGATCGTGCTGCATCGGATCGCCGGTCACGACCATGCGCGAATTCTCGCCGAGCCGGGTCAGGAACATCATCATCTGGGCCGGCGACGTGTTTTGGGCCTCGTCCAGGATCACGAACGCATTCGACAAGGTGCGGCCGCGCATGAAGGCCAAAGGGGCCACCTCGATCTGGCCGGTCTCCAGCCGCGCGGCGAACTTGCCCTCCGGCAGCATATCCTGGAGGGCATCGTACAGAGGCCGGAGATAGGGGTCGACCTTATCCTTCATGTCGCCCGGCAGAAAGCCCAGCCGCTCGCCGGCCTCGACCGCGGGCCGGGACAGGATCAGCCGGTCGACCGCGCGCCGGCGCAGCAGCGACACGCCCTTGGCGACCGCGAGATAGGTCTTGCCGGTGCCGGCCGGCCCAATGCCGAACACCAGATCGTGCTTGTGCATCGCGCGCAGATAATCGGCCTGGGTCGGCGAGCGCGGGCTGATCCGCTTGCGCTCGGTCTCGATCAGCTCGTCGGCGCCGCGAAAGCCGTTGCTCGAGGCGGGGGCGCCGCCCTCGACCATGCGGACCGCGGCGTCCACCTCGCTCTTGCCGATCTCGAGGCCGGATTCCAGCCGCTGGTAGAGGTCGGTCAGGACCGCGCTCGCGGCATCGACCGCGGCCAGCGGACCGCTCACCGTGACCAGATTGCCGCGCGCCACCAGGCTCGCCGGCAGGCGCTGCTCGAGCTGCGCCAGGTGCTCGTGATGCTGGCCGAACAGCTGGGCGCACAGCCGGTTGTCGCCAAAGGTCAAGGTGCGCGTCTCGACAGCGGCGTCGGTCGCGGCGGGGATCGATTTCAGGCGCGTGCCTCCTGGCCGGGGACGGCGAGGGCGGCCGGGCCGGAGCCGATCGGCTGGCCGCCGAGACTGTGGGGATGGAGCTCGGTGATCAGCACGTCGAGCAGGGCGCCGGGCCGGGCGTTCCGGCTGGTCAGCTGGACCGGCTGGAGATAGGGGCTGCGGCCGACCATCTGGCCCGCATGCCGGCCGGGCCGCTCGACCAGGACCGTCAGCTGGCGGCCGAGGCTCGCCCGGTTGAACGCCGCGCTCTGGCGGTTCAGGAGGTCCTGCAGCTCGGCCAGGCGGGCCTGCTTGACCCGCTCCTCGACCTGCTTGCCATGGGCAGCCGCCGGGGTGCCGGGGCGCGGGCTGTACTTGAAGGAGAAGGCCTGGGCAAAGCCGATCTCCTCGACCAGGCCCATGGTCGCGGCGAAGCAGGCGTCGGTCTCGCCGGGAAAGCCGACGATGAAATCCGACGACAGGGCCAGATCGGGCCGGGCCTGGCGCAGCCGCTCGACCAGGCGACGATAGTCGTCGGCGCTATGGCGCCGGTTCATCGCTTTGAGTATCGCATCGGCGCCAGTCTGCACCGGCAAATGCAAAAAAGGCATTAATTTCTCGACCGCGCCGTGCGCGGCGATGAGGGCCGCGTCGACATCGCGCGGATGCGACGTCGTGTAGCGCAGCCGCGCCAGCCCTTCGATCTCGGCCAGCGCCTCGAGCAGCCGCGCCAGGCCCCAAGCACCGCCTTCGGGGGCGGCGCCGTGATAGGCGTTGACGTTCTGGCCGAGCAGCGTGATCTCACGGGCGCCCGCGGCCACCAGCCGGCGCGCCTCGGCCAGCACCGCCGCCACCGGCCGCGAGCTTTCCGCACCCCGGGTATAGGGCACCACGCAAAAGGTGCAGAACTTGTCGCAGCCTTCCTGCACGGTCAGGAACGCGGTGATCCCGGGCGCTTCGGCGCTCTCCGGCAGCTGGTCGAACTTGCTCTCGGGCGGGAAGTCGGTGTCGAGCACGGCGCCCTCGCTGCGCGCCCGGCGATGCAGCATTTCGGGCAGGCGGTGATAGGCCTGCGGCCCGACCACCAGGTCGACGAAGGGCGCGCGCTCGACCATCAGCTCGCCCTCGGCCTGGGCGACGCAGCCGGCGACGCCGATCAGGAGATCGCCGCCTTCGTCACGCCGCCGCTCGCGCAGCTGGCGCAGCCGGCCGAGCTCGGAATAGACCTTCTCGGCGGCCTTCTCGCGGATATGGCAGGTGTTGAGCAGGACCAGGTCGGCATCCTCGGCGGACGCCGCCGTGCGGTAGCCGTGATGCGCCAGCAGATCCGCCATACGCTGCGAGTCGTAGACGTTCATCTGGCAGCCGTAGGTCTTGATGAAGAGCTTCTTGGTCACGCCTCGGCGGCCGCCGACGAAGGTTGCTGGCAAGTCTTGGATCTCTCCGGCGGCGTCGCGCTGGACGCGGCCGACAGCCTCCTGAAGCTGCATCGTGGTTGTTGTAGGAACAGCGGCGGTTGGTCGTCAAGGCGACAGGCCAGGATCCGGCGGACGGATCCTGCAACGAAGCTGCGAGCGGCCGGCTGCGGCCAGCGCCTGGCGGTCAGGCCGCGCCGCGCCGGGCCCGGGCGCGCGGCTTGGTGCCCAGCCCGATCTTCTTGGCCAACGCGCTGCGCTGCTCGGCATAGCTCGGCGCGACCATCGGGTAGTCGTCGGGCAGGCCCCAGCGCTTGCGATATTCTTCGGGCGACATATCGTAACGGGTCTTCAGATGCCGCTTCAGCATCTTCAGCTTCTTCCCGTCCTCGAGGCAGATGATGTATTCCGGCGTGACCGACTTCTTGATCGTCACGGCGGGTTGCGGCTTTTCTGGCTGCTCGGGCGCCGGCGCCGGCGTCAGGTTGTTCAGGCTGCCGTAGACTTGCCGAATCAGCTCGGGCAGATCGCCCATCGCAACGGTATTGTTGGATACGTGTGACGCGACAATTTCCGTGGTCAGAGCGAGCAGCTCATTCTGGCTCAACTTTTCAGACATAACGTTCCGCGCCTTCTGCGAGCATGTTTGGTTAATTCTTCACCTGCAATATATTGTATCTTTTTACTGACGCAAGGGCTTTTTGGCCAATCTTTTGTAGACGAGGCAAGCAACGATGAACCATCCGCAATACTCCTTGGATATCACCACAGAGGTCTGTCCGTTGACCATGGTGAAGACCAAGCTGTTGCTGGAGAAAATGGCGGTCGGCGAGATCGCCAGCATTCGCTTGCAAGGTGCCGAGCCGCTCGAGAATGTCCCACGGACCTTGCGCGATCAGGGCCATCAGGTGCTCACGCTCGAGCCGGAGCAACCTGAGGGCGAGGTCTACCGGCTGCTGGTCCGCAAGGGATTGGGTCGGCGGCGCTGAGCGTCCAGCGGTCGCCCGCGGGTCGGCTCAGCCGGCCTCGAGGGGCCAGAGATCGTCCCGGGTCAGATCGCAGCGCATGGTGTAGGCGTTGACCCGGCTGCCATCCGGCCGCAGGTAGTAGCCCTCGCGCCGGCCGACCTCGTTGAAGCCGAAGGTGCGATAGAGGGTCTGGGCCGACTCGTTGTCGGTCGCGACCTCCAGGAACATGGCGACGGCTCCGGCCCGCCGGCAGCGCTCCATGCTCTCGCGCAGCAAGGCCGCACCGATCGCGCGGCGGCGATAGGTGGGACCCACCCCGATCGAGAGCAGCTCGCCCTCCTCGCGCACCACCCGGCAGAGCGCGAAGCCGACGCCGCGCATGCCGTCCAGCCCCGACAGATTGCGCTCGAACAGCCGGGCCAAGAGGCCGAAGCCGCCGGGCAGGGCCAGGAGATGGGCCAGATCGGCCCGGCTCCAGGGATCGTCGAAGCAGCTTTGGTGCAGGCGGGCGAGCCGGCCGAGATCGAACGGTCCGACCGTCTTGATGCTGATCGAAGGAGCGCGCTTCAACGCCAGCATGGCGCTATCCCGTGGCTGACCGGAGGGCCGCCGGCGGCCTGGCCGGCTTGGCGTCGGGCGGACGAAGGTAGCAAGGCGCGAGGGTGCTGCCCGGCACCGGCTGCTCGCCCTTGGCCAGCCGCCAGGCGGCGCGCTCCGCCACGGCGGCGGCGGCCAGCGGCAGCTCGGCGTGGAGCGAGGCGGGCGGAGCGGCGAGCCAGGGCGCGATCAGCGGCGCGCCCGTGCCGACCAGACGCAGGCCATGGCCCGGCTGGTGACCCAGGGCAGCGGCGTCGCTTGGCGCCATGACGTCCGGATCTCCCATCGCTCGCAGATCAGACGTGAATATCTGGCAATACACCTGACCCCGGCGCGCGTCCAGCGCCGCCAGCAGCGCACCGGCGCCGGGTCCGGCCGCCATGGCCAAGGCCTCCAGGCTGCCGATCGCCAGCGTCGGCAGGCCGGTCGCGAGCGCCAGCCCGCGACCCAGCGCCACGGCGCTGCGGATGCCGGTGAAGCTGCCCGGGCCGCAGCCGATCGCGAGCAGGCTCAGATCGCCGTAGCCACGGCCGGTGGTGACCAGGAGGCGCTCGATCAGGCCGACCAGATGATCGGCCGTGCCAGGCCCGGGCGGCAGGCCGAGCTCGCCCAGGCGCCGACCCGTGCCGGCCGGCACGGCGGCATCGAGCAACGCCACCGAGCCGCCCGGGCCGGCGCTTTCAATCCCGAGGATCAGCAAGTTGGCGGCGTGCCGCGTGAGGTCAGCCGACCGGCCGCACCTCGACCACCTCCGGCACGTAGTAGCGGAGCAGGTTCTCGATGCCGTTCTTCAGCGTGATGGTCGAGCTCGGGCAGCCGGAGCAGGCGCCGCGCATATGCAGGTAGACCACGCCCCGCTCGAAGCCCTGGAAGATGATGTCGCCGCCATCCTGCGCCACCGCCGGGCGGACGCGGGTGTCGATCAGCTCCTTGATCTGGCGAACCAGCGCGTCGTCCTCGTCGTTCGCGGCATGGGCGCCGTCGCTGATCTGGGCATCCGGCGCCAGCACCGGGTCGCCCGACATGTAATGCTCCATGATCGCACCCAGCACGGCCGCCTTCAGGACGTACCAGTCCTGGCCTTCCGCCTTGGTCACGGTCACGAAATCGCCGCCGAAGAACACCCCGGTGACGCCCTCGACCGCGAACAGGCGCTGGGCGAGCGGCGAGCTCGCGGCCTGCTCGGCCGTGGTGAAGTCGGCGACACCCTCGGTCATGACCACCTGGCCCGGCAGGAACTTCAAGGTGGCGGGGTTGGGGGTCTGCTCGGTCTGGATGAACATCGGCGGATCCTCGGGCTGCCTGGCCGCGGGCAGGCGGCTGCAGGCCTCTGCCCCCGCCGGCCGGCGGAGGCGCGCACTGCTCGAATGTGGCGCATGGGCCGGGCCGGTTCAAGGCGCGCTTGCGCCGGCGCGGCACCCTCCGCGGCGCCGCGGCCCATGCGTCTCAACCAAGAAGCGCAACCGCCTCACTTGTCAAGCAAGCCGGGCTCACTTCTCCAACCGGGCTCACTTCTCCAAAATGTCGACCAGCTCCTTCAGCTGGGTCCGGGCGCGCAGCAGATAGAAGCCCTGGACCGCGACATGGCTCGGCAGCAGCAGGCCGTCCGGCGGGCCGTTCACGATCACCCAGGGCTGAAAGGCCGCACCCTCGCGCAGGCTGTCCAGGGTCTGCCGCCAGGTCGTGGCGAGATCGCGCTCGGACACGACATTGGCGAAATCGGTCTGCAGCTCGCGCAGCAGGAGGTAGTAGCCGTACAGCCGGCCCTTGTTGAAATAGAACAGGTTGTCGGCCTGGAAATCCGGCAGCCAGCCGCTGCCGGCGCGGACCCGCTGGTCGATCTGGGCCGAGGCCGAGCCGAGATCGGTGGTGATCCGGTCCAGCGTGGTCAGGAGATTGTCGGAGCGGGGGTCGAAGGTCGCCTGGTCCTTGCTCAGGCGGTCGTTGTAGGTGAGCAGCCGCTGGCGACCCTGGCGGTACTGCGATTCCGAGCTGGCGGTGGGCGCCAGCGAGGTGGCGGGGTTCCAGACCCAGACATTGCCCGGATAGCGCAGCAGGCCGGCCGCGGGATCGAGGTCCGGATCGGCCTGGCTCGAGCCCCGGCTGCGGCCGAGATGGTCGGTCAGCTCGATCGCGAAGCGCGACAGGGCGGCGATGATGCCCTGCTGGAAGTTGGGCATGTTGTCGAGCAGGCTGCCCGGCAGGAAGAACGGATCATTGCCGACCCACTCGTGCTGGTTGACCTCGCGGTCGATCAGATCGGCCGCGAGCGCCACCGCGCGGCTGGCGCCGGCCGGCCGCTCGGCGTTCAGCTGGTAGTCCAGATTGTCGTCGATGACATGCAGCCAGATCATGCCGCCGACATAGTAGATCACCAGCAGCACCAGCACGACGATCAGGCTGCTGAGCCAGACCCGGCCCCAGCGGCGGCGGCGGCGCGGCTCGGGCAGCGGCGGGGCTGGCGGCTCGGCCGGCGGCGGCGGGGGTGGCGGCTCCGGCGGCGGGGGCGCCGCGGCGGGCGAGCTGGGCGATGGGTCGGTCATGGCGTTCCCTTCAGCGTGGCGGCAGGCCGACGAGATCGTAGACCTTGGCGAGATTGTCGGCGGCGATCGCCTCGACCTTGTCGGCACCCCGGCGCAGCACCCGCTCCAGCTCGCCCCGGTCCTGCAGCAGGCGGCGCATCTCGGCGGTGATCGGGCCGAGCCTGGCGACTGCGAGATCGGCGAGCTCGCCCTTGAAGTCGGCGAACGAGGTCTCGGCAAAGCGCGCCTCGACCGCAGCGCGCGGCTGGTCGGCCAAGGCGGCGTAGATCGACAACAGGTTCGAGGCTTCGGGCCGGCCCTCGGGGTCGTAGGACAAGCCCAGGATGCTGTCCGACTTCGCCCGGCGCAGCTTCAGCGCGATCGCATCGGCATCGTCGGTCAGATTGATCCGGCTCTGGTCGCTCGGATCGGAGCTGCTCATCTTCTTGGTGCCGTCGCGCAGGCTCATGATCCGGGCGGCCTCGCTTTGGATCATCGGCTCGGGCAAGGGGAAGAAATCGACCCCGTATTTGCGGTTGAAGGCGCCCGCGATGTCGCGCGCCAGCTCGAGATGCTGCTTCTGGTCCTCGCCGACCGGCACGTGGGTGCCGCGATAGAGCAGGATGTCGGCGGCCATCAGCACCGGGTAGGTGTAGAGCCCGGCGAGCGCCTGGTCCTTCTGCTTGCCGGCCTTGTCCTTGAACTGGGTCATCCGGTTGAGCCAGCCGAGCGGCGTCACGCAGTTGAGCAGCCAGGCGAGCTGGGTGTGCGCCGGGATGTGGCTCTGGACGAAGATCGCGTTCTTCTCGGCATCCAGGCCGGCCGCGAGGAAGCCGGCCGCGACCTCGTAGGTCCGCTCGCGCAGCACCGCCGGATCCTGCGGCACGGTCAGCGCGTGCAGGTTGACGACGCAGTAGATCGCCTCGTAGTCGCCCTGCAGCCGGACCCAGTTGCGGATCGCCCCCAGGTAGTTGCCCAGGTGCAGATTGCCGCTCGGCTGAATGCCGGAAAAGATCCGTCCTTGCATCGTGCTGCCCGAGCCTTTCCTCGCCGTGTGATGGAGTTGCACGAGTTATGGGGATGGCATGGCCAACGTCAAGCGCGCCGGCGCCGCAAGTGCCGGCCGAGCGCGCGGCCATCGAGCCCGCCGAGGAGCTGGGCGAGCGCGAAGAAGCCGGCCCCGCCCAGCCCGATCGCGCCGGCCAGCGCCAGCGCCGGCGGCAGCGGCGCGAGCCAGCGCTCGGCCTGCCAGACCAGGAGCGCCATGCCGGCCGCGGCCGCCGCGATCCTGGGCAGCCGCTGGCCAAGCCGCGGGTCGCTCCGCCACAAGCCGCGGCGCCACAGGCCCGCCGCCAGCAGCCCGGCGTTCAGCCAGGCTGACAGCGCGGTCGCAAGCGCGATCCCGACATGGCGGAGCGGCCCGAGCAGGACCAGCGCCAGCACGC
>CADEGR010000130.1 GCA_902826935.1 uncultured Alphaproteobacteria bacterium | reverse complement strand
CCTCGGCTTTGCACCTCCTGGCGCAGCGCCCGGCAGAACTTGTCGGCGCTCGGGCTGTCGGGAAAGTCGCCGGCCAAGACCCGGTAGAAGGCACCTCCCTCCTGGACCGCGACCTCTTGCACCGCCAGCTGCTTGTCGGCCAGGAGATCCGGTGCTTGCGCCCGCAGGCTCTGCCAATAGCGCTCGGCCGACTGGCGCGACCAGAGCGATGACAGATAGGTCGCGAAGCTGCGTCCCTTGGCAGGGCCGGCGGCCGGCGCGCCCGGCAACGGTGCGCTCACGGTCGGCCCTGCTTCCGCCAGTGATCGCGCGGCTGGTGCCGCCGCTGGCGGACTAGCCGCGGCGGCGGGCGGCGGGCTGGGGCTGGCAGGCGGCGTCAGCGCCGCCGTCAGCGCCCTAGGGCCGGCCTCGTCGGCCTGGCCCGCCGGCTCCGCCGTGGTCAGCGTGCCGGGTGCGGTTGGCTTGAACTGGGGCGGTGCCACCGCCGGCCCGCTCGGCCTGGCCGCAGCCGGGTTGGCCAGGCTCTGGCGGACCTGCTCGAGCAGGGCGCGGCTTTGCTGGACGTCCGGGTGGTCCTCGCCGAGCAGCGCCTGCCAGGTCTCGAGCGAGCGCTCGAGCAGCGGCTCGGCGTCGGTCGGGCGGCCCTCGGCGACATACAGGCTGGCGAGATTGCTCAGCACCGTCCCGACATAGGCATGCTGGCTGCCATAGGCCTTTTCCAGGATCGCGAGCGAGCGCTTCAGGAGCGGCTCGGCCGCTGCCAGGTCGTCCTGCAGGTAATAGAGTGCTGCCAGGTTCTTCAGGGTCTGGCCGACATTGGGGTCGTTCGGCCCGAGCGTCTGCTGGAGCAGCTCGAGCGAGCGGCGCATCAGCGGCGTGGCCCGCGCATAGTCCTTCTCGGCGTAATAGACGGCGGCCAGGTTGTTCAGGCTCTGGGCCAGCCGCGGATCGCTGGGCGGCAGCTGCTCGGCGACCTCCAGCGCCGCCTCGAACTGCTGCTCCGCCGCCTTGTAGTCCTGCTGCCGGAGCGCCGCCTGGCCGCCGGCCATGGCTTGTTGCCAGAGTGGCGAATCCTCTGCTGCCGGCGCTTGCGCCGCGGCGGGTGCCGCCACCAGAAGCAGCCAGAGCAGCCATTGCGGAGCGCGCGCATGCCGGCGCGCCGCCGCTTCACGCATTTTGTTTTCGGGCATGGTGGCGGCAGCATAGCGCGCCTGGCGCCAGGGGCCACGGCAAATTTTGCAGCGCCGCCCCGTTGCACCGGGGGCCGATGCCGAGTATGTTTCCGCTCGCGAGCGCCCCCATCCGAGGTCGGAGGAACGTTTGTCAAGAACAAAAATCGGGGGCTAATCGGTCTGCATGGTCTGACGAGGCTGGGGCTCTAGCGGGTAGGGGCTCGACGGATCAAGGTGAGATCGGCTACCCCGGATGAAGTCATTTTGGGGTGGTGTTCGGCGACCAGCGAAACGCTGGCCCGGACCAATGAAGGAGCCGCCAGCTAAGCGGGCGGCCCTAGGTATGGGCACGTGGGCGTGCACCGTATTGGCTTCCGCCAAGCCGGGGACGTATCGCTATGGTACCAACGATGGTCGAGCTGGCTGGCCTGCTCGTGGTCAGCGGCGCGTTGTATGGGGCAGGTCAAGGCCTGCTCGGGACTTTCCGCCGGCGCAGCCATGTTGGCCGCGAGCAGGCGGTTGCGCTCCAAAGCTTCCGGGCTGCGACCCAGGACCTCTTGGCCCGGGCGCGCACCGAGCCGGTGCCGGAGGAAGCCAGCTGGAGCGGCTTTCGCAAGTTCTATGTCCATCGGCGCGTCGAGGAGACCGCCGAGATCACCTCGTTCTATCTGCGGCCCTATGACGGCAAGCCGGTGCCGCGCTATCTGCCGGGCCAGCATCTGACCTTCCGGCTGCAGATCCCGGGCCTGCCGAAGCCGGTGATCCGCTGCTACTCCCTGTCGGAGGCGCCGGTCCACCAGAACCAGTACCGGGTGACGATCAAGCGTCAGGCGGGCCATGATGGCGTGCCGGACGGGGTCGGCTCCTGCTTCTTCCATGACACGCTGGCGCCCGGGCGGATCGTCGACGTCAAGGCGCCGGCTGGCAATTTCTACCTGGACCTGACCGACAGCCGGCCGGTGGTGCTGCTGGCCGGCGGGGTCGGCATCACGCCGGTGCTGAGCATGCTCAACACCATCGTCGCGACCCGCAGCCAGCGCGAGACCTGGCTGTTCTACAGCGTGCGCAACCGCGCCGAGCATGCGCTGTACGATCATCTCAAGCGGGTCGCCCGCGAGCACGCCAACATCAAGGTGGTCAACTGCTACACCCGGCCGACCCGCGACTGCATCAAGGGCCGCGACTTCCATTACCGCGGCCGGATCAGCCGGCGGCTGCTGGAGGGTCTGCTGCCGAGCCGCGACTGCCAGTTCTACTTCTGCGGCCCGACCGAGATGCAGCACAGCCTGGTGGCCGAGCTGCGCGCATGGGGTGTGCCCGATCGCGATATCCGCTACGAGTCGTTCGGCGGCCGCAAGAAGCCGAAGCCGGCGCCGGCCGCCGGCACGGCGCCCGCGATCGAGGTCGTGTTCGCGCGCTCCGGCAAGGTCGGCCGGTGGCTGCCGGGCAGCGACATGTCGCTCCTCGACGTGGCCGAAAGCGCCGGCATTCCCATGGATTCGGGCTGCCGGGCCGGGCAATGCGGCGCCTGCGCCACCGCGATCAAGGCGGGTGCGGTCGAGTACGCATCCGAGCCGTCGGCGGCACCGGGTGCGGGCATGTGCCTGGCTTGTGTCGCCACGCCCAAGCCCGGGCTGGTCTTGGACGCATAAAGCAAATCTTGTCAGCGGCGCGACGGCGCGGCGCTGGCCGCGGCACCGGCGCTGGATCGAACGGCAGATGCGGGCTGTCAGGTCCAGCGCAGGCGAGCCGGTAGTGGAGGAAACGAACGCATGATCCGAGGTCGCCCGACCTTTTGGCTGCTCACGGCGGCGCTGCTGGTGCTCGGCGGCGCCGGGCTAGGGCTGTGGCCGCGTGCCGCAGAGGCCGAAGGCTCGCCCGACTATTCCAAGGTGAAGGGGCCCGACGAGTGCGCCGAGTGCCACAAGAAGGAAGTGGCCGCCTGGAAGGAGACCCATCATTTCAAGACGTTCACCGATCTGCCGCGCGCCAAGGAGGCGAAGGAGATCAGCGAGAAGCTGGGCCTGAAGCGGATCAAGACCGAGAGCGTCTGCCTGGATTGCCACTTCACCAGCCAGGCCAAGGGCGACAAGCCCCGGCCGATCGCCGGCATCACCTGCGAATCCTGCCACGGTCCGGCCGATGGCTGGCTCAAGCGCCATAGCGAGTTCAGCGGCAAGAAGAAGGAGACGGAGAGCGCCGACGAGCGCGCCAAGCGCTGGGCGGATGCCGAGAAGGCCGGCATGATCCGGCCGGACAATCTCTATCAGCTGGCCAAGAACTGCTACAGCTGCCACGTCGTGCCCAAGGAGGAGCTGGTCAACAAGGGTGGCCATGCCGCCGGCAGCGCGTTCGAGCTGGTGTCCTGGTCTTCGGGCGAGGTCCGCCACAATACCTGGCATAATGGCGGCAAGGAGAACCGTGACGATACGCCCGAGCGCAAGCGCATGATGTACGTCATGGGCGTGATGGTCGAGCTGGAGACCGCGCTGCGCGCCGTCGGCAGCGCCACCGCCTCGGCCAAATATGCGGTCGCGATGGCCAAGCGCGCCCATGCCGCGCGCAAGGAGCTGCGCGAGATCGCCCGCGAGACCAAGCTGCCCGAGGTCATGGCGGCCCTGCGCGCGGCCCACAGCGCGTCGCTCAAGCTGAGCAACGAGAGCGAGCTGACCGCGGCCGCCGAGAAGGTCGGCGAGGCGGCCAAGGAGTTCGCGGCCGCCCATGACGGCACCAAGCTCGCGGCGGTCGACGGCTTCATCCCCGGCCCCGACAAGTACAAGGGCAAGGTCGCCCAATGAGGATGGGCACCGGCAGCGGCCGGGACGGCATGGCGCGCCGGGAGCGGCGATGATCTCCGGCGTCGCGATTCCACGGCCCCGGCGCTGGGACCGGCCGTTCGGGCCGGAGATGACCGAGGGCGATGTCCTGCGGGTGCTGCGCACGCTGCAGGTCTTCGCCGCGATCGATCCGGCGCAGTTCCCGGCCTCGTCGCCGCTGCATGACATCGTCCTGAATGACGCCCGGGTCCGCCGGCATCGCGCCGGCGAGGTGATCCTGCGCAAGGGCGACTACGGCAATTCGGTGTTCGTGATCGTGACCGGGGTGGTGCGCGAGCTGCCCGAGGCCGGCGTCACCCTGCGCAGCGATCGCCGCCAGACGCCGGGCCTGCTGGGCGCGATCAGCCAGCTCTGGCGCAATGCCCGGGTGCCCGAGCGGCGCGACATCACGATCTATCGCAATGGCCATGCCGGCCGCGCCAATGGCGTCCGGCGCGGCGATCTGCGCGGCGTGATCCGCGACATCGACGAGGTGATCGGCCACCAGCCGACCCGGCCGCTCGGGCCGCAGGAGATGTTCGGCGAGGTGGCCGCTTTGTCGCGGGCACCGCATCTCGCGACCTACTTCGCCGAGACCGACGTCGAGCTCCTGGAGCTGCGCTGGCAGGCGCTGCGCGACATCCGGCGCCGCGACAAGGGCTTTCGCGAGCAGCTGGACGCGCTCTACCGGGCGACCAGCCTGAAGGCGCATCTGCGCGAATCGCCGTTGTTCCAGGGCCTGCACGAATCCGCGCTTGAGCAGCTCGCCAGCCACACCTTGTTCGAGACCCACGGCGAGTTCGAATGGTCCGGCGGCTTCAAGGAGCTGGCCGCGCAGGACCCGAACGACGTCCTCGAATCCGAGCCGGTGATCGCCGAGCACGGCGACTACCTGGATGGCCTCTTGCTGATCCGCTACGGCTTCGGGCGGCTGAGCGAGCGGCTCGACCATGGCCATCGCACGGTCGGCTACGTCACCCACAACGAGGTGTTCGGCCTCTCGGAGATCGTCGATCACTGGCGGGATGGCCGCGATTTGACCTTGCGCCATGGCCTGCGCGCCGTCGGCTTCGTCGACCTGCTGCGGGTGCCGACGGCATTGGTCGAGGACTATGTCCTGCCGAACCTGCCGCCCGAGCATCTGCCGCCGCCGCCCGGCCGCTCGATCCCGCGCCAGGCCAACCGCCTGGGCTGGCGCACCGAGCTGGAGCTCGAGCAGACCACCATCAACTTCCTGATGAACAACCGCACGATCAACGGCACGGCGGCGATGTTCATCGACACCGATCGCTGCACCGGCTGCGACGATTGCGTGCGGGCCTGCGCGCTCGCCCATGACAACAATCCGCGCTTCGTCCGCCATGGGCCGGAGCAGGACAACATCATGGTGACCAATGCCTGCATGCATTGCGTCGACCCGGTCTGCCTGATCGGCTGCCCGACCGGCGCGATCCACCGCGCCCCCGACGGCCTGGTGGTGATCGACGACATCACCTGCATCGGCTGCGCCACCTGCGCCAATTCCTGCCCCTACAACAACATCCGGATGGTCGAGATCAGGGATCAGCGCGGCGACTTCATCGTCGACGTCGAGACCCAGGCGCCGATCGTCAAGGCGACCAAATGCGATCTCTGCCGCGACCAGCTGGGTGGGCCGGCCTGCCAGCGGGCCTGTCCGCATGAGGCGCTGGTGCGGATCGATCTGCGCGATCGCGAGCGGCTGGTGGACTGGCTGACCCGATGAACGCCTTTGCCCAGCGGCGCCTGCGCAATCTCGCCCTGACCGGGATGTCGGCCGGCATCCTGATCGCGATCAACCAGCTCTACGACATGTCGCTGCGCGATGCCGCCTTCATGAACGGCTGGGTGCTGTTCGCCGGCATGGTGTTCCTGTCGCTGTTCAATCTGCGCAAGAAGCTGAACGTCCTGCCTTTGGTGCCGGCCGGCGCCTGGCTGCAGATGCACATCTATGTCGGCGGGCTGTGCAGCCTGCTGTTCCTGCTGCATAGCGAGTTCGTGCTGCCGAACGGCACCTTCGAGACCATTCTCTGGCTGTTGTTCGTGGTCGTGGTGGTCAGCGGCTTCACCGGCCTGCTCCTGTCACGGATCCTGCCGCCGCGCATGGATGCCCGCGGCGAGCGGGTGATCTTCGAGCGGATCCCGTTCCTGCGGGCGCAAGTGGCCCGCCAGGTCCAGGAGCTGGCGATGCGCTCGGTGCAGGAGACCCGCGCCTCGACGATTGCCGACTTCTACGTCAAGGAGCTGGCGCCGTATCTGTACCGGCCGCGCAATTTCCTCGGCAATCTCGTGGGCTCGCACCGCGCCGAGCGCCGCCTGCATGTCGCGATTCAGGCGCTTGAGCGCTATCTCGACGAGCGTGGTCGGGCGATTCTCGGCGAGATCGATGCCCTGATCACCGCCAAGGCCAATCTTGACTACCAGTATGCTCTGCAGCTGGTGCTCAAGCTCTGGCTGTTCTTCCATTTGCCGCTGAACTATTCGCTGATGCTGTTCAGCGTGCTGCATATCGTGATCGTCTATGCCTTCTCGGCCGGTGCGCCATGAGCGCGCCGCGCCTGCAGAACTTCGACTTTCGCAGCAGCACCTACGAGCGGCCGAGCCAGACCTGGGTCTGTGGCCGGAGCTCGACCGGCTGTCCGTGCGAGCGCGGGCCGGATCAGCGCGGCCGCTGCCGGACCACGACCGAGTGCCAGCCGCGTCGCTCGGGTGATGGCTGGGCCTGCAACCGGCCGGCCGCGGCGGGCGGCGCCTGCAGCCAGGGGCCGCTCGAGGACGGCCGCTGCTGCCGGACCGTGCCGCCCTGCATGCCGGTGCGCAGCCTGCGCAGCCGGCGCGGTCTGACCACGGTCTGGGCCACCCTCTTGTCGCTGGCCGCCCTGTTCGTGATCTTCGGCGGCTCGATGAATGCCCAGCTGCTGCATCCCGGCCCGATGATCAAGGGCCATGCCGAGATCCAGAACTGCGCCTCTTGCCATGTCGCGTTCGAGGGCGGACCGCTGCATTGGCTGGCGGCCTCGCTGCGGCCGTCCGATCCGCTCGCTGACAGCAGCAAGTGCCTGGCCTGCCACAACAAGACCAAGGACGCGCTCAACCCCCATAATCTGGGCAAGCCCAAGCTCGATCAGCTGACCGAGATCGCGGCCACCCAGCATGCCGACACCTCGGCGCCCTGGACGGTCGATGCCAGCCGCTTTGCCTTCCCGCTCGCCCGGGACGCCGCCGACGGCCCGCTCGCCTGCGCTGCCTGCCACGAGGATCACCACGGCGAATGGGCGAACATGATGCAGGTGGCGAACGCCCGCTGCCAGTCCTGCCACACCGTGACCTTCGAGGCGTTCTCCAGCGGCCATCCCGGCTTCGGCAGCTATCCCTATCTGCGCCGCACCCGGATTTCGTTCGATCACGATTCGCATAATCGCAAGCACTTCCCCGAGGAAGCCAAGAAGGGCACCCGCGTGCCCGAGACCTGCGATACCTGCCACGAGCCGGACTCCTCGGGCCATCTGATGGTGACCACGCGGTTCGAGCAGGCCTGCGCGTCCTGCCATGGCAAGGACATCACCGGCGATACGGTCGCCGGGGTGAAGGGCGTGCCGGTGATCGCGCTCCCGGAGCTCGATGTCGACACCATCGCCGAGCGCGGCTTGTGGATCGGCGAATGGCCGGAAGACGCCATCGCGCCCAAGATTTCGCCGTTCACCAAGCTGCTGCTCGCCGCCGATCCGACCACGGCCGACGATCTGAAGGTGGTCGACGAGCTCGATCTGCTCGATCTGAGCGACGCCAACGACGGTCAGCTCGCGGCGGTCGGCCGGGTCGTCTGGGGCATCAAGGAGCTGCTTTACGACATCGCGACCTCGGGCATGGGCATCTTGCAGACCCGGGTCGAGGCCAGCCTGAACCATTCGCTCGACACCGACACGGTCGGCCGGCTGATCGGCCATATTCCGCAGGACGTGATCGTGGCGGCCGCCCGGGTGTGGTTCTCGCGCCTGTCGTCCGACGTGGTCCGGTTCCGCAGCCAGAAGGCCGCCGGCGTGACGCCCGGCGTGATCCACGGCGACAGCGGCAGCGACAAGCTGTCGGACCAGCAGCTGCTGCAGCTCGATGACGACCAGATCGATCCGGGCGACGAGCTGCTCCAGCTCGACGAAGCCGGCCAGCCGTCGGGCGACGTGAAGGTGCGCGCCAAGAAGGCCGCCGCCGCAGAGCCTGAGCCTGAGGCCGAGCCGGCGGCGGCGCCAGAGCCCGAGGCTGCCGAGACCGCGGCCGAGCCGGCTGAGCCGGCCGAGCCAGCGGCCGAGGATACCGCCGGCGACGAAGCCCCGGCCGAGCCGGCCGCCGCCGGCGAGCCGCCACGTCCGGTCGCGCGCCCGGCGACCGGCGATCTGGCCGCGGCCGCGGCGACCGACCTCGAAACGATCGTCGATCCCGAGGAGTGGGCCGAGGCGGGCGGCTGGTTCCGCAAGGACTTCACCTTGTACTACCGCCCGGTCGAGCATGAGGACAGCTTCGTGCGGACCTGGCTCGACATCGGCGCCAACGCCTTCGGCACGCCGGCCGAGCATTATGGCGAAGCGCTGTTCGCCATGCTGAACGACAAGAACACGCCGGGCCGCTGCACCAAATGCCACAGCGTCGATCGCCAGCCGGGCGGTGCCCTCATGGTCAACTGGCAGCCCTTCCAGCCCAAGTCGACCGAGGTGCCGTTCACCAACTTCGTCCACGACGCCCATTTCAGCGCGCTCGAGGACAAGGGCTGCGTCGCCTGCCATCAGCTGAGCCCGGGAGCCAAGTACCAGGACAGCTACCAGGGCCAGGACCCGACCAAGTTCGTGTCCAACTTCGCGCCCATGCAGCGCGAGCTGTGCGCCGAATGCCATGTGCAAAGCTCGGCCGGCGACAATTGCACGATGTGCCACCAGTACCATATCGGCGACTTCACC
The DNA here is from genome assembly GCA_902826935.1 of uncultured Alphaproteobacteria bacterium. Lineage (GTDB taxonomy): Bacteria > Pseudomonadota > Alphaproteobacteria > Geminicoccales > Geminicoccaceae > CADEGR01. The sequence goes on along the minus strand of CADEGR010000130.1, from coordinate 3,679 downwards.
CAGGCGACCATGTCGACCAAGATGGCGGCGCTCGATCAGCCGGCGACCGCGGGCGCCGCACCTGCGCCGGCAGCGCCTGCGGCCGATGCCAACGCGCCGCCTGCCGCCGACGTCCCCGCCGCAGCCGATGCGCCGGCCACGGCCCTGCCGGCGGCGCCTGGGGTGGCGATCGCCGAGGCGCCTTGGTTCGAGCGGCTGCCGCAGATGCTGGCGTCCATGCTGCAATGGCTGGCGCCGGGCGTCAGCCACGAGCTCGAGCGGCCGGATCTGCCGCAGATGGCCCCGGACGCCGCACCCCCCGACCCGGCACCCCGCGCCGACGCGGGCTCCTGAGCCGCCCATCATCGTTGCAGTGGCGCGCGCGGCCGGGCGACCGGCGGGCCGATTTTCGCCTGCCGTTCTGCTATCTAAAGTTGAATATGATCGCTAACTATTTTACTATAAATGCGATCGTCGGCGGGCCGGCGTTGCGCGCCGGCAGGCGCACCGGCGGTGATGGCATCGGCATGAGAACTGCGCTTGCATCCTATGACAATTCCGATTTCGACCCCGGCGGCTCCGCGTGGCAGCGGGCTGGGTGGTACGCCCTGAACGCGCTGGTGTTCCGCGCCAGCTGGCTGCCGCTCTCGGCGCCGAAGCGCTGGCTGCTGCGCTCGTTTGGCGCCAAGATCGGCCGCGACGTGGTGATCAAGCCCGGCGTCGCGATCAAATATCCCTGGCATCTCGAGGTCGGCGACCATGTCTGGATCGGCGAGGGCGTGTGGATCGACAACCTGGCGCCGGTCCGGATCGGCGCCAATGCCTGCCTGTCCCAGGCGGCCTATCTCTTGACCGGCAATCACGACTACAAGGACCCGGCCTTCGCCCTGATCACCGGCCAGATCACGATCGAGGACGGGGCCTGGATCGGCGCCCGGGCGCTGATCGGGCCGGGCGTCACGGTCGGCGAGCATGCGGTCCTGACCGCGGGCTCGGTCCTGACCAAGAACGCGACACCCTTTGGCATCTATCGCGGCAATCCCGCGACCCAGGTGCGCAGGCGCCAGATCCGGGCCGCGGCGTGAGCCGGATCATCTTCGTCAACCGCTACTACGACCCGGACAGCTCGGCGACCAGCCAGCTGCTGACCGACCTTGCCCGCCATCTGGCCGCGCGCGGCGACGCCCGGATCCATGTCGTCTGCTCGCGCTTCTGCTACCGGCGGCTGGATCAGCGCCTGCCGGCCAGGGCGCGCCTGGCCGGCGTCAAGGTGCATCGGGTCGGCGGCACCCGGCTCGCCCGCTTCAACCTGCTGGGCCGGGCGGTCGATGATCTGGTGTTCCTGGCGGCCGCCGGCTGGCGCCTGCTGGCGCTGACCAGGCCGGGCGACACCATCGTCGCCAAGACCGATCCGCCCTGGCTGGGGCTGCTGGCCGCCCTGGTCGCCGGCAGCCGGCGGGCGCGCCTCGTGCATTGGCTCCAGGACATCTATCCGGAGCTGGCGAGCGTGCTCGGCAGCCGCTTGGTCGGGTTCCTCTCGCCGCCGCTTGCCTGGCTGCGCGATCTGGCCTGGCGGCGCGCCGATCGCGTCGTCGTGATCGGCGGCGCCATGCGCTGGCGGGTCGCCGCCGCCGGCGTGGCCCACGGCCGGATCCACCAGATCGAGAACTGGTGCGACGGCCAGACGATCCGCCCGGTGCCGGCGAGCCGCAACCCGCTGCGCCGCGCCTGGCAGCTCGAGGACCGCTTCGTGGTCGGCTATTCCGGCAATTTCGGCCGCGCCCATGAGCTGGCGCCGATCCTGGCGCTGATCCGAGCGATCAGGCTGGAGGAGCCGATCCGGCTCCTGTTCATCGGCGGTGGCCCTCTGCTCGACGAGCTGCAGCATGCCCTGAGCGAGCCCGAGCGGGCGCTGGTCCAGTTCCGGCCCTATCAGCCGCGCGCCGAGCTGGCCTGCTCGCTGTCGCTGCCGGATCTGCATCTGATCTCGCTGCGGCCCGAGCTGGAGGGCGTGGTGGTGCCGAGCAAGCTCTATGGCGTCATGGCGGCGGGCCGGCCGGCGCTGTTCATCGGCGATCCCGAGGGCGAGGTGGCACGGACCCTGACCCGCCATGACTGCGGCCTCGCGGTCGGCTCGCAGGACCATGCGAACCTGATCGCCGCGGTCCGCCGCCTGGCGGGCGAGCCGGACACCTGCCGGCGGCTGGGTGCGGCCGCCCGCCATGCCTTCGAGCGCCACTATGACCGGCCGCGCGCCATGGCCGCGTTCGAGGCGGCCTTGCTGCCGGAGCTTGCCCAAGCGAGCGAGGCGGATCAGGCGGCCGCCTGAGCGCCAGCAGCGCTTACGGTCTCAGGACCTTGGCCTCGCTGCGGTAGAGCTGCCAGACGAAGCCGGCGCCGAGGCCGAGATTGAGCTCGTCGATGAACAGCGGGCTGTCGTCGTTGGTGGCGCCGCCGTAATAGCCGAGCCCGCCACCGACCGAGGCGCGCAGCCGGTCGGTCAGATCCATGGTCGCCCAGGCGGTCGCATAGCTGCCGAGATAGCCGCCATCGGCGTCGAACGCGGCCCGCTCCGGCGTCACGAAGCGGTCCTCGACCTCGTAGAAATAATCCATCAGCCGGTTGTCGGCGAAGGTCGAGCCGAGCCGGAAATCGAGTTCGACCGGCTGGCCATTCCAGGCCGGCACCGCCTGGTGCCAGACCACGGCGGGATTGAAGTCGATGCCCTCGTAGCCGAAGTTGGACAGATCGGTCGACAGCACCGCGCGCAGCGCCAGATCGAGCCGCAGCCAGGCGTCGGGGGCGGGCCGCAGCAGATACAGGCTGAGCCGCGGGCCGATCTCGCCCAGATAGTCCAGATCGTCCATGCCCTGGCGGGCATCGTTGTCCTCGGCATCGACCGGGAACGAGCCGGCAAAGCTGAGATCGAACTCCAGCCGCTCGGTATCGACCAGCATGCCGCGGGCGAGGCCCTCCTCGCCCAGCCGCAGGAAGCTGCCGCGGTAGATCACGTAAGGCAGCGGCAGGATCTGGAAATGGTTCTGGCCGGCGGCCGGATAGTCCGGCAGCCAGCCACCGCCCGCGCCGATGCCGGCCTCCCAGACCGGCAGCAGGCGATCGGGCGCCGCAACGGCCGGCCCGGCCACCAGCAGGCCCGCGAGGAGCGCTGCCAGGTGGGCGCCGCGCCCGCCGCTCATGCCGCCGCCAGCTCGGCCAGGCCGTCGATCTCGAGCACCAGGTCGCTGCGGCACAGATCGCCCTGCAGCGGCACCAGCGGCACGGCCGGGCCGAAGGCTTCGCGACACAAGGGTGCCAGGGTCGGCCAGTGCTCGGGATGGCGGACATACACCCGCAGCGCCTGATAGCTGGCCTGGCCGCCGGCTGCCTGCAGGAGGGCCGCCAGATTGGCCAGCGTTTCGGTCAGCTGGCCGGCTTTCTGATGCGGATGGATCGTCACATGGCCGACGATGCTGGCGGTGCCGGAGATCAGGAGCAGCTGGCCCGCCGGGCCGGCGGCAACCCGCATCGCCCGCGAGAAGGACGGGCTTTGCGGGCCATAGCGGGGCGGGTAGCGAAAGGCGCTGACCTGGCGCGGATTCTCGACCTGGGCGCCCGGCTTGGCGGCGGCGAGGAAGGAGATCAGGAGGCCAGGACCCGGCGCGCCCACGGCGCAGGCGGCCGGCAGCTGGCGATCCTGCCC
>CADEGR010000129.1 GCA_902826935.1 uncultured Alphaproteobacteria bacterium | reverse complement strand
GTATTCATCGATGAAACTGGGGCATCGGCCAAGATGGCCAGGCGTTACGGGTGAGTTCTGCGCGGCGAACGCTGCCGGGCAGCCGTGCCGCACGGTCACTGGCAGACGACGACCTTCGGCGGCGCGCTTCGGCTGGCGGGCATGACCGCGCCGATGATCCTGGATGGCGCCATGCACGGTGCTGCTTTCCTCGCCTATGTCGAGCAGGTCCTGGCGCCCACCCTCTCCCCCGGCGACATCCCCCCGCAGCACATGCCCAACTACTGAATGCGCTATTTGCTTCAAGCACGTCGCCCATGCAGAACCACCGCCCCGCAGAAGCTCAGGCCGACTGGTCCCCGACATCAAGGTCGATTTGCTTCCGCGGGCGAGTTGCGGTTTCGACAGCCTCCATGATGGGTGCCACAGCACCTTCGCCGCTAGCCCAGGGTAGAGCGGCATCCGCGCGCAGCCAGTGCTCATTGGCCCACGGCCAGCATATCGTCCCACGCCGGCGCGAGCCGTTCCTCGCCCAGGCGACGCCGTGGCAACAGCAGATCCACCGTGTCGGTCGGCGAGCCAAGCCGCCGGCGCTTCGGTCCTTGAGCGGCTGCTCGCGAAGCACGACGCCCTGCTGCCGCCGCATGACCGACGCGCTGTCAAGCAGCCAGCATGGTTCTGGCCGTTTGCGACCACGCCATCGTCGGCACCCGTCCCAGGCACTGCGGCGATGAATCAACCTCGTTGTGAAACGCTCCTGCACGCGATGTCCGACTCGCTCAGCCGCAAGCGGGGTCCGGCCGCGACCGCCCGAGCAGAAATCGCGCCTACGCCAGCGGCATGGCAGGTGATACGCGTGATCTGCGCCGCTGCAACCGCTTGCGCGGCCCCCCCAAGACCAACTTCATCGCCAGGACACAGCGACGACCGCCCGGCTCGATCAGCCCTCAGTCGCCGGCGAGTCCGCGGCTGGCGGTCTGCGGCGCGAGCGGCGGCGGGGTGGTGGCTGAGGCAGGCGGCTGGCCGCGGCCGCGCAACGGGCGTTCCGGCATCGCCAGCAGAAAGCCTTGCGCCAGCACCAAGCCGAGCGCCGAGGCCACGAAGATCCACCGGAACATGGCGGGCTCGGCGGCGGCGATGGTGGCCGGCCCGGCAGCCGCACCGCCGTCGCTCAGCAAGATCGCGCCATAGGCGGCGACCAGGATCGCTCCGCCCAGCGCCCGGAAGAAGTTCATGCTGGCGGTCGCGGTGCCGAGCTGGTGCAGCTCGACCGCGTTTTGCACGGCGACCGTCGTCACCGGCAAGACCGTGCCGATGCCCAGCCCGATCGCGGTGAGGCAGAGCTCGATCAGCGCGATCGGCAAATCGGCTGGCCGGATCGCCAGCAACACCACGCCCATGGTTGCGACCACCAGGCCCGCCACCGGCACACGCCGATAGTGGCGGACATGGAGCATCAGCCGGCCGGACAGCGTGGCGCCCGCCACCGTGCCCACCATCAGCCCCAGCATCGCCAGCCCGGCGCCGCTGGCCGACATCGCCAAGATCGTCTGCAGATAGATCGGCAGATAGACCGACAGGCCGATGAACACGCCCATGGCGCCGCAGGCCGCGGCGGTCGCGGCGGCGACCACGGGGTTGAGGATGACCGGCAAGGGCAGCAAGGGCTCGCGTGCCAGCGCCAGGCGCAGCGCAAACAGCAGCCAGACCACCGCCGAGCTGCCCAGCAGCGCCAGGATCGGCCAGGCCGTCCAGGCATAGCGCTGGCCGCCCCAGCTGAGCGCCAGCAGCAGCTGCACCGTGGCCAGCACCATCAGGCCGGCGCCGAGCAGGTCGAGGCGATGCCGGCGCTCGTGGCGGGGCAGGCGCCGCAGCGCACGGTCGGTCATCAAGTAGGCGCCAAGGCCCAGCGGCAAATTGATCCAGAAGATCATGGACCAATGGGCATGGTCGGCGAAGAAGCCGCCCAGCACCGGCCCCGCCACGCTCGAGGTGACGAAAACGGCGGCGATGTAGCCCTGATAGCGGCCTCGTTCCTTGGGCGGCACCACGTCGGCGATGATGGTTTGCGCGAGCGAGATCAGCCCGCCGCCGCCCAGGCCTTGCAGGCTGCGCCCGACGATCAGCCACAGCATCGAGGGCGCCAGCGCGCAGGCCAGCGAGGCGCCGCTGAAGACGCCGATCCCAACCAGGAGCGCCAAGCGCCTGCCATAGATGTCGCTGACCTTGCCGTAGAGCGGCGTCACCGCGGTGGACGTCAGCAGATAAGCGGTGACCACCCAAGGCAGCTGCGCCGCATCGCCGAGCTCGCGGCCGATCGTCGGCAAGGCGGTGGTGACGATCGTCTGATCGAGCGCCGCGAGCAGCATCGCCAGCAGCACGCCGAGCACGATCTTACGCACTGCGGGGTGATCCAGGGTGCCGCCGCTACCGTCCAATGCCAGCTCCGGTCATGCTCGCTCCCCAATGTCCAGCTCGAAGCGCAGTTCCCACGGCCCACCACGCCAGTCGACGAGCATAGCCGATCCCGGCCCGGGCGCGATCGCCAGTCCGGCGTGACGCTCGCCGCCGTTGGTCACGGGCCAGGCCTGGAACCCGCAGCATCCGGGGCTCGACCGGCCGGCGCGCCGGGCCATTGCCATGGCCGAATTTTGGGCGCAACTATGCGCGCGACGAAGCTCCAGCAGCTCTTGATGCCGCTAGCAATCGGCGTTCGGTACAGCGCAACCTGGTTCTCCGATGGGCTATCACCTGCCGGGCAATGAAGCCGCTCGATTGGCTGCGTTGCGCCGCTATCGCATTCTCGACACGCCACCCGAAGAAGCCTTCGATCGCTTCGTCCGTCTGGCCGCGCGCCTGTTGGGGACGCCGGCGGCCATGATCTCGCTGGTCGACGGCGAGCGGCAATGGTTCAAGGCGCGGCAGGGCTGGACGATCAGCGAGACACCGCGGCAGCATGCCTTTTGCGCCCATGCGATCCTGGACGAGCAGGTGCTGATCGTCGAGGACGCCATGGCCGATCGGCGGTTTCGCGCCAATCCCCTGGTCACGAGCGCACCGCATCTGCGCTTCTATGCCGGCGCCCCGCTGCAGACCCCGACCGGCGAACGGATCGGGACGCTCTGCGTGGCCGATTTCGCCCCGCGCCGCCTGCCCGAAGCCCAGGTGCAGGCGCTCCAGGAGCTGGCGCAGCTGGTGGTCGATCAGCTCGAGGTCCGGCGCCTGACCGCCGACCTAGAAGCGGATCGGCACCGCGCCGACCAGCTGCGCGCCGCCGCCCAGGCGCGCTGGCAGGCGGTCACGCGGATCGCTTCCGATGCCGTGCTCGAGATCGCGCCGGGCGGCGTGGTGACCACCTTCAACGGGGCCGCCGAGCGGTTGTTCGGCTATCCGGCCGAGGCCGTGCTGGGCCGCGGCGTCGACATGCTGGTGGCGAGCGCCCAGGGCCCGGCGCGCTCAGGCGGCACGGCTTGGCCCGACATGCCTGGGCTGGCCGCGGCCGTCGCCGCCCAGCAGCCGATCGTGGGCCGCCGGCGCAACGGCGAGGTCTTCCCGGTGGCGCTGCAGCTGCAATGCGTGCCCACCCAGTCGGCGCCGGCCATGGTCATGGCGGTGCGCGATTTGAGCCCCGGCGCCACGCTGCCAGACGCGGCGCGGCCGGGCCGCCAGGATCCTTTGACCGGCTTGGCCAACCGGGCGGGCTTTGACCGGGCCCTTACCGAAGTGCTGGCGGCAGCCAACGCGGCCGACCGCCGGGCGGTCCTGCTGCTGATCGATCTGGATCGCTTCCAGGACGTCAACGATGCCTTCGGCCAGGCGGCCGGCGATCGGGTGCTGGCCGAGCTGGCGCGCCGGCTGATGGCGATGGCCGGCCCGCGCGACCGGGTGTTCCGGCTCGGCGGCGATCGGTTCGCGCTGCTGTTGGGCGATCTGGCGCGGCCGCTCGCAGCCGGCGCGGTGGCGCGGGCGCTGCGAGCGGCGCTGCAACGCCCTTTGGCGCAGGCCGGCGCCGAGATCCGGCTCAGCGCCAGCATTGGGATCGCGCCGGTGCCGGCCGCGGGCGCCGAAGCAGCCGCCGTCTTGACCAGTGCCGAGATCGCGCTCGACCAGGCCAAGTCGAAGGGCGGCCGCCAGGCTTGCTGCTTCTTCCGCAGCCCGATGCGCGCGGCCAAGCTGCAGCGGATCACGCTGACCCATGAGCTGCACCAGGCGATCCGGCGCGACGAGTTCTGCCTGCATTTCCAGCCCGTCGTGCGCCTGGCCGACCGCCGGATCATGGGCTGCGAGGCCCTGCTGCGCTGGCGTCACCCGAGCCGTGGCCTGCTGCTGCCGGGCGAATTCCTGGGCGTCGCCGAAGCGGCCGGGCTGGCGGCACCGATCGGCGAGCTGGTGCTGCGGCGGGCGCTGCGCCAGGCCCGCCACTGGCGCATGCTGGGCCTGCAATTCGGGCGGGTCGGGATCAACCTCGCCGACGGCCAGATCCGTGGCCGCACGATCGTGGCGCAACTTCGCCGCTGCCTGGCAGAGGCGCAGCTCAGCCCCGACTGCCTGGCGATCGAGGTGACCGAGGGCGTGCTGGTGGGCGATGGCGGGGCGCAGGTCGCGGCGACCCTGCGGCGCCTCCACCGGGCCGGCATCGAGATCGCGTTCGACGATTTCGGCACCGGCTTCGCGTCGCTGACGCAGCTCCGCCTGCTGCCGGTCGACATCATCAAGATCGACCGGTGGTTCGTCGGCGACCTGCTGACCGACCGGGGCGATGCCGCGATCGTGCAGGCGATTATCGGCTTGGCCCAAAGCCTGGGCAAGAAGGTCGTGGCGGAAGGCATCGAGAACGAGGCGCAATGCGCCTGCCTTTGCCGGCTCGGCTGCGATTTCGGCCAGGGCTATCTGTTCGCCAAGCCGCTCCCGGCCAAGCAGTTTGCCCGCCTGCTGGCAGGTGGCTCGGCCGAGCCAGCGGCGGCGGCCCTGCCGCCGGGGCTCGCCGCCACTTGATGGGCCGGCCACCGCGCCCGGCCGGCGCGGGCCGGGATCGCGCCCATCGGTCGCATTCTGGCGCTGACCGCGGCGCCGTAGTCTGGCTGATCCGAGCGATGGGAGCAGGCCGATTGCTGCGGGCGTCCCGCCAAGCCCTTGACTGAAACAGCCCGGCCGCGCCCCCCCCCCGGCCACGGCGTCGCGACTGGCAGGCCTGGCTCAGCTGGCTGCTGACCGGTGGCGGCGAGCGCCGGGCCCGGCTGCGCACGCTGATCGTGATGCGCTGGATCGCGCTGATCGGCCAGCTGTTCACGGTCCTGCTGGTCCATTTCTCGCTCGAGTTCCGGCTGCCGCTCCTGCCGCTCCTCGCGGCAATCGCCTTGTCGGCGTCGATCAATCTGTTCCTGGCGCTGCGCTTTGCCGCCACCTTCCGGCTGACCGAGCGCAGCGCTGCTCTGCTGCTCGGCTATGACGTGCTGCAGCTGAGCTTCCTCCTGGCCCTGACCGGCGGCCTGCAGAACCCCTTCGCGGTGCTGCTGACCGTGCCGATCACCCTGTCGGCCACGATCCTGTCGCTCCGCACGACCATGGTGCTGTGCCTGATGGTGACCGCCGCGGTCAGCCTGATGGCCCTGCTGCCGACGCCGCTGCCCTGGGGCCAGGGCGGGCTTGAGCTGCCTGGCCTCTATGTCCTGGCGCTCTGGGCGGCGATCGTCCTGGGCAGCGCCTTGATCGCGGGCTATGCCTGGCGAGTGGCCGACGAGGCGCGGCGTCTGTCGGACGCGCTGGCCGCCACCCAGATGGCCCTGGCGCGTGAGCAGCAGATGTCCGCGCTCGGCAGCCTGGCCGCCGCCGCGGCCCATGAGCTGGGCAGCCCGCTGGCGACGATCGCGGTGGCGGCGCGCGAGCTGGCCAACAGCATCCCGCGCGACAGTCCGCTTGCCGAGGAGGTCGGCGAGCTGGTCAGCCAGAGCCAGCGCTGCCGGGAGATCCTGCGCAGCCTGAGCCAGGGACGGGCCAGCAACGAGCATGCGCCCTATACCCGGCTACCGCTGTCCAAGCTTCTGGAGTCGGTGGCGGAGCCCTACCGGCGCGGCGGGATCGAGCTGGTGGTCGAGGTCGCGACGCGCGGCGCTGGGCCGGTCGCCGAGCCCAGCTGGGCACCGACGCCCGAGCTGTGCCACGCGCTCGGCAATCTGATCGACAATGCGCTGCAATTCGCCACCAGCAAGGTGACCTTGCGGGTGCGCCTCGGCCACGACTGGATCGCGGTCGAGATTGAAGACGATGGCCCGGGATTTGCGCCCGAGATCCTGGATTATTTGGGCGAGCCTTACGTTTCGACCCGGCATTCGACCGGCGGGCTCGGCCTTGGGCTGTTCATTGCACAGACGCTACTTGCGCGAACCGGCGCAACGCTGCAATTTGAAACTCTGACAAAGGGAGCCCGGGTCACGGCAACGTGGCCTGCGAACGATTGAAAGCTGCGGCGGAGACGCGGCGATGGACGATCCAAACCAAGGCCCACCGATCGCGCCGTCAGCCGTGGCGGATCCGGCCGAGCAATCCGGCGGGGGCCGCTACCTGCTGCTGGTCGACGACGACGCGCCGTTGCGCCGCTCGCTGGCACGGGCGCTGGAGCGGCGCGGCTTCGCTGTGCTGCCGGCCGAAGGACTGGCCGAAGCGCGCGATCTGGCCCGGGCGCATCGGCCCGAATTCGCGGTTCTCGACATGCGCCTCGCCGAGGGCAGCGGCCTCGAGCTGCTGCAGCTGCTGCGCGAGCTGCGGCCCGAGGTCCGGATCGTGATCGTCACCGGCTATGGCAACATCGCGACCGCCGTCGCCGCGATCAAGGCCGGCGCGGTCGACTATCTGGCCAAGCCGGTCGATGCGGACGATGTCGCCAATGCGCTGCTCAAGAGCAACTTGGACGGCCTGCCGCCGCCGCGCGACAATCCGATGTCGGCCGACCGCGTGCGCTGGGAGCATATCCAGCGGGTCTTCGAGCAGTGCAACCGCAATGTCTCGGAGACGGCGCGCCGCCTGAACATGCATCGCCGCACCCTGCAGCGCATCCTGAACAAGCGCGCCCCCAGGGAGTAGACGGCCGGGCCGTTCAGCCACGCGCCGCCAAGGTCTCGAACATCACCAGGCAGGCCCCCTCGCCTGGGCTCTCGTCGGTACTGCTGCCATGGCCGACCAGCGCCAAAGCGAGCGCCTGGGCGGTTCGCACGCGGCCAGGCGAGACATAGGTCGCGTTGAACTTCTCCTCCCGGCCGGGATTGGCGAACGCCCGATCCCAGAGCGTGGCCATGGCCGGCCCGCGCAGGATCATCAGATTGTCGAGCCGCTGGCCGAGCACCGCCTCGACATCGATGTTGAGCCAGGCGCCGAAGGCATGGTTGGCCCGCCGGATGATCCGCGCCCCGGTCAGCAGCAGGCAGGGCAAGGGGCAAGCATCCAGCACCCGGCTGAGATCGGCGGTATTGCCGGCCAGGCGCAGCTTTTCCACCTCCTGCTGCAGGCCGCGCCAGCGCAGCTGGGCGTGCAGGAGGCAGAATGTCCGCAAGGTCGAGGCGAGGTTGGTGCGCTCCGGCGTGGCCGCGGCGACCTCGTTGACCAGGCGCGACAGACGGATCGAGCGGCTGTCCGCCACTTCCCGCAGATAGCCCCAGAACTCGAGCTCGAGCTTGATCGACGTGCGCACCTCGCCGATCCGCATAGTTTTACGAATCATCGCCCAATACAACCTAGCATGATGTATCTCGCACCATGGTACATACGGTTTTTCCCCACCGTCGTTGTGGTGATAGCATGAGTGGATTAAAATTAGGCTAACCTAAACGATTTGGTGAAACTGTTGCGCCGTGGTGGCGACGACAGCTTTGGAGAGCGTGATGGCTAACCCGGTGAGCACCCCCGAACCGTCGCCGACGGGCGTCGCCGAGCCGCAGCTGGTGCCGACCGCGCCGTCGGCGCTCGCCGGCAACGCGGCACCCGACGCCATCGACGATTGCGCGGTCACCGATGCGGCGACGCCGCTCAAGCTGTCGGTGCTCGCCAACGACACCGCCGCCGGCCAAGCGCTCGCCATCGTCGGCATGACCCAGCCGGGCAGCGGCCGGGTCGCGCTGGGCGAGGATGGCAGCCTGACCTTCACGCCGGGCGAGCCGGGCCGCCACAGCATCATCTATCAGGTCAGCGACGGCCGCGGCGGCCTCGACTCGGCCGAAGTCAACCTGTTCGTCAACCCGGCCGACGGCAAGCTGCCGACACCGGCGCTGGCCGGCCTGGGCGATCAGCAACTGTCGCAGGTCGCCGCAGCCTGCGCGGTCGGCACCTCGCTCGACCTGAAGACGCTGCAAGGCGCCGAGATCATGGTCCCGGCGCCCGCGGCCGGCCAGCGGATCGAGGTCGCGGCCCAGCCTGGCCAGGTGGTCCAGCTGCAGGATCCGGCCTTTGTCAACGCCACCTACCTGGTGGTCGACGACGGCCTGCTGGTGGTCACCCAGGACGGCCGGATGGTGTTCATCGACGACTTCATCCAGGCGACCCAGGCCACGCCGCCCGCGATGTTGTCGGTCAATGGCGGCGCGCCCATCGGCGGCGAGATGCTGCTCGCCAATGTCGAGCCGATCGGGCAGCCGGCCGGCGGGCCTGAGGCCCTGACCGTCGCCGGCATGCCGGACGCCCAGCTGTTGAACATCCAGCCGGCGGCCGGCCCGGATCAGCCGGGCAGCCCGCCCAATGACGGCGGCGGCGCCAGCTTCGGCCAGTTCGAGCCCGGCTCGATCGGCGACGGGCTGAATCCGCTCGGGCCGCTCGGGCCGACCGCGCTCAACCTCGACGCGCCGCCAGACCTCGAGCCCGAGCCCGGCAGCGATGGCGCTGGCGGCGGCGAGCCCCCGGCACCGCCGCCGGCCGCCAACGAGCCGCCGACGCTGCTGGTCAATTCCGACGTCACGGTCAATTTCGGCGAGCTGACCAAGACGCCGGAGTTCCAATCCGGACCGCCCCTGCCGGAGGTCGGCGAGAAGCAGACCCTGCCGGCCAACCTGATCAACGGCGTCGACGAGCGCAATCTGGTGGTCGGCCCGGGCGGCGATGCCGCGATCGTGTTCCGCGACGAGGTGGCGGCGTTCCAGAGCACGCTGGGCGTCTACCTGATCAGCCCGGACGGCCGGATGATCGATCCCAAGATCGTGTTCAGCCAGATCGAGCATGCCGACGCGGTCGACGGTCTGCCGGCGGTCCGCCCGGGTGGCGGACCGCTGCAGGTGGGCGATCAGGTCCTCCTGAGCGAGCTCTATGGCGAGGCGATCCAGCCGGGCACCAAGTTCGGCCTGTTCCTGGTCGCCGACGGCCATGGCCAGCTCGGTCCGGTCCAGAACCAGCCCCTCCGCTTCGAAACCGATGCTGGCGCGCCGGCCACGGTCAACGATGCCAGCCCGCCCCGGCTGTTCGCCGGCGACGTGCAGATCGAGGGCGACATTCTGCACAGCATCGATCGCGGCACGCCCGGCGATCCCACCACCAATGCCCTCAATCCGGACGGCACCGGCCATGTCATCTCCGGCTTCGCGCCGAACGGCCTGGGCCTGACCATCGGCTTCGAGGACAAGACCGCGGCCAACAGCACCGATCACGACTTCAACGATCTGGCGGTCGACGTGGTGCTGGCGCCGGACACCATCTCCAGCATCGGCTTCCTGTCCTTCAAGGTGGCGCTGGATGCGCGCACCGCGGACGACAGCACCCAGCTGAACCAGGCGGTGATCGAGGTCGGCGGCGGCTTCCAGCCCGGCGACAAGTTGAGCATCGACACCGACCTGCTGACTGGTACCGGCATCAGCCTGACCGAGGATCCGGGCAGCGGTCGGCTGATCTTGAGCGGGCTCAGCTCGGCCGCGAACTATCAGACCCTGCTGCGCGACGTGTCCTTCCAATATGGCGAAGGCAATAGCGGGCCGCGCCAGCTGACCTTCAGCGTTACCGACGCCGACGGCCTGTCCAGCCCCGAGCGCACGGTCGACATCAACCCGACCCTGACCACGCTGGTCGGCGGTGGTGGCGCCGACATCCTGAATGGCTCCGATGCCAATGACGACGTGCTGATCGGCCGGACCGGCAACGACACCCTGCGTGGCCGGGACGGCAACGACATTCTGGATGGCGGGCTCGGCCGGGACATTCTTGAGGGCGGGCTGGGCAACGATCTGCTGTTCGGCGGCTTCGGCCCCGACCAGATCAATGGCGGGCTGGGCGCCGATCGTCACATCTACTTCGCCTTGGGCGATCGCGGCGACACGATTGCTGGCTTCAATGCGAGCGAGGGCGATGTGCTCGACTTCTCCGATCTCCTCGAGGTGACCGGCAGCAACGGCACGCTCGACGATTTTGTCAAGTTCGACACCACGACGGTCGGGCCGGACAGCCAGGTCCAGGTCAGCGTCGATATCGACGGCACCGATACGAATTTTGGCTTCGTCTCCTACCTGACCCTGGTCAATCCAACCGGCGTCGCCACGCCGGACGATGCCGTGACCAACCCCAATCTGGTTGCCTGAACAGGCCTTGCCTGGCGCGGCCGGCCGGGTGGCAAAAGCCGCCCGGCGCCGGCCGTGTCGGGCCCGGCGCCAAAGCTGCCGCCGGCGCCGGCGGCGGGCGCGGCCAGGCGCGCCAATGGTCGCATGGGCCTGCCTGCGGGTTGCGGCCAAGCTGCCCGTCCGCTACAACCTCGCCTTGAATTGTTCGGTTGCAATCCCACGCTAAGGCGGCAGGCTCAGCCATGGCGAGAAACAAGATCGCGCTCATCGGTGCTGGCCAGATCGGCGGCACCTTGGCCCTGCTCGCCGGTCAGCGCGAGCTGGGCGATATCGTCCTGTTCGACATCGTCGAGGATCTGCCGGCGGGCAAGGCGCTCGATCTGGTCGAGAGCTCGCCGGTCGAAGGCTTCAACGCCGAGATCATCGGCAGCAACGACTATGCGAGCGCGCTTGCAGGCGCGGACGTCGTGATCGTCACCGCCGGCATTCCCCGCAAGCCAGGCATGAGCCGCGATGATCTGATCGCGACCAATGCCGGCGTGATCAAGACGGTTGCCGGCCACATCGCCCGCAATTGCCCCGACGCCTTCGTGATCGTGATCACCAACCCGCTCGATGCCATGGTCTGGGCCATGCAGAAGGCGAGCGGCCTGCCCGCCAACAAGGTGGTCGGCATGGCAGGCGTGCTGGATTCCGCACGCTTCCGTTACTTCCTGGCAGCCGAGTTCAAGGTCTCCGCGGAGGACGTCTCGGCCTTCGTGCTGGGCGGCCACGGCGACAGCATGGTGCCCCTGGTCCGCTACTCGACGGTCGCCGGCATCCCTTTGCCGGACCTGGTCAAGATGGGCTGGACCACCCAGGCCCGGCTCGATGCGATCGTGCAGCGCACCCGCGACGGTGGCGCTGAGATCGTCAAGCTGCTCAAGACCGGCTCGGCCTTCTATGCGCCGGCCGCGTCCGCGATCCAGATGGCCGAGGCCTATCTGCGCGATCAGAAGCGGGTGCTGCCCTGCGCCGCCCATCTCGATGGCCAATACGGGGTTCGCGACTACTATGTCGGCGTGCCGGTGGTGATCGGTGCTGGCGGGGTCGAGCGGATCGTCGAGATCGAGCTGGATCCGGCCGAGCGGGCCGCGTTCGAGGCGTCGGTCGACTCGGTCAAGAGCCTGTGCGCGGCGGTCGACCTGAGGTGACAATCACCAGCGCCGGCCCCACATAAGCCAAAGTCGATCCGCGCGATCACCGCCACGGGTGCCCGATGAACATTCACGAATATCAAGCCAAGGCGCTGCTCAAGGAATATGGCGTCAGCGTGCTGCGCGGCCAGGTCAGCTACACCGCCGACGAGGCCGAGGCGGCGGCGCGCAAGCTGGGCGGCCCGGTCTGGGTGGTCAAGGCGCAGATCCATGCCGGCGGTCGCGGCAAGGGTGGTGGCGTCAAGCTCGCGAAGTCGGTCGAGGAGGTCCGCCAGCTGGCGCAGCAGATGCTGGGCATGACCCTGGTGACCCACCAGACCGGCCCCGAGGGCAAGGAGGTCCGCCGGGTCTTCATCGAGGAAGGCTGCGACATCGCGCGCGAGCTGTATCTGGCCGCGGTGATCGACCGGGTGACCTCGCGGGTCACGCTCATGGCCTCGACCGAAGGCGGCATGGACATCGAGGAGGTCGCGGCCAAGACGCCGGACAAGATCATCCGGGTCGGCATCGATCCGGCGATCGGCTTTCAGTCGTTCCACGGCCGCCAGATCGCCTTCGGCCTGGGCCTGACCGGCAAGCAGATCAACAAGGCGGTGGCCTTCATGCAGGGCCTGTATCGGGCGTTCACCGAGCGCGACGCCAGCCTGATCGAGATCAATCCCCTGGTGGTCACCCGCGGCGGCGAGCTGGTCGCCCTCGACGCCAAGATGAACTTCGACAGCAACGCCTTGTACCGGCAGCCGCGGGTCCTCGAGCTGCGCGACCTCGACGAGGAGGATCCGCAGGAGATCGAGGCCAGCCGGCACGAGCTCAACTACATCAAGCTCGATGGCGAGATCGGCTGCATGGTCAACGGCGCCGGCCTCGCCATGGCGACCATGGACATCATCAAGCTGCATGGCGGGGCGCCGGCCAACTTCCTGGATGTCGGCGGCGGCGCCACCAAAGAGCGGGTCACCGCGGCCTTCAAGCTGCTGCTGTCGGATCCCAAGGTCGAGGGCGTGCTGGTCA
>CADEGR010000128.1:1740-12762 GCA_902826935.1 uncultured Alphaproteobacteria bacterium | reverse complement strand
CCGGGTGGGTGTCGGCGGCCGGATGGACTAGGTCATGTTGACAATCAGCATTGACGCTTTGTGCTTTATCTAAGCAACTGATTCAAAGCTAAAAAGGTGGAGGGAGGCTTTGGATCGATCTGTGTTGAACGATGCGCAATGGGCGCGGATTGCGCCGCTTTTGCCTGGCAAGGCGGAAGATTGTGGGGTGAACGGCAGCTTGCCGACCGCGGCGCCGTGGCGGTGATCCCAGCAAGGCCGATCGCAAAACCGGGATCCCTCCCGATATCGACATGTACCGATGGCGCCATCTGGTCGAAAACTACTTCGCCAAAATCAAACAATTCCGAAGATCGCAACGCGCTACGACAACACCGACACCAGCTTCCAAGCCTTGATCCACAGCGGCGCAACAGCCATCGCGCTGCGATGATTGTCAACATGCCTTAGGACGAAGCCCGATCAGGCGAGCAGCGCGCGGCCCGATCAACCCAATCTTCAGCCAACCCGGCGACGCTGCCAAGGTCGCATAGGGCGGCGAAGAGCAGCGTCGTCGCCGCGCCTGGACCGGTAGCGCACCGAGCTCCGGTCCACCTTCCCAGCGGGGTTGCGGGGCCCGCGCCCGCACCGGATGATCGAGCACGCCCGCCGCTCGCTGATCCCGTGCGTCGCCTGCGCATGGATCATGGCAGCTCGCTTGGCGGCAGGCGTCACCATTTTTTTGCTGCCAGGTCCTTCAGGACCGCGTTGTCGAGCCTGGCGTCGGCCAACAGCTTCTTCAGCCTGTTGTTCTCGTCTTCCAGTGCCTTCAGCCGCTTGGCGTCGGAGACCTCGAGCCCGCCATACTTCGACTTCCATCTATAGGCCGTGGTCTCGCTGATCCCGTGCTTGCGGCAGAGGTCTGCCACCTTCGCCCCTGCTTCCTGCTCCTTCAAAATCCCGATGATCTGCTCCTCGCTGAACCGGCTGCGCCTCATACCCGTCTCCTCCAAATCCGCGACGGACTCTACATCAGACTGGTGGAGTTTCCAGGGACCAGGTCAAACGGGTAGCAGCGCAGACGAGTGCGGTGGCGGTGATCGCAACAGCCAGCCAAAGGCATGTTCGATTCCACAGTTCGCCATCCGGGGACCATCGGTCATGGCGAACGGCGTCTGGCTGTTGCGTTGCGCTTGGACCCGTTGATGCCGCGGGACCAGCCAGGCGCTCACCGCCTCGGTGACCGTCGCGCGATCAGCGGGCCATCATTCATGTCCTGCAATGCGACTGTAGCTGGCAGGATCAGCCTTGGCCGACGGCTCGCTGACCACGATCAGCAATCGATTAACGGCGGGCGCAAGCGCCGCCGTCGGGCGAGAGCGAAGCGGCAGAACGACCAAATCCATGCGCTAACTGATGGTGGGGATCCGTGGTGCTGGCCCTGACTCCCGGCAACATGGCCTATAAATCGATCACGACCCCGCTTATCGAAAGGCTACGACGCCAACTCTCTTCGCAGGTCGCTGGCATGCGCGGCACCGAGGCGGCATTCCCGGCACTGCGTCCCGCAACACACCAATGCCATTCGACCGCTTCGCCGGTCGTGAGCGCACCCTGATCGGGCGCATGTTCGGGCGGATCACGGACTGACGCCGGATCGGCCATGCTACGACAAGCCCACGAGCCGCGACCATCATCAGGTAGACAGAACGAGTCTGCAGCCTAAGCCCCGGATTGGGCATGGCCGGTGACGGCAGCTGCCGGAATTCGTGATCGCCGCTGAGGCCGGTCAGTTGACCTCGACCAGCTGGCCGTCCTGCAAGACCATGCCCGCTGATCGGCTGGCGCCTTCGGCGGCACCATCGAGCCGCAGGCGGATCGAGCCATCCACGATGTTCTCGACCGCGACGCCCCTGATCGACCGGTCGCTGCCGCCGACCGGCTTGGTCGCCGCCAAGTGGTAGGTCTGGCCGTTGAACAGGTAGGCCGCCACGAACTGGGTCAGCTCGGCGCCGCTCGACTGGTAGTCGAACAGCACCACCGCATCGGTCAGGCCGTCACGGTTCAGGTCGCCGAACTTCGCGACCTCAGCCTTAAAGCTGCCATCCACCGACTGGTTAAGGCTCTGCAGGTTCTGCTGGATGACCTGGTCCAGATTGGCCTGGTTGCCAGCGGCGGCCGGGCCGGGCGTGGCGATCGCCGGCGGGGCGGCGCTCGGTTCGGGGCCTGCCAGGGCCGGCTGGCCGTCAGGCGGCGGTGCGGCCGGTGCGAGCGGCTCCGGTGCGCTCGGCGGGCTGGCGTCGACCGGCGTCGGCGGCTGGCCGCCCGCCTGGCTGCATTGCCAGCCGCCGCTGCTCAGCTTGTCGGCCAGGCCCTTGGCCTTGGCCTCGCAATAGGCGCGGTCGGCCTTGGCCGACCAGAGGGTCCGGCGATCGCCCGGCGCCTCCGTTTCCTTGCTGTAGACCACCGAGCAGGGCACGCTGCGGCTGCCATCCTCGACCTCGATCGAGATGCGCCGGATGGTGCTGCCGCTCTGGCAGACATACTCGCTATCGACGGCGGCTGCCGCGACGCCGGCGGTCGCCAGGACCGCAAGCATTGCAGATGCCGGAACCAGCGACCTAAGCATCGGCCGAACCGCTCCCGCATGGCTCAGGGTGGGATTCGAGCACCGCCGCCGAACGGGATCGAAACGGAGGCGGCCGCGCAAAATGGCATATCGCTTCTGGCTCGGCAACCGCCGACCCAACGCGGCAACGCCCGCGGCCACCAGTTGCCGGCAGTCGTGTCCGCCCTGCCACGCATCATCAGGGGCCAGAAGTCCAGGGCTAGAGAAGGCAAGAAATAAAAAGCGAACTCAAGACCGGCGACAAGTATCGCGGTCTCGAATCCGTCTTCTCGCCTTAAGCCCCCCCGATCTCCGCCGGGATAATTTGCAAAATCAGACTAGGAAGGTCGGTCGCCGGCGTCAATCAAATTCGCTGACTGGCTGAACAACCACTGCCCAAAGATCGATCACAGCGGCTCCGCCTGCCAGATCTCCCGAGCATAGCCGCGGATCGTCCGGTCGGAGGAGAACCAGCCGACCGCCGCAGTATTGAGCACGCCGCAGCGTTGCCAGGCGGCTTGATCGGCGAAGGCGGCGTCGATCCGGCGCTGGCAGCGCTGATAATCGGCGAAATCCGCGGCCAGCATGAAGTAGTCGCCGTGGCGCATATCGTCGACGATGGCCCGAAAGCGATCCGGCTGATCGGGCGAGAGGCCGCCCGCCGCCAGAAAGTCGAGCGCCGCCGCCAGGGCCGGCGCCCGCGCGATCTCCTGATCCGGCCGGTAGCCATTGGCGCGCAACGCCGCAACTTGCTCGGCCGTCAGGCCAAAGATGAAGATGTTGTCGGGCCCGACCCGGTCACGGATCTCGATATTGGCGCCGTCCAGCGTGCCGACCGTCAGGGCGCCGTTCAGCGCGAACTTCATGTTGCCGGTGCCCGAAGCCTCCATGCCGGCGGTCGAGATCTGCTCCGACAGATCGGCCGCCGGGATGATGACCTCGGCCAGCGACACATTGTAATTGGGCAAGAACGCGACCTTCAGCCGGTCGCCGATCACCGGGTCCTGGTTGACTAGGGCCGCGAGGTCGTTGATCAGCTTGATGATCAACTTCGCCCGACCGTAGCTGGGTGCCGCCTTGCCGGCGAAGATCTTGACCCGCGGCTGCCAGGCCTGGCCGGGCGAGGCCTTGATCGCCTGATAATGCGCCAGGGTCTCGAGGGCATTCAGCAGCTGCCGCTTATATTCGTGGAAGCGCTTGATCTGGACGTCGAACATGGCGCCCGGATCGACCTCCAAGCCGAGATCGCGCTCGATCAGGCGGGCCAGGCGCTCCTTGTTGGCCCGCTTGATCGCTGCGAATTCGGCGCGAAAGCCGGCGTCATCGGCATAAGGCCGCAGGCCTTCCAGCTGCTCGAGCGCCGTGGGCCAGCCGGTGCCGATCGTCTCGTTGATCAGCCGCGCCAGCTTGGGATTGGCGCCCAGGAGCCAGCGCCTTGGCGTGATGCCGTTGGTCTGATTGACGATCCGGTCGGGGAACAGCTGGTGCAGATCGGCGAACACGGTCCGCTTCATCAGATCGGTGTGCAGCGCCGAGACGCCATTGACCTTGTGGCTGCCGTAGAACGCGAGATGACCCATCCGGACCCAGCCGCCATGGCCCGGATCGATGATCGCCGCGCGGCCGGTGGCGGTCTCGCTGCCGGCGGCCCGGATCTCGGTCACGAAGCGGCTGTCCAGCTGCTCGATCAGCTGCATGTGGCGGGGCAGGATCTGGCGCATCAGATGGACCGGCCAGCGCTCCAGCGCCTCGGGCATCAGGGTGTGGTTGGTATAGGCGATGCAGCCGCGGGTGATCGCGAGCGCGGCATCGAAGCTCTGGCCATGCTCGTCGATCAGCAGGCGCATCAGCTCGGCAACCGCGATCGCCGGATGGGTATCGTTCAGCTGGATCGCCACCCGCTCCGGCAAAGCGCTCAGGCTGACCGCACCTTCGCCGACGGTCGAGCGGCGCAGCAGATCCTGCAGCGAGGCGGCGGTGAAGAAATACTCCTGGCGCAGCCGCAGCTCCCGACCGGCATCGGTCGAGTCATCCGGATAGAGGACCCGGGAAATGGTCGCGGCCAGCACCTCGGCCGCGGCCGCCGCCAGGAAATCGCCACGATTGAAGCGATCGAGATCGAAGGCTTGGGCGGGCAGGGCCGACCACAGGCGCAAGGTGTTGACGTGACGGCCGCCGAAGCCCACCACCGGGGTGTCGTGGGCGCGCGCCAGGACCTGCTCGCCGGGCTGCCAGCGCCCGCTCGGCTCCGTGCTGCCGCCAAAGCCGATCCGGTAGGTCACCTCCGGCCGCTCGAACGCCCACGGATCGCCCAGCTGCAGCCAGTCCTCGGCCTGCTCGACCTGCCAGCCCTGGGCCAGGCGCTGCTGGAACAGGCCGTGCTGGTAGCGGATGCCATAGCCATAGCCGGCGATGCCAAGCGTCGCCATGCTGTCCAGGAAGCAGGCCGCGAGGCGGCCAAGCCCGCCATTGCCAAGCGCGGCGTCCGGCTCGCTGGCCAGGATCTGGTCGCGCTCCAGGCCGAGCTTGGCCAGCGCCTGATCGACCGCCGGACCCAGGCCCAGGTTCAAGATCGTGTCGCCCAGCAGCCGGCCGATCAGGAACTCCATCGACAGGTAGTAGACGCGCTTGCGACCGCTGTCATAGATCCGCCGGGTCGCCGGCATCCAGCGCTCGACCACCCGATCCCGCACCGCCAAGGTCAGCGCCACGCACCAGTCGCGCGGCACGGCATGGGCCGGATCCTTGCCGACCGCGAAGCACAGCTTTTCCAGAATCGCGCGCTCGAGATCGGACGCCGAGACACCCAAGGGACCAAGATTGGCGGTCATGCACCTTCTCACCTAGTTCAGCCGCCAGGGTGCCAGCGCAGCCTGGCCGGTCAAGCCCGCAGCATCAGCCCGGCACGGCGCCGCTTGTTTGGCCGATACGCGCGCTCTTGTCCAACTGGAATACGTCGCGCGGAGGGCGGCGGATCGCCGCTTGCGCCATGCGGCTGCCGGCTTGGCGGCGCGCGGCGGATCTGGCATGAAGCTGGCGGCAGAGACGGGCGAGGGGCGCGCTTCATGGGCTTTGCGGCGATCGGCTTTCGCGGCACGACGCTGATCGCGGATCCGGCGGGCGCCTTGTTCTGGCCCGACCAGGCGATGCTGATCGTGGCCGATCTCCATCTTGGCAAGGGCAGCGCCTGGGCCCATCGGGGCGCCCTTTTGCCGCCCTACGACACCCGCCAGACCCTGCTTCGGCTGCGGGACGTGGTGGCGCGCTGGGCGCCGCGCCGGATCGTCAGCCTGGGCGACGGCTTCCATGATCAGGCCGCCGGCGAACGTCTGGCCGCGGCCGACCGGGCGCTCCTGGCGGAGCTGACCGGACGGCATGACTGGCTGTGGCTGAGCGGCAATCATGATCCGGCGCCGCCGACGGGGATCGGCGGCCGGACCGCGCCCAGCCTCAAGGTCGCAGGGA
The DNA here is from genome assembly GCA_902826935.1 of uncultured Alphaproteobacteria bacterium. Classification (GTDB taxonomy): domain Bacteria; phylum Pseudomonadota; class Alphaproteobacteria; order Geminicoccales; family Geminicoccaceae; genus CADEGR01. The sequence continues at coordinate 6,731 of CADEGR010000128.1, read as the reverse complement.
TCTGCCTGCGCCATCTGCCCGGCGTCGACGCCGGCGCCGAGGTCGCTGGCCATCTCCATCCGGTCGTCCGGCTGCAGCGCGCCGGCCGCGGCCTGGTCCGCCGCTGCTTCGTGGTCGACCAGCAGCGCCTCCTGCTGCCGGCCTTTGGCAGCTACACTGGCGGGCTCAGCCTGAAGGACCCGGCCGTCGCGGCGCTCTTCCCGCAGGACTATCGCGCCTATCTGCTCGGCCGGCGGGTCCATGTGCTGGCGCGCCACCAGGTGGCATCCGGCGCCGGCTGAGGCCGGGCCGGTGCTGCGGCAGCGATCGAGCACAGGCATCCGCGGCATCCTTCAGTCGGCCGCCGCGCCGGCGCCCAGCAGGCGCGCCAGCTCCTTGCGGGCAACCCCGCTCGAGATGCCGAAGACCAGGCCGTCGGGCGTGGTCTGCAGCCATTTGCCGGCGCGCGCCGGCAAGGGCAGCTTGCGTTGCCGGCAATAGCGGATCAGCGCCGCCGCCAGCTCCGGCCCGGCCAGCCACAGGCTTTCGCTGCCGGCACCATGGCCAAGGTCGATCCGCAGCCGGACTTCGGGCTCCGCCTCGAGCTTGCCGATCGTCAGGCTGCAATCGGCCGCCAGCCGTCGCTGGGCGCGCAGATGCAGCGCCGCGATCTCGCGCAGCTCAAGCATCGAGAAAATCAGGTAGCGCACCTCCTTCGGCATGCTCGACCCAAGCCCAGCCCATCCACCCGGCCAGTGCTAACGCCAAAAGGTTTATGTTGGATTAGCAATTCTCGCGCCTTCGGTTTATGGCTGCGCCCTTCGCACTGGCGCGCCGCGGCCACATCCAATCCCGTCGGTTGCGCGTACATGGAGCAGCGGTAGGGATTGCGGGGTGCTCGGACAGGTCGTCCGCCTCGACCAGAACCGTTGATATTGGTCACATCGATCGAGGCGCGGAATGCGGGTGGCAATTATCGGCGGCGGCGTCGCCGGGCTGACGGCGGCTTGGCTGTTGCGGGAGCGCTACGACATCGCGCTCTATGAGGCCGAAGCCCGGCTGGGCGGCCACAGCAATACGGCGAGCGTCCGCTGGCAGGGCGAGGACTGGCCGGTCGATACCGGCTTCATTGTGTTCAACGAGCGGAACTATCCTAATTTATGCCAGCTGTTCGACCAGCTGGGCGTGGCGAGCCATGCGAGCGACATGTCGTTCGGCGTCAGCGTCGATGGTGGCCGCATCGAATATGCCGGCACCAGCCTTGCGACCCTGTTCGCCCAGCGCCGCAACCTGGTGCGACCGGGCTTCCATCGGATGCTGGCCGACATCCTGCGCTTCAACGCCCAGGGCCGGCGCTGGCTGGCCGACACCGAGGAGACTGGCCTGAGCCTCGGCGACTTCCTCGCAGCTGGCCGCTATGGCAGCACCTTCCGCGAGCACTATCTGCTGCCGATGGCGGCCGCGATCTGGTCGGCGGCGCTGACCGACATGCTCCGCTTCCCGGCGCGCAGCTTTCTTCGCTTCTTCGCCAATCACGGTCTGCTCTCGATCCATGACCGGCCGCTCTGGCGCACCGTGACCGGCGGCGCCAAGGTCTATGTCGAGCGCATCAGCGAAAGCTTCCAAAGTCAGGTGCGCGCCGGCTGCCCGGTCCAGACCGTGCTCCGCTGGCCGGATCACCTTGAGGTCATCGACGCGGCCGGCCGGCGCGACTATTTTGACCAGGTGGTGCTGGCCTGCCATGCCGACCAGGCGCTGGCGATCATCGATCGGCCGACCGCGGCCGAGCAGGCGATCCTCGGCAGCTTCGACTACCGGGCCAACCGGGCGGTCCTGCATCAGGACCCGAGGCTGATGCCTCGGCGGCGCGCGGTCTGGTCCAGCTGGAACTACTTCGGCGGCGCTGGCTGTGCCGCGGACCAGGCAGTGTCCGTGACCTACTGGCTGAACCAGCTGCAAGCGATCCCGGACGAATGCCTGGCGCTGGTGTCGCTCAACCCCTTCGTCGAGCCGGATCCGGCCAAGGTCATCGGCGAATATCGCTATGACCATCCGCAGTTCACGTTCGACACGCTGAGCGCGCAGGCGCGCCTGCCGGAGATCCAGGGCCGCGATGGCTTGTGGTTCTGCGGCGCGCATTGGGGCTATGGCTTTCATGAGGATGGCTGCCTCTCGGGCCTGCAGGTCGCGGCGGCCTTGGGCGTTCAGCCGGCCTGGTGGAGCAATGTCGTGCCGCTGCATCCGGCCCCGCGCGAAAGCCTGCCGGCAGCGGTCGGCGCAAGCTCCGAATGACCGGGCCAGGCCCATTGCCGGCCGGTCAGGCGGCCGTCCTCTATGTCGGCCAAGTGCTGCATGCCCGGCTGCGGCCGCGGGCGCACCGCTTCACCTATCGGGTGTTCACGCTGCTGGCCGACCTCGACCAGCTGCCAGCAATCGGCCGGCGGCTGCGCCTGTTCTCGGTCGACCGGCCCAATCTGCTGGCCTTCTGGCAGGCGGACCATGGCCCGCGCGACGGCAGCCCGCTCCGGCCCTGGGTCGAGCGCCAGCTGGCCGCCCATGGTCTGGCCTCGGCCGGCCACCGGATCCTGGTGCTGGCCATGCCGCGGCTGCTCGGCTACGTCTTCAACCCGATCAGCGTCTATTACTGCCATGACGCGGCCGGCCGGTTAGGCGCTTTGATCTATGAGGTCAAGAACACCTTCGGCGAGCAGCACAGCTACGTGCTGCCGGCTCCGAGCGCGGCCACGCCCGGCGGCTGGCTGCGCCAGAGCTGCGCCAAGGCGTTCTACGTGTCGCCATTCATCGAGCCCGACGCGCGCTACCGCTTTCACTTGCAGCCGCCAGGCGAGCGACTGCGCCTGATCATCCAGGAAAGCCATGCCGCGCAGCCGCTGCTGCTCGCCACGCTCACCGGCACGCGCCGGCCCTGCACCGACTGGCAGCTGCTCAAAGCGGCCTTTCGCTGGCCTTTCATGACGCATAAGGTCATCGCGGCAATCCATTGGGAAGCCCTATGGTTGTGGCTGAAGCGGATTCCATTGCAGCCGCGGCCAGCTCTGGATCTAATCGACCCTAACCGGCATTCGCTATCAGCCGGGCCAGGGGAGACCAGCCATGGGCCGTATCAGTCTTGATCCGTCTCGCGGGCAGCCGGAGCGCAGCGAGGTCACATCGAGGTGGTGGCAGCTGGTGCTGTCAGTCGGTCGCCAGCTGCGCTATGGCCGGCTGGTCGTCGCCTTGCCAGATGGCAGCCGCCATGAGTTCCAAGGCGCCGGCGAGGGCCCATCGGGCGAGCTGGTCCTGCACCGGGCGCGGGCGATCCGGCGGTTTGCGACCGGCGGCGCGCTGGGCTTCGCCGAGGCCTTTCTCGACGGCGACTGGGACAGCCCCGACCTCGCTTTGCTGCTCGAGCTCCTGGCCCGCAACGAGGCGGCGTTGGCCGCGCGGTACTATGGCGGCGGCTGGTCGCGCTGGCTCGCCCGGCTGTACCACCGCATCCGGCCGAACAGCCGCCGCGGCAGCCGGCGCAACATCCACGCCCATTACGACCTCGGCAACGAGTTCTACCGGCGCTGGCTGGACGAGACCATGACCTACTCCTCCGCCTGCTTCGAGCGGCCGGACCTGCCGCTGGCCGAGGCGCAGCGCGCGAAATATCGCCGTTTGGCCGAGCGCCTCGGCCTGGCGCCGGAGCACCATGTCCTGGAGATCGGCTGCGGCTGGGGTGGCTTTGCCGAATTCGCGGCGAAGGAGATCGGCGCCAAGGTCACCGGCATCACGATCTCGGCCCAGCAGCACGACTTCGCGGCGGCTCGCATCCAGGCGGCCGGGCTGAACGAGCGGGTCGAGATCCGGCTGCAGGACTACCGGGACGTGGCCGAGCGCTATGATCGGATCGCCTCGATCGAGATGTTCGAGGCCGTGGGCGAGCGCTATTGGCCGACCTATTTCGGCAAGCTGGGGCAATGCTTGAAGCCGGGCGGCATCGCCGGGCTGCAGATCATCACCATCGCCGATCGCTATTTCGACGCCTACCGGCGCAGCGTCGACTTCATCCAGCGCTACGTGTTCCCGGGCGGCATGCTGCCCTCGCCGACGGTGCTCGAAGCGCAGATCCGCCGCGCCGGCCTCGCCACCCTCGATGTCGCCAGCTTCGGGCGCGACTACGCCAAGACGCTCGCCACCTGGCACCAGCGCTTCCAAGCGGCCTGGCCGGAGCTGCGCACGCTCGGCTTCGATCAGCGTTTCGAGCGCTTATGGCGCTATTACCTGGCTTATTGCGAGGCCGGCTTTCGGGTTGGCTTCACCGATGTGCGCCAGATCGCGGTCAAGGCCGGCTAAGGCGTGGCGGCGAGCGAGGATGCACCCCTCGGCACCCGCCAGCTGCTCGCCTACGGCGCGCTCGGCCTGCCGCTCGCCGCCCTCAATCTGCCGCTCTACCTCTATCTGCCGACCTTCTACGCCCAGAGCATGGGCCTGGGCCTGGCCGCGGTCGGAGCGGTGCTGTTCGTGGCCCGGCTGCTGGACACCTTCAGCGATCCGCTGATCGGCGAGCTGAGCGACCGCTTTCCGACCCGCTTCGGCCGGCGCCGGCCCTGGCTGGTCCTGGCCGCACCCCTTTTGATCGTGGCGACCTGGCTCCTGTTCGTCCCGCCGGCCGGGATCGGCACCTGGTATCTGTTCGGCTGGACCACGCTTGCCTATCTCGCCTGGACCTTGATGATCCTGCCCTATACCGCCTGGGGCGCTGAGCTTTCCGCAGACTACCATGAGCGCTCGCGGATCGCCGGCGCGCGTGAAGGGGCGGTGGTGCTGGGCATCCTGATCGCCGGCGGCCTGCCGGTGGTGCTGGGGGCTGACCCTGGCGGCGATCAGGGCCGGGTCCTTTCGGTCTTGGCCTGGAGCATGTCCGTGGTCCTGCCGCTCGCCTTGATCTGGCTGCTGGCAAGCGTGCCCGAGCGGCCGCATGCCAGCGAGCGGCCGCTGGCCTGGCGCGCCGGCCTCAAGCTCGC
>CADEGR010000128.1:0-1640 GCA_902826935.1 uncultured Alphaproteobacteria bacterium | reverse complement strand
GTGTTCCTCTGGGTGCCGTTCCTGGGGCCCGGCGATTTTTGGTGGTTCGGCCTGATCTGCGCGCTCTCCGGCCTGGCGCTGGGTGGCGATCTGACCTTGCCGAGCTCGATCCAGGCCGATGTCGTCGATCTCGACCGCGTCGAATCCGGCCGCCAGCGCACCGGCCTGTTCTTCGCGCTGTGGAACATGGCGACCAAGCTCGCTTTGGCGCTGGCGGTGGGCATCGCCTTTCCGGTCCTGGCCTGGCTCGGCTTCGAGGCGGGCGGCAGCAATTCCGAGCTGGCCTTGTTCGGCGTCGCGGCGCTCTATGGCCTGCTGCCGGTCGTGATCAAGCTGGTCGCGACCGGCCTGGTCTGGAACTTCCCGCTCGGCGCCGAGGCGCAAGCGGAGCTGCGTGCGAAGCTGGCCAATCTGCAACCCGTTGCGAAGGGTGTTTGAGGGAATGCGTCAAAGATTTTGGATCTGGAGCCTGGTGCTGCTGCTGGCCGGCTGCGGCGGCGTCGACATCCGCTCGTTCGAGGGCACCGGCCCGGCCTTCGTGCCCGAGGACTATCTGGTCGGCAAGACCAGGGTTTATGGCGCCTTTCAGGATCGCTTCGGCAAGATCAGGCGGCAGTTCGTGGCCGACCTGGATGGCCGCTGGGACGGCCAGACGCTGACCTTGGACGAGCGCTTCCGCTACTCCGATGGCGAGCTCGACCAGCGCACCTGGCAGTTCAAGAAGGTCGGCGAGGGCCGCTACGAGGGCACGGCCGCCGATGTCGTCGGCGTCGCCCACGGCCAGGTCGTGGGCCAGGCCTTTCATCTGCAATACGACCTGATCTTGGGCGATCAGGACGGTTGGCAGGTCCATTTCGACGACCTGCTCTTGCTGCAGCCTGACAATGTCATCATCAACCGCGCGATCGTCAGCAAGTTCGGCGTCCAGGTCGGCGAGATGATCGCCTTCTTCCGCAAGGTCGAGGGAGCGCCCGCCCCATGATCCAGGCCGAGCGCATTCGGCCGCTGAACGAGCAGGCGCCCCAGGCCGAGGGCCGCTACGTCCTCTACTGGATGCAGCAATCCCAGCGGACGGCCCATAACCCGGCGCTGGAGCAGGCGATCCGGCTAGCCAATGAGGCCGGGCTGCCGGTCCTGGTCGGCTTCGGCCTGACGGCGGACTATCCGGACGCCAACCGGCGGCATTATGCCTTCATGCTGCAGGGCTTGCAGGAGGTCGCGGCAGCACTCGCCAAGCGCAAGATCGGCTTCGCGCTGCGCCAGGGCGAGCCGCCGGCCGTGGCGCTGGACCTGGCCCGGCACGCTCGGCTCGTGGTCTGCGATCGCGGCTATCTGCGCCATCAGGTCGCCTGGCGCCGGCGGCTGGCGGTGGATGCGCCCTGCCGGGTGATCGAGGTCGAGGGCGACGTTGTGGTGCCGGTCGCGGTCGCGTCCGCCAAGAATGAGTTCGCGGCGCGCACCCTGCGGCCCAAGCTGCACCGGGTCTGGGACAGCTTCCTGCAGCCGCTGGCGGAGCAGACGCCCGAGCAGCCCTGGACCGGCCAGCTGCCCGCTGACCGGCTGGATCTCGACGACCTCGCCGCTTGCCTCGATCGGCTGAAGCTCGACCACCAGGTGCCGCCGGTCCGCCGCTTCACCGG
>CADEGR010000127.1:133-12960 GCA_902826935.1 uncultured Alphaproteobacteria bacterium | reverse complement strand
TCTCGACCTATGCCACCTGGTGGATCCGCCAGGCGATCACCCGTTCGATCGCCGATCAGGCGCGCACCATCCGCATCCCGGTGCACATGATCGAGACGATCAACAAGCTGGTGCGCGCCTCGCGCCAGATGCTGCACGAATATGGCCGCGAGCCGACGCCGGAGGAGCTGGCGGCGAAGCTCAACATGCCGCTCGACAAGGTCCGCAAGGTCCTCAAGATCGCCAAGGAGCCGATCTCCCTCGAGACGCCGATCGGCGACGAGGAGGACAGCCATCTGGGCGATTTCATCGAGGACAAGAACGCGGTCCAGCCGGTCGAGGCGGCGACGCTTGCCAATCTGCGCGAGGCGACCACGCGGGTTCTGGCGACGCTCACGCCGCGCGAGGAGCGGGTGCTGCGCATGCGCTTCGGCATCGGCATGAACACCGACCATACCTTGGAAGAGGTCGGCCAGCAGTTCTCGGTGACCCGCGAGCGCATCCGCCAGATCGAGGCGAAGGCGCTCAGGAAGCTCAAGCACCCGTCGCGCTCGAGGAAGCTGCGCAGCTTCCTCGATACCTGACCGCCGCCTCTGGCCCCTTGATCGAGCCAGCCTGCCGGGCGTAGCACTGCTTAACGGCCCGGCGAGCTGGCCGACCAGCGGGGGAGCGTGATGACGAGCGGACCATCCATGGACGAGCCGGCGCGGCGTCATCTGGTCGACGTCGCGACCGGCCGGGCGCCCGCCGATCTGGTGGTCCGGCGCGGCCGCTGGGTCAATGTCCATAGCGGCGAGATCATCCCGGCCACCGACGTGGCGATCGCGCGCGACCGGATCGCCTATGTCGGTCCGGATGCCAGCCACGCGATCGGGCCCGGGACCCGGGTGATCGAAGCCGAAGACCGCTATCTGGTGCCGGGCTTGTGCGACGCGCATATGCATGTCGAAAGCGGCATGGTCACCGTCACCGAATTCGCCCGTGCGGTCATCCCGCACGGCACCACCAGCATGTTCGTCGACCCGCATGAGATCGCCAATGTGCTGGGCCTGGCCGGCGTGCGGCTGATGCATGACGAGGCGCAAGGCCTGCCGATCAACGTCTTCGTCCAGGCACCCTCGTGCGTGCCGAGCGCGCCGGCCCTGGAAACCGCGGGCGCCAGCTTTGGGCCGGCGGAGGTCGCCGAAGCCTTGAGCTGGCCTGGCATCATCGGCCTGGGCGAGGTCATGAACTTCCCGGGCGTGGCCGCGAACGATCCGAAGATGATGGCCGAGATCGCGGCGACGCTGGCCAGCGGCAAGACCGTCGGCGGCCACTACGCCTCGCCCGATCTTGGCTTGGCGTTCCACGGCTATGTCGCGGGCGGACCGCAGGACGACCATGAGGGCACCCGCCTGATCGACGCGGTCAGCCGGGTGCGCCAGGGCATGCGCGCCATGCTGCGCCTGGGCTCCGCTTGGTTCGACGTGGCCAGCCAGGTCAAGGCGATCACCGAGCAGGGGCTGGATAGCCGCCAGTTCGTGCTCTGCACCGACGACTGCCACGCCGGCACGCTGGTGGCGGAGGGCCATATGGACCGGGTGGTGCGCCACGCGATCGCCCAGGGACTGCGGCCGATCACGGCGATCCAGATGGCGACCCTGAACACCGCCGAGCATTTCGGCCTGGCCCAGACGCTGGGCAGCATCACGCCGGGCCGCCTCGCCGACCTGATCGTGACCAGCGATCTCGTCACCTTGCCGATCGAGCTGGTGGTCGCGCGCGGCCAGGTGGTGGCGCAGGCGGGGGCGCTCACGCTCGATCTGCCAAGCTTCGCCTATCCGGCCACCGCGACCCGCACGGTGCGCCTGGCCCGGCCGCTCACCGCCGCCGATTTCGACATCGCCGCCCCGGATGGGGCCGCTTCGGTCGAGGCCCGCGTGATCGGCGTCATCGAGAATCAGGCGCCGACCCGCGCTCTGGTCCGGCAGCTGCCGGTGATGGACGGGCTGGTCGCGATGGACCAGGCCGCGGATGTCTGCCAGGTGGCGCTGGTCGAGCGCCATCAGGGCACGGGCCAGGTGGTCAACGGCTTCGTTTCCGGATTCGGCTATGACCAGCCTTGCGCCGTCGCCAGCACGGTCGCCCATGACTGCCACCACATGCTGGTGGTCGGCACGTCGAAGGCGGACATGGCGCTGGCGGCCAACCGGCTGGCGGAGGTCGGCGGCGGCGTCGTGGTGGTAGCCGGCGGTCAGGAGCAGGCGCTGGTCGAGCTGCCGATCGCCGGTCTGATGTCGGACCAGCGAGCCGACCTGGTGGCGGCCCAGACCGATGCGGTGATCCAGGCGATGGCGGCGTGCGGCTGCCGGATCAACAACGCCTACATGCAGCACAGCCTGCTGGCGCTGGCGGTCATCCCGGAGCTGCGGATTTCGGATCAGGGCTTGGTCGATGTCACCCGCTTTTGCCACGTGCCGTGCTTGGTTGAAGCCGCCGAGTAATCAAGGCCGGCAAACCGCTGGTTGCCACGCGGCCGCGGCTCCGCGATAAGGGGACGCCGGCCGGAGTGGGCCTGTAGTTCAGCGGTCAGAACGCGCCGCTCATAACGGCGTTGTCGCAGGTTCGAATCCTGCCGGGCCCACCAGCCGCAGCGCCGCCAAGCCGGGGCTGGCCGTGGCATCTGCCGGGAAAAACTGCCCGTAGCGCTGGCGCCCTCTTGCCAGCAGCGCCCGCGGCCGGGCATAGCAGAGAGCGAGTGTCGACCGTGCTAGCGGCGCGGTCGACCGTCTTGGGGTCGTTGGCATGCCATGGTTGCCAGCCGGCGCCGCCAAGTCGCTCGGGAGCGCATCAGCGAGGCTGCCGGCACGGACTGGCGGCTCGACGGAACCGCGACATCACCATGCTCGGCGTCTGCTATCATCCGGAATATTGGCCGGAAGACCGGTGGCCTGACGACGTCCGGGCGATGGTCGAGCTGGGTGTGCGCTTCGTGCGCATCGGCGAATTCGCCTGGGCGCGCTATGAGCGGACCCGCGACCGGTTCGACTTCGACTGGCTCGACCGGGTGCTGGACGTGCTTGGGCTGGCTGGGCTGCAGGTGGTGCTCTGCACGCCGACTGCCGCTCCGCCGCCCTGGCTGGTCGAGCAGCGGCCGGAGATCCTGGCGTGGGACGTCAACGGCCGGCCGCGTCGTGCCGGCGCGCGTCGGCACTACTGCTTTTCCAGCCAGGCCTGGCGCGAGGAGACCGCCCGGATCTGCGCCCTGCTCGCCAAGCGCTATGGCCGCCATGCGGCCGTGGTCGGCTGGCAGCTCGACAATCAATATGGCGCCCACGACACCGTCTTGTCCTACGCGCCCCATTGCCGGCCCGCCTTCCAGCGCTGGCTGGCCCGGCGCTATGGCGCGATCGAGCGGCTGAACGAGGCCTGGGGCGCCATCGTCTGGGGGCAGGACTATGACGACTTCGCCGAGGTGGGCCTGCCCCAGAATACCGCGACCCAGGTCAATCCCGCCCATATGCTGGATTTCCATCGGTTCGCCTCGCATCAGGTGATCGCCTACAACCGCATGCAGGCCGAGATCGTCCGGCAGCATTCGCCCGAGCGCTTCCTGCTCCACAATGCCATGCCGTTTTGCCACGATCTGGATCATCGGGCGCTGGCCGAGGATCTCGACCTCCTGGGCTGGAGCAGCTACCCGCTGGCGCTGGCCGAGCAGCTGGCCACTTATGAGGGGCCGCGCGATCTGGCCGCGGCGCGCGGCGGCGATCCGGATCTGACGGCCTTTCAGCACGATGTCTGGCGAGGGGTTGCCAAGGATGGCCGCTTCTGGGTCATGGAGCAGCAGGTCGGGCCGCTCGCCTGGCCGACCCCGAGCCCGGCACCGGCTGCCGGCATGGTCCGCTTGTGGACGCTGGAAGCGCGCGCCCATGGCGCCGAGGTCGTGAGCTTCCAGCCTTGGCGCCAGGCACCTTTCGGGCCGGAACAGATGCAGCCTGGCCTGCTGCGGGCCGATGCCGCGCCCAGCCCGGCCATGGCCGAAGTCCAGGCAGCGCTCGAGGCGCTGCGTCAGCTGGATCTGGACGGCCAACCGGTGGCGCCGGCCGAGGTCGCCCTCTTGGTCGACGACGAATCCCAGTGGGTCTACCAGGTGCAGCCGGAGATGGCGGGCCTGTCGCTGCAGCAGCTGCAGCAGGATTGCTACGGCGTCCTGCGGCGGCTCGGCATGGATGTCGATGTCCTGCGGCCGGGCGCCGATCTTGCCGCCTATCGCCTGGTCCTGGTGCCGAGCCTGCCGATCGTCGCCCCCGCGGCGCTGGACGCCTTCAAGCGCGGCAACGCAACCGTGATTTTCGGGCCGCGCTCGGGCAGCCAGACGGCGCAGCTGCGCACCCCGGACGAGCAGGCGCCGGGTGCCCTCCAGGCGCTGCTGCGGCTGCGGATCGAGCAGGCCGAGCGGCTGCCCGCAGGCTTATCCGACCAGCTGGTCTGGCAGGACCAGCGTTTCGCGGTGGCGCATTGGCGGGAGACGATCAGCACCGAGCTGCCAGTGCTCGCATCATTCGCCGACGGCGCGCCGGCCGTGGTCGCCGACGGCCGCTGCCGCTATCTGGCCTTTTGGCCTTCGGTGGCGTTCCTCGAGGCTTACCTGGCGGCGGAGCTGCGGGCCATGGACCTGGCCCCGCTCGATCTACCAGCGACGGTGCGGCTGCGCCGCCGCGGCGATCTAGTCCTGGCCTTCAACTACGGTCCGACGCCGCAGCCAGCCCCGGCGCCGGCCGGTACCAGCTTCCTGCTCGGCGGCGCCACCATTTCCCCGCGCGACGTCGCGGTCTGGCGCCGCTGAGCTAGCCCGTTCAGGGCTGCGCCAGCTGCTCCAGATAGGCGACGACATCCTCGATCTCCTGCCGCGACAGCTCGAGCTTGGGCATGGGCGGATGCGGATCGGCCAGCCAGCCGCGCAGCTGATCGCTGGTCCGCTGCTGGCCACGCAGCAGCTCCGGCAAGGGCGGTGCTGCGTCAGTGCCGGCCGTGCCGTCGGCAACATGGCAGCTGGTGCACCATTGCTGGGTCAGGCGGCCGCCCGCGTCGGCATCCCCGGCAGCACCGGCGGTGGTCGCGGGCAGGAGCAGGCCGAGGCCGAGCCCCAGCGAGGCGGCCAGCTGCTTGCGGCCGAGGTCGTGGATCCAGTCAATCATGCCATCACCCTAGCGCGCCGGCGGTTTAACGGGTTGATCCAGGTCAATCGCGCCGCGTGACCTTCAGGGCGCGGCGATCCAGCACCGCCTCGACCTCGGCCAGATCGATGCCGTCCCGGGCCAAGCGACAGAGCGTGAAGTACAGCACGTCCGCGGCCTCGTGGACCACATGCTCGCGGGTTTCGGCCTCGGCCAGCTCGGCCGCCTCCTCGCGCAGCTTGGCGCCCAGCAGGTCCGGATCGGCGAACAGCCGCGCGCTGTAGGAGCCTGCGGGTGCGGCTTGCCGGCGCTCCGCCAGCCGCCGGGTGAGCGCGCCCAAACCTGTGTCCGGCCCGAAGCAGGTCCGGGTCCCAAGATGACAGAAGCCGGGCGGCGCCTGGCGCACCGTGAAGCGCAGGCAATCACGATCGCAGTCCGCCCTGACCGCCAGCAGCTCCTGGCCGGCGCCCGAGCTCTCGCCTTTGACCCACAAGCCACGGGCGCGAGAGTGGTAGATGCCCTGACCCCGCTCCAGGGCGGCGCTCAGCGAGGCCAGATCGGAGTAGCACAAGCCGAGCGCCACGCCGCGCTCGTCCGCCACCACGGTCGGCCAGAGCTGGTCCGGCCGATCGCTCTTGAGCGGGGCCGCGAATGCCTCGGCCAATGGCAGCTTGCCGGTGTAGAGCGCCATGCCGATCTGGGCGTCGCAGCCCAGCTGGTCGAGGGCCGCCACCTCAGCCGCCGTGGTCACGCCGCCCGCGATGGTCACCGCCGCAGCGCCGGCCGCTGCCCTGATCCGCTGGGCGAAGGCCAGATCCGTGCCGCCCAGCCGGCCTTCGCGCTCGACGAAGGTGACCAGGAAGCCGCCGACCAGGTCCCGCAACGCCGCCACGCGCTCCAGCACATCGGCGCCGGTCGCCTTTTGCCAGCCCTCGACCACGACCTCGCCATCGCGGGCGTCGAGGGCAGCGATCACCCGGTTCTTCGGCAGCGCCTGCAGCACCTCCGGCCGCGCCGCCGTGCCGAGCACCACCTTGACCGCACCCCGGTCGAGCCAGCGGACCGCCGCCTCGACCGAGCGGATGCCGCCGCCAACCCGGCAGGGGGCCAGCTCCAGCAGCGCCTCGATCACCGCGGTATTGTCGCCTCGGCCCAGCGCCGCATCCAAATCGACCACCGCAATCTCGCCGACCCGGCCGAAGCGGGTCGCCAGCGGCCGCGGGTCACCGGCGTCGAGGGCCTTCTCGGCGCCGCCGATGAGCTGGACGGCCTGGCCGTCCTGGAGATCGATCGAAGGGATGATCATGGTCGGACATGCACGCCCAAAGCGATCAGCGCCGCCTTGACGTCGGCCACGGTCAGATCGCCATCGTGGAAGATCGAGGCCGCCAGCACGGCATCGGCACCGGCCTCGAACGCTTCCTTCAGATGCTCGGGACCGGCGGCACCGCCGGAGGCGATCACCGGAACCTGCACGGCCGAGCCGATCGCCCGCGTCAGCGCCAGATCATAGCCCTCGCGCGTGCCATCGCGGTCCCAGCTGGTCAGCAGGATCTCGCCGGCACCACGTTGCTCCGCATCCTTGGCCCAGGCGATCGCGTCGACGCCGGTGCCCTCGCGGCCGCCCTTGACCAGGACCTCGAAGCGGCCATCCCGCCAGGCGGCATCGATCGCCAGCACCGTGCATTGCCGGCCAAAGCGCTCGGCCAAATCGCTCAGCAAGGCCGGCCGGGCGACTGCGGCGCTGTTGACCGACACCTTGTCGGCGCCAGCGTCCAACAACGCCTTCGCGTCGTCGGCGCTGCGGATGCCGCCGCCCACGGTCAACGGAATGCCCAAGGCGTGGCGCACCTTGCGCACGGTCTCGGCCTGGTTGCCGCGGCCCTCGGGCGTGGCCGAGACGTCCAGGATCACGATCTCGTCGGCACCCTGCTGCTCATAGAGCGCCGCCCGCTCGGCCGGATCGCCTGCATCGCGCAGCCCCTGAAAGCGGACCCCCTTGACCACCCGGCCATGGGAGACATCGAGGCAAGGGATGATGCGCCGGGTCAGCATCGGTTCAGCCCTCCAGCCAGCGGCCGAGCAGCCGATGGCCATAAGCGGCCGACAGCTCGGGGTGGAACTGGCAGGCGATCACCTGGTCGCGCTCGATGGCGGCAACGAAGCGACCGCCATGCTCGGCTTCGGCGGTGGCCCAGCCAGGTGCCGCCAGCGCCCGGTAGCTGTTGGCAAAATAGGCGTAGCCGGGTTCGATGGAGTGGCAGCCGGCCGCGGGCTCGATCCGGTTCCAGCCGAACTGCGGCACCCTGACCGAAGCGGGGAACCGCTGGACCGAACCGGTGATCACGCCGAGCCCGGCGACGCCCGGGCTCTCCTCGCTCGACTCGAACAGCACCTGCAGGCCGACGCACATCGCGAAGGTGGCGGCACCCTGGCGGATGCGTGCCGCCAGCGCCTGATCAAGACCGGCCGCTTGCAGCCCGGCCATGGTCGCGCCGAAGGTGCCGACGCCGGGCAGAATTACGTGGCTGGCCTCGGCGATCGCCGCCGCGTCCTGGGCCAGCCGTGGCCGCCCGCCCAGGCGTTCGATCGCGGCCAGCACCGAGGCGAGGTTGGCGACGCCGGTCGGCACCACCACGACCTCGGCGGCGCTCACAGCACCCCCTTGGTGCTCGGCACTCCGCTCGAGCCGTCCAACGCCACGGCCTGGCGCAGGGCCAAGGCCAGCGCCTTGAACGCGGCTTCGGCCCGGTGATGGTCGTTCTGGCCGCGCAGCAGGTCGACATGCAGCGCCATGCGCCCGGCCATGGCCAGCGAGACGAACACATGGGTCAGGTTTTCGGCCGCGATCTCGCCGATCATCTCGCGCGTCAGGCCCAGCTCGACCACGGCACAGGGCCGGCCCGAGAGATCGACCACGACCCGCGCCAGGGCCTCATCGAGCGGCGCATAGGCCGAGCCGAAGCGGGCGATGCCGCGGCGCTCGCCAAGTGCCTGATCCAGCGCCTGGCCGAGCGCCAGGGCGCAGTCCTCGGCGGTGTGGTGGTCGTCGACCTCGAGGTCGCCCTCGCACTGCAGGCGCAGATCGAAGCGGGCATGCTTGGCCAGCGCGGTCAGCATGTGGTCGAGAAAGCCGATCCCGGTGCCGATCTCGGCCTGGCCGCTACCATTCAGATTGAGCTCGAGGCTGATCCGGGTCTCGAGGGTGCGCCGCTCGACCGAGGCCTGCCGCGTGCTCATGACACGATCTGGGCGAGCGCGGTCACCACCAGATCGGTGCCGCCGCGCGCCTTGATCTCGGGAATGATCGCCGGCAGGTCGCGGCGCAGCACTGCCGCCTTGAGGGCGAAGCCCCGTGCTCCGTGCAGCGGTGACATGGTCGGCTCGCGCATCGACGGCAGGACCGCGATCACGGCTTCCAGATGCTCGGCCGCGACATTGACCTCCAGCATGACCCGCTGGCGGGCATCCAGGACCGAGCGCAGCAGCAGGGTCAGCCGCTCGATCCGCGCCCGCTTCTCCGGCACCTCGAGCGCTGCCGGATTGGCATAGAGCCGGGTCGAGGAGCGCATCAGCTCATCGATGATGATCAGACCGTTGGCCTTCAGCGTCTCGCCGGTCGCGGTGTTGTCGACCACCAGGTCGGCATCTTCCGGCGGAAACACCTCGGTGGCGCCGTAGGAGCGCACGACCCGGGCCTTCAATCCCCGCCGCTCGAGCCAGGCCCGGGTCAGCTGCTGGTATTCGGACGCGACCCGGAACGGCAGCCGCTGGGCCAGGTCGTCGCCGGCGAATTCCGGCAGGGCGGCCGCAACGACTCGGACCGGGTCGAGGCCGGTGTCGAGCACCTCGACCAGCTCGGCGCCCAGCTCGGCCACCCAATCGGCGCCGGCGAAGCCCAGGTCGCGCGAGCCCAGATGCAGCATCTCGACAATGTTCTGCGGCTTCAGAATCTTGGTCTCGAAGCCTTCCAGCGACAAGGATGGGCGATAGCCGCGCCGGCCAAAGGTCACCCGGATGCCGGCATCGGCCAGGAGCGCAAGCACGCCGGTCTCCATCCGGCCCTTGGGCAAGGCCAGGTGGACCAGCGGCGAGGAGGGCACGGGCTGGGCGGTCACGGGTGCTGCGCGATCCGAGAAAGGTGATTGACGCCGGACTGGCCGGACCCTAGCCCGAGAGCAGCCTGCGGGCAAGCTGAGAGCGGCCGCGGGCCTGCGGATGCAACGTCGGCGCAGCGGACCAGGGAGGACGAAGGGTGAGCGACGATCAGCTGATGCGTCTGGTCTATCTGGTCTGCGTGCTGCTGTTGGTGCTGCCGATGGTGCTGCCCTTGGCGGGTCGGCAGCGGCACCTGGTTCGCCAAGCGGCGATCTGGCTGCTGGTCGGGGCTGGCCTGTTCGCCGGCTATCAGCTGCTGCGCTGGGCGGCCGGCTGAGCCGGACGCTCGACGGCAGGGCAAAAAGCTTGTTAGGCTGGCGCCGAACCTAATGAACAAGGGCGAGCATATGACCAGGTTCAACCAAGTCGCAGCGCTCGGGTGGCTGCTGGCGATGGCGGGCGCGGTGCCAGGCGTGGCCCTGGGCCAGGAGGCAAAGACGGTCGCGGTGACCGCGATTGTCGAGCATCCGGCCTTGGATGCCGCGCGGGACGGCATCAAGGAGGCGCTGGCAGCCGCTGGCTTCAAGGACGGTGAGAACCTCACCTTCACCTATGAGAGCGCCCAGGGCAATCCGGCGACCGCCGCCCAGATCGCCCAGAAGCTGGTTGGCGAGGCGCCGGACGTGATCGTTCCGATCTCCACGCCCTCGGCCCAGGCCGTGGTCGGCGCAACCAGCGATATTCCGATCGTGTTCACCGCCGTGACCGATCCCAAGGCCGCCAAGCTGGTCAGCGATCCGCAGCATCCGGGCGCCAATGTCACCGGCATGTCGGACCTCTCGCCGATCGGCCAGCATCTCGATCTGATCAAGGAGATTCTGCCGGACGTGGTCCGGATCGGCGTGCCCTACAATCCGGGCGAGGCGAATTCCGTGACCCTGATCGAGCTGCTGCAGCAGGAGGCGCCGACCCGCAGCCTCGACATCGTCGAGGTGGCAGCGCCGCGTTCGGCGGACGTGCAGACCGCGGTCGAGAGCCTGGTCGACAACGTCGACGCGATCTACGTGCCGACCGACAACACGGTCGTGACGGCCCTCGAGGCGATCATCAAGGTCGGCCGCGACAACCAGCTGCCGGTCTTTGCCGGGGACACGGATTCGGTGCCGCGCGGCGCGATCGCGGCGCTCGGTTTCAATTACCACGATGTCGGTGTTCAGACCGGCAAGATCGTGGTCCGCGTGCTGAACGGCGAGGCCCCGGGCGACATTCCGGTCGAGGGCGTCCAGATCACCGAGCTGTTCGTCAATCCGGCCGCGGCCGCGAGCATGGGGGTGAGCCTGCCCGAGGCGGTCCTGGCCCGGGCCAAGACGGTCGTGAAGTAGCGGCGCGCGGGGCACCGCCGCCTCGACGATGAGCCAGGTCGCCTTCCTAGGCGCGCTCGAGCTCGGGCTGGTCTATGGGCTGGTGGCGCTTGGCGTGTGCCTGTCGTTCCGGATCTTGAATTTTCCGGATCTGACCGTCGATGGCAGCTTTCCGCTGGGCGCCGCCGTTGCCGCCAGCGGCATCGTGGCCGGCCTCAATCCCTATCTTGCGACTGCGCTGGCGCTGCTCGCCGGCGGTCTGGCAGGGCTGGTCACGGCGCTGCTCAATGTGCGCTTCAAGATCCTGCATCTGCTCGCCAGCATCCTGACCATGATCGCCCTGTTCTCGATCAATCTGCGGATCATGGGCCGGCCTAACATCGCGCTCTTGAACGAGCCGACCGTGCTGACGCCCTTTGCCGGGCTGGGCCTCAAGGACATGCTGCTGCAGCCCTTGGCGCTCCTGATCGTGGTCGGAGCGGTGGCCGGGACGCTGATCTGGTATCTCGCGAGCGAGCAGGGGCTCGCCATGCGCGCCACCGGCGCCAACCCGCGCATGGCGCGCGCCCAAGGCGTGCCGACGGGGCGCATGATCTGCGTTGGCATGGCGCTCAGCAACAGCCTGGTGGCGCTCGCCGGCGCACTATTCGCGCAGACCAGCGGCTTTGCCGACATCACGATCGGCACCGGCACGATCGTGGTCGGCCTGGCTGCCGTGATCGTCGGCGAGACGCTGCTGCCGGCGCGGCGGGTGGCTTGGCTGGTGGTTGCCTGCCTCCTGGGCTCGATCCTCTACCGGCTCGCGATCGCACTGGCCTTGAATGCCGACGTGCTGGGCCTTGAGGCCTCCGACCTCAACCTCGTGACCGCGCTCCTGGTTGCGGTTGCCCTGATCATGCCCGGCATGCGGGCGCCGCTCGCGGCCTGGCGCGGGCGTCGTGCGGCAGCATGATCACGCTCACCGACCTCTGCGTCACCTTCGGGCGCGGGACGGTCCTGGAGAGCCGGGCGCTGCGCGGCCTCGATCTCAGCATCCCGGCTAACCAGTTCGTGACCGTGATCGGCAGCAACGGCGCTGGCAAGTCGACACTGCTGAACGCGCTGACCGGCGACGTGATGCCGGAGCGTGGCCGGATCGAGATCGCGGGCCAGGATGTCACCCGCTGGTCGGCGCCCGCCCGGGCGGCCCTGATCGCGCGCGTATTTCAGGATCCGCTGGCCGGCAGCTGCGAAGCCCTGTCGATCGAGGAAAATCTGGCGCTGGCGGCCGCCCGCGGTCGCCGGCGCGGCCTTGGCCGGGCGGTCTCGGCGGCCCGGCGCAGCGAG
The DNA here is from genome assembly GCA_902826935.1 of uncultured Alphaproteobacteria bacterium. GTDB lineage: Bacteria > Pseudomonadota > Alphaproteobacteria > Geminicoccales > Geminicoccaceae > CADEGR01. The sequence continues at coordinate 1,037 of CADEGR010000127.1, read as the reverse complement.
TTTCAGGCGCGGCTGGCGCGGCTCGGCCTCGGCCTGGAACGGCGGCTCGGCGACCGCATGGGGCTGCTCTCAGGCGGTCAGCGCCAGGTGGTCAGCCTGGTCATGGCGACCCTGGCGCCCACCCGGATCCTCCTGCTGGACGAGCATACCGCCGCCCTCGACCCGCGCACGGCCGGGTTCGTCCTGGAGCTGACCTGCGAGCTGGTCGCCGAGCAGGCTCTGACCACCTTGATGGTGACCCACAGCATGCGCCAGGCGCTCGACCACGGTGAGCGCACCATCATGCTGCATGAGGGCCGGATCTGCTTCGATCTTGCCGCCGAGCAGCGTGCCCGCATGGATGTCCCCGACCTGATCGCTCTGTTCAGCCAGGGCGGTCGTCAGCTCGACGAGGACGCCTTGCTGCTCGGCTGACTGCCTGTGCCGGAGCGGCAGGCCACTGAACTGCAAGCGACGCATGCCAGGCGCCCATGACCCGGGGCAGGCGGCTGGCCAGATCAGGGCGGCCTGCCCATGAGGGCTCGCGCCAAACCGACAGACGACGTCCCCGATTGCCGGCCAAAGGCAATCGGGGATGCCACGTCATCTTCGTCGGGCCATCGGCCCAGCACGCTCGGGCCGTGGCTGGCTGCAGTCAGCCGTCGCGGTCAGGCAAGCGCTAGTTCAAGAAGCTGCCATTGGCGCCGAGCTTGGCCTTCGCAGGCATGGCCTTCTTGGCAACCGGCTTGGCTTTGGGCGCGGTCCTCTTGGCGGCCGGCTTGGTCTTCGGAGCGGTCTTCTTGGCAACCGGCTTGGCCTTCGGAGCGGCCTTCTTGGCGACCGGCTTGGCCTTCGGAGCGGTCTTCTTGACGACCGGCTTGGCCTTCGGAGCGGTCTTCTTGACGACCGGCTTGGCCTTCGGAGC
>CADEGR010000126.1 GCA_902826935.1 uncultured Alphaproteobacteria bacterium | reverse complement strand
CACCTTCGAGGCCCGCGTCCGCGCGCTGGTCGAGAGTCACCCGACCCTGACGACCATCGCAGACGCCTTGTTGGCGGCAAGCTCGGTGCTGCATCGGGAGTTCCAGGGATTCGAGCGCCGAGCGCGGTCATGGGCGCGGCGTGATGATCGGGCCAGGCGGTTGAGGTCGGCGCCCGGCGTGGCGTGCTGGTGTCGCTGACTTGGGCCTTGGCGACCGACGATCCCGCATCCGTTCGAGCGTCCCGGCAGGTCGGCGCGCATTTCGGCCTGACGCCCAAGCGCTCCCAGTCCGGCGAGCAGGACGTGAGCGGCGGATCTCGACGATCGGCGATCGCGGCGTGCGCACGGCGCTGTCCGAGACGGCGGCCATCATCCTGACCGAGCCGGTCAAGGCCCGTGTATTCAAGCGCTGGGCCATGCGCTTGGCGGCGCGTGCCGGCACCAAGAAAGCCAAGGTCGCGCTTGCCGGCAAGCTCTCGGTGATCCTGCAGCGCGGTTTTCGCGACCGACCCATGAAGTTGGGAGGTGTCATGCCGCGTGCTTGCTCATTGGATCTTCGCCAAGGCCTGATCGATGCGGTCGAAGCTGGCAGTTCGGCTCGCGCCGTGGCCCGGCGGCTTCAGGTCAGCGTTTCGACCCCGGTCAAATGGGTGCAGCGCAAACTCCAAGGAGGCAGCGTCGAGGCGAAGCCGATGCAAGGCCAGCCGTCGGCCAAGCTGGCGCTCCATAAGGAGCGGCGCCTGCAGATGAGCGCTGAAGAATCGGATCTCACCCTCAGTCAGATCGGGGCGCGTTTAAAAAGCGGGCCGGACGGGCAGAAGCGGCGAGCAGCCGGGCGCCGCGTCCAGCCCTGGATCGACCCGAATCGGCTGGTGTGTCTGGACGAAACCGGCGTCACCACCGAGCTCACGCCCGCGCGTTGGGCAAGTTTGGCGGATGTTGGGCATGCGGCCGTGGGCCTGGCAGCCCTCACTGGCGCTGGGCGCGCGCCGACCACACTAAAACCCTTGGCCGGCGCTGGGCGGATCTGGCGCAGCTTGGAGGCTGCGGTGAACGGGGTCGCGCGGTGCCGGGCAACGAGCAACGATGCTTTCGGCAAGCCTGATTGGATGCCGCAGCTCCTCGCCGGTTTGCGCGGCACTTGGTGTCAGCTTCGCCAGCTCGCCTGGAAGCCGTCGTGCGCCGCGCCTGCCCGAGCAATGCGCTGACAACGGCGCCTTCAACGGAGACGCGGTATCAACGCTGCGCCACAGCCCAAGTGCTGGCAAGGTCGCTCGTTGTGGCACGAATTTGCGTTGCGCTGGCACCTGCAGGGGCAGCAGAGCGTTCTTGCAGGATCAGAACCAGCGACAGGTGTCAGCCATGACTCAGCCGATCGACGTCGAGCGGGCGACGGAGCTCTATCGGGATTGGCTGATCGCGCTCAAGCAGCAAGCCGCGCTGGCGACGATCAACCAGAGCCAGGCGATGATGCGCGCGGTCATGGTCCAGCTGCGCCGGGCGCTTGCGCCCGATCAGGTGCTGGCGGTGGCCAATGCGCTGCCGGCTTTGCCGCGCGGCATCTTCATCGAGGGCTGGTCGCTGCATGACCAGATGGTCGTGCCGGCCTCGGCCGACGCCTTCCTCGGCCAGGTGCGGGCGCAGCTCGAGGCCCATCACGCGCCGCCGGCGTCGTTGGTTCAGGATGTTTTCGCCATCTGGCACCGGTTTCTGCCGGCACCGAACGCTCGGACCATCGGCGCCTGCCTGCCGCCCGTCCTCCAGCCGCTCTGGCCAGCTGTGGACGCTTAGACGGCTCACCCACCGGCCGGTGAGCCGGCGGGCTCAGGCGAGAAGTGCTGCCGCCTCGTGCGCCAGCATCTTGAGCAGCTCGGCCGCGGGGCGCTCGCGCAGCAGAGGCGCACCCTGGCCGGCCCACATCTGCAGGCATTCGGTCGAGCCGCGCAGCGCGCTGGCCGCATTCAGCGGGCGCGAGAAATGCTGCTGCAGCGGGAAGTCCGGGATCTCGGCTTCGTGGGCGGCCAGCGTCTCGATCAGGCGGTTGGCGATGCCGCGCGCGGACCGGCCGGAGTAGGCCTTGGTCAGCCGGGTGTCGGTGCCGGCATGCAGGGCTCGCCGGTGCAGCGGCTGGACCTTCGCTTCGGGGCAGCCGAGAAAGGCCGTGCCCATCTGCACGGCCGCGGCGCCCAGCATCAGTGCGGCCGCGATGCCGCGGCCGTCCATGATTCCGCCGGCCGCGATCACCGGGCAGCGCACGGCATCGACCACCTGCGGCACCAAGGCCAGCGTGCCGATCTCGCTGGCGGCGGGATCGCGCAGGAAGGTGCCCCGATGGCCGCCCGCCTCGAAGCCTTGGGCGCAGATGACATCGGCGCCATGCTCGACCAGCCAGACCGCCTCTTCGACCGTGGTCGCGGTGCCGATGATGAAGGCGCCGGCCGCCTTCAGCGCCTCGATATGGAAGCGGGGCGGCAGGCCGAACTGGAAGCTGACGATGGTCGGCAAGGCCGGCAGCAGGATCTCGAGATGGGCTTCGCTGAAGGTGGGGTAGGGTGCTGCCGCCGGCCCCGCGGGCGGGCTGAGGTCGAACGCTGCATAGAGCGGCGCCAAGCGGTCGGCCATCTGCTGATCGCGCTCGGGATCGGGCACCGGCGGCGCATGGCAGAAGAAGTTGAAGTTGACCGGCTGGTTGGTCAGCCGCCGGATCGCCGCGATCTCATCCGCCAGCCGGTCGACCGGGGTCATCGCGAAGCCGTAGGAGCCGAGGCCGCCGGCATTGGCCACGGCGGCGGCCAGCTCGGCCGTGGCAGCGCTGGCCATCGGCGCCTGGATGATCGGGTAGCGCAGGCCGAAGCGCTCGGTCAGCGGCGTGGTCGGCCAGTGCGGCATCGCTCTCCTTCTGCCGCGGCCACTTGCGGCGGGCGGATCGACAGCCTCAGGTCTTGGTGGCACCCGCGGTCAGGCCGGACACCATGTATTTCCGGACCGAGTAGTAGAGCGCGGCCGGCGGCAGCGAATAGATGATCGCGGTCGCCATCAAGAGGCCCCAGGGCGAATCGTCGGTCACCAGGAAGTAGCCCATGGCGACCGGGATGGTGTGCTGCTTCTCGGTCGAGAGCAGCAGGAACGCGTAGAGATACTCGTTCCAGGCCAGGAGCAGCGAATAGGTGCCGATCGCGATCAACGCCGGGCGCAAGAGCGGGATATAGACCAGATAGAAGATCTGCCACGGCGTGGCGCCATCGACCTTGGCGGCCTCGTCCAGCTCGAACGGGACGTTCTCGCTGTATTGGCGCAAGACCCAGATCGCATAGGGGATGGCGAAGGTCGACATCGCGAAGACCAGCGCCCAGAGCGTGTTGAGCAGGTGATACTGGGCCATCACCACGTAGAAGGGCACAGCCACGAACGCGGCCGGGATCAGGTAGGTGAGCAGCGCGGTGTTGGAGATAATGTGGCCGAAGCGGAGCTTGAGCCGGCCGATCGCGAAGCTCGCCAGGCTCGCCACCACCAGCACCATGACCATGGTGGCGACTGCGACCAAGATGCTGTTGCCGAGCTGCTGCCAGAAGTTCTGCAGGAAGAAATGATCCTGGGCAAACACCGTGCGGTAGTTCTCCAGGGTCGGCGTGACCGGCCAGAAGCGGCCGGCGAAGGTTTCGTCCAGCGGCGTCACCGAGAGCATCAGCATGTGGTAGAGCGGCAGCAGCGTCCACACCAGGATCACCACCGCCAGGATGATGTTGCCGGTCTCGGCGAACACGCGGCGGAACGTGTAGCTGCCGCTGCTGCGGACCGCGGAGGCCGGTGCCGGCATGGCGCGGGCCGGTGCCTGGGCAGCGCTCATCGCTCGACCCTCCCACCCAGCCGGCGCACCAGCAGGATCACTAGAGGCACCAGGATCGGCAGCGCGGTCATGACCGTGGCGACGCCGGTGCCGAGCTCCTGCAGGTTGAAGGCGTAGCGGATGCCTAGCGTGGCCAGGACGTGAGTCTTGTCGGCCGGACCGCCGCCGGTCAGCAAATACACGCTATTGAAGTCGCCCAGGCTCCAGATGGTCGAGAGCAGGAGGCTGGTGACGTAGAGGTTCTTGAGCTGCGGCCAGGTCACGAACCGGAATTGCTGCATCCGCGTGGCGCCATCGATCCGGGCCGCTTCATAGAGATCGGTTGGGATCGCCATGCGGCCGGCGAGCAGGATCAGCGTCCAGAACGGCAGGTACTTCCAGATATGGACGAAGATCACCGAGCCCATCGCATAGTGCGGCTTGATCAGCCACCAGGGCCCTTCGATGCCGAACAGCGACCAGAGCAGGCCGTTGAACATGCCCCACTCGGAGTTCAGCATCCAGCGGAACGAGAAGATGGTGGGGATCGAGGGCACCGCCCAAGGCAGGATGAAGATCACGCTGAGCCAGCGGATCCAGGGCTTGGTCTGGGCGAAGAAGCCTGAAAGCAGCAGCGCCAGCAGCAGCTTGATATTGATGCCGAGGCCGAGAAACAGAACCGTGTTCCAGACCGTGCCGAGATAGATCGGATCGGCGAACAGGCGGCGGTAGTTCGACAGATCGGCGCCCAGCCAGACGCCATAGGCGACCGGCCAGACCACCAGTGCGAGAAAGACCACGACATAGGGGATGACGAAGATGGTCCCCCAAACTGTCTCGGGCGACCAGCGACCGGTCTCGGCCTGCTGGGCGGGGAGCCTGGCAACAGAAACAGCCATGACGGATCTCCCTCACCTGGCATCGGACGCGGCCCGGGAACCGGCATGGCGGCCGGCTCCCGAGGCGTTGGGATGGTCAGCTGCTGCCAGCCACCTCCTTGATGCGCGCGATCAGTTCATCGACGGCATCGGCCGCGCTCCAGCTTTCCAGAACGACGCGACCGACCGCTCGCCCGTAGGCGTTCTCGGCATTCACGGCGATGATCTTGTAGTTGAGGACCTGCGGCCAGATAGTCTGCGGCCGCTGGGTGTACTGCGCCACCTCGACCACCCGATGCGGATCCGACTGGTCATGCCAGTAGGGCCGCTCGATCAGCCGCTTGTCGACCGGGAACCAGCGGGCCAGCGAGTTCTCGAGATACGGCCCCTGGCGCTCGGGCGTCATGAAGAAGCGCATGAACTCCTTGGCCGCCTCCTTGTTGGGCGCGTCCTTGAAGATCACGGCGGTCTTGATCGAGGCAATGTACTCGATCGGCCGGCCATCGGGCTTATCCGGCCACTCCATGGTGACCATCTCCTTGAAGTAGCGATCCTTGTTCGCGTACTCCGAGGCCGGGATCGAGAGCGATGGGTTCGGCACCATCACCGTGATCTGGTTCTTGAAGTTGACGTTGTTGTCGCTGTCCTGCCAGTTCACGGCGCCGGGCGGCACGCAGCCATCGATGAAGGGCTTGGTGTAGCTCTCCATGGCCGCGATCATGCCGTCTCGGGTCTTGGGATCGTCGACCGTGAGGTTGCCCTGGTCGTCGACCAGCTTCACGTCGAAGGCGTTCAGGAACATCATGTAGGCGAAGATCGTGTCCGAGGCGGACGACGACATCGGCTGGCCGACGCCATAGACCTGCCGGTTGCCGGTCGCCTGGCGCACCGCCGGCTGGGCGGTTTCGCACCACCAGCCCCACCACTCGTTCCAGGTCTTGGGAATGTCGTTGAGGCTCAGCCCGGCCTGCTCGACCAGGCTCTTCCAGACGTGGATATGCTCGATCTGCTGCGCCACCGGCATGGCGTAGATCGAGGCCTTGCCGGTCTGGCCGTTCTGCAGGGTGACCGCCTGGAGCGCGGTCGGCAGCAGATGCGGCTTGAGTGGCTCGACCACGTCCGAGACGTCCTCGAGCACGCCGTCATAGGCCCAACGCGCAGTATGCTGGAGATCGAACAGGAAGCCGTAGGACAGGTCCGGCGGCTGACCCGCGGTGAGCGCGGCCAGGACCTTCTTCGGCACGTCCTCGTTGGTGTAGTAGACCAGCTCGACGTCCTTGCCGGTCTGCTCCTTGAACTCCGCGATCAGCTTGTCGAACTGCTGATCTTCCTCGGGGTAGTAGCTCTTGTTCCACCAGATCACGAGATCGGCAGCAAAGGCCGGCCCGGCGACGCCGCATAGCAAGCTTGCGACCAGCAACCCGCGCGTGAGACTGCGCATGCTGTACCTCCCCATGTCAAAGGGTCTTTGCGACCTCGGTATTCAGCGAGCGAGTATTTCAGCTTTGCGACCGATTGAGAAGCTGATTCCCGTTGACCGGCGCGCTCAGTCCAGCCGGCGCGTGCGCTCCGAGGCCAAGAGCTCCCTGACCCAACCTGGTGCCGTGAGCCCGGCAGCGATCGCCCGGCCCATCTCATCCTCCTTGGCGCGGACCTCGGCGAGGCCGCCCGCGACCTCATCGATCCGGGCGCGCGGCACCACCACGACGCCATCGCGATCGCCGATCAAAAGATCGCCCGAAGCGATCGCGACGCCGCCCAGGGTGACCGCGGCGCCGACCTCGCAAGGGCCGCTCTTGTAGGGGCTGTTCGGCGAGACGCCGGCCGCCCAGACCGGGAAGCCGACCGCGATCAAGCCGTCGACATCGCGCACCAGGCCGTCGGTGACGAAGGCGACCACACCCTTGTTCTTGGCCATGGCGGCGACGTGGTCGCCCAAGACCGCGGTGCCGTCATAGCCGCCGGTGGCGAGCACGATCACGTCGCCGGGCAGGGCCACCTCCAGCGCAACCAGCAGCCCCAGATTGTCGCGCGGCCCGCAATCCGCGGTCAGCGCCGGAGCGGCGAAGATGCTCTCCGGCCAGAGCGGCTTGATCCGATGATCGATGGCACCCTGGCCCATCTGGGCATCGACCACGAAGCCGGTCGGCACGCCGGCGAAGGCGGCGAGCTGCGCAGCGCTTGGCCGCTCGAAGTTGCGCCGCAAGGTGACGACGGGTGGATCGCCCAGCATGGGGGTGCCTCCTGCTGTCTGGTGGTTGCTTTGGCGAACAGTGTGCAGCGTTTCGGGCGGCGGCGAAACCTGCCTGGGCTGACGCGAGCGCATGGTCAGTCGCTTGAGGTCAATTGCTGCCGCGCCGGACCGGATTGCAGCAACGGCGCCAGCCCTTGCCGTTGTGATCGGCCGGGATCTGCGGCTAACTGGGACCGGCGTGTTCAGGGGGGAGAACCAAAATGACCAAGCGCATCGGCTTCATCGGCGCTGGCTTGATGGGCCACGGGGTCGCCAAGAACATTCTGGCAGGCGGCTATCCGGTGATGGTGATGGGGCACCGCAACCGGGCGCCGATCGATGATCTGCTCGGGCGGGGTGCCACCGAGGGCAAGAGCCCGAGCGAGCTCGCGGCTGGGTCGGACATCCTGTTCACCTGCGTCTCCGATTCGAAGGTCATGACCGATCTGGTGCGGCGCCCCGATGGCATCCTGGCCGGCGCGCATCCAGGGCTCGTGGTCCTTGATCTGACCACGGCCGAGCCGCCCTCGACCCTGCAGCTGGCGGCCGAGCTGGCAACGAAGGGCGCGCAGATGATGGATGCGCCGATGACCCTGACGCCGAAGGAGGCGGAGGCCGGCACGCTCAATGTCCTGGTCGGCGGCGAGGCGGCGCTGTTCGAGCAGGTGCGGCCGGTGCTGGAGACCTTCTGCGCCAAGATCTTCCATATCGGCCCGCTCGGCAGCGCCCATACGCTGAAGCTGATCAACAACTTCCTGACGCTCGGCAACACGGCGCTGGTGATCGAGGCGTGCACCACCGCCCTTAAGGCCGGGGTCGATCCCAAGATGATGCACGAGCTGATCTCGGTGAGCGGCGGCAACAGCGTGATCTTCCAGCGCTTCGCGACGCTTTTGTTCGGCGAGGGCGATCCGACCAAGTCGGCCTTCGCGATCAAGAACGGCCTGAAGGATGTCAGCTACTTCTGGCGCCTGGCCGAGAGCCAGGAGGCCTACGCGCCCTTGTCGGACGCGGTCCGGCGCTGGTACGGCCTGGCGGTGGCGCTGGGCTATGGCGAGGAGCTGATGCCGGCGCTGTTCAAGCTGCAGGGCGAGCTCAGCAAGATCGAGATCAAGCTAGGCGGCAGCTGAGCCGGCCGGCCAGTCGGCGCGGTCGATCCGATAGAGGACATGCGGGCGCAGCGGGTGGCCGTCGGCCACCTCGGGATGCTCGAAGTCGTCGGCCGGATCGCGGCGCATGCCGAGCCGCGCCATGACCGCCTGCGAGCGCTGATTGGCCGGCACCGTGAAGGCCACGACCTGATCGAGGGCCAAGGGGCCGAACGCGAAGTCGAGCGACGCCTGGGCGGCCTCGGTCGCGTAGCCATGGCCCCAAAAAGCGCGCGCCAAGCGCCAGCCGATCTCGACGCAGGGCGTGAAGGGTGCCGTAAAGCGCGGCACGGCCAAGCCCGCCATGCCGATGAATGCGCCATCTGCGCGCCGCTCCAGCGCCCAGAAGCCGAAGCCGTGGCGGGCGCCATGGTCGTGGATCCGCTCGATCAGGGCATCGCTTTCGGCCCGGGTCAGCGGTGCCGGGAAATAGCGCATGCCTTCGGGATCGGCATTGAGCGCCGCGAAGGCCGGCCGATCCTCCGTCCGATAGGCGCGCAGGATCAGGCGGTCGCTGGCCAGGGTCGGCAGAGTCATCGGCGACCTCGCTTCGAGGGGAGCCGGGGCTGCGAGATCGACTATCCTGGTCCTTGCTCGCGGCGCCGGCCGCAGCCACCAACGCCCAGAATGGAGGCCGCGTCATGATCGTCAACGACTACTATTCAGAGGTCAATCACGGCCCTTACCAGCTGCAGGACATCGGCGATCTGGTGCTGGAAGAGGGCGGCACGATCCGGGCCTGCCAACTCGCCTTTGCCACCTACGGCAAGCTGAATGAAGCCAAGGACAACGCGATCCTGATCACGACCTGGTACTCCGGCACCAGCAAGATCATGGCGGATGTCTATGTCGGGCCGGGCCGGGCGCTCGATCCCGCGAAGTACCACATCGTGATCGTCAATCAGATCGGGAATGGCCTGTCCAGCTCGCCGCACAACACGGCGGGACCGGGCGGCATGGCGCGCTTTCCCAAGGTCCGGATCGGCGACGACGTGCAGGCCCAGCATCGCCTCCTGACCGAGCATCTCGGCATCGAGCGCCTGGCGCTGGTGACCGGCGGCTCGATGGGTGCGCAGCAGACCTATGAATGGGCGGTCCGTTTTCCGGACATGGTCCAGCGGGCCGCCCCGATCGCCGGTACCGCCAGGAACACCGACCACGACTTCCTCTATGCCGAGACCCTGAACGAGGCGATCTGGTCCGATCCGGGCTGGCGGGGCGGCTGGTACCGGTCGGGCGCCGACGTCGCCGCCGGACTGCGCCGCCAGGCGCGGCTCTGGGCGGTGATGGGCTGGAGCACCGAGTTCTTCAAGCAGGAGGTCTGGCGCGGCCTGGGCTTCTCCTCGCTCGAGGACTTCACGGTCAATTTCATGGAGGGCTACTTCTTGCCCATGGACCCGAACGACCTCTTGTGCCTCGCCTGGAAATGGCAGCGTGGCGACGTCAGCCGGCATACCGGCGGCGACCTCGCAGCGGCGCTGGGCCGGATCAAGGCCAAGACGTTCGTCATGCCGATCGACGAGGACATGTTCTTCCCGCCGCGCGATTGCGCTGCCGAGCAGGCCCTGATCCCGAACAGCGAGCTCAGGGTGATCAACAGCCTGGGCGGCCACCTGGCACTGTTCGGGATCGAGCAGGCCTACAAGGACCAGGTCGATCGCCATCTCGCGGCGCTGCTGGCGACGCCGGTCTGAGCAGCGGCGCAGCCGGTGCTCCCAGCCTCGCCATGCTGGCGCCGGCCAAGGCGAGCGGGCGATCGACAAGGTTGCGCCCGCGATCGGTGGGGATCGCGGGCGCATGGCCAGGGCGGAGGGGCGACACCCCGGCGTCCCGTGCGGCGCCGATGGGGCGGTCGGCGCCGGCTTTGGGGCGATTGTCTGGTTGCGGACTACTTCTCGAGCTTGACCTCGTTCTTGCCCTTGCAGCCCTCGAACTCGCCGATCGAGCCGATCGACTGGCAGGCCAGCGCATTGTCGCCGTCGGCGTAGTTGGTGTTCTCGTCGGCATAGACGTCGTTGTAGAGGGTGCCGAACACCTCGGTGCCGCTGTGGATCGTGCCGATGCTCTGGTAGGCGCGCGCCTCGGAGCCGTAGGCGTAGTTGCTGTTGCGGTTGGCCTCGACATGGTTGTCGACGGTGCCATAGATCTTGACGCCGCCGGTGGTCGGCTCGGTCGCCATGGCGCTGGCAGCGCCGACCAGGGTGGCAACCACGGCAACGGTCATCGAGAAACGCTTCATCGGTGTGATCCTTCCAATCAGCGATGCCGCGCTCCGTGGCTGGCATCAGGGGGTTTGTTCCTGGGCTGTCCGCCCTCGCCAACCACATTCGGGATAGGCCGAAGCTCTGCCGGAGAAAGAATTTGCTGACCTGCCAACGGTGCCTGCGGCGGCTGCCATGACCGATTCAGACCGGCCGGCCGACGGCCTTGCCTGGCCATCCTTCGCCATGCCTCTGCATGCGGTCGTGATCGGGGCAAGCGGCGGGATTGGCAGGGCACTCGCGGCCGCCCTCGCGGCCAGCCCGCAGGTCGCCCGGGTCCTGGCCTGCGCCCGCCGGCCGCTGGCGCCCGACCATGCGAAGCTCCAGCCGCAGCCGCTCGATCTGTTGGACGAGGCCAGCATCGTCGCCGCGGCCGAGGTCGCCCGGACCAGCCTGCGAAGCGTCGATCTGGTCCTGGTCGCGACCGGCCGGTTGCATGACGGGCCGCGCCTGCAGCCGGAGAAGAGCTGGCGGGCGCTGGAGGCTGCGGCCTTGACCGAGCTGTTCCAGATCAACGCGGTCGGGCCGGCGCTGGTGGCCAAGCATTTCCTGCCGCTCCTGCCGCGCGAGCGCAAGGCGGTGTTCGCGGCGATTTCGGCGCGGGTCAGCAGCATCGAGGACAACCAGCTGGGCGGCTGGTACGGCTACCGCGCGTCGAAGGCCGCCTTGAACATGCTGCTGCGCACGCTCGCCCTCGAGCTCGCCCGCCGTTGGCCGGCAGCGCTCTGCGTCGGCCTCCATCCCGGCACGGTCGCGACCGAGCTGTCCGGTCCCTTTCGCACCAACGTGCCGGCCGAGCGCCTGTTCACGCCGGACTTCGCGGCCCGGCGCCTGCTCGCCGTGCTGGAGCAGCTGACGCCGGCCGACAGCGGCCGACTGTTCGCCTGGGACGGCCAGCGGATCCCGTTTTGACGTACCCTCAACCCGCCGCTGGCCTGAGCCGGCTCGTCAGCGCTGTTCAGTTGCCGATGATCAGTCGCTGCAGCCATTTCGGCAGCGAGGTGGGCGAGGGGCCAGCACCGCCGCCCAGCAGCAGGCGCCAGCTATTGCCCAGATCGACCAGGGAATTGCCGGCCAGGAAGGCGAACACATAGGCGGCGGCACCCTGGTTGCGGGTGCGCTGGGCGAGCGCGATGAAGGCGATCAGGAGGGCCAGGTCGAACAGGAGATGCAGCAGTCGTCGGACCACGGGCGGGCCCCTTGCGGCTAGTCGCGGACGATCATGACCGAGCAGCCCGCATGGCGGACCACCCGATCGGCGTTGGCGCCCAGCAGATAGCGCTCGCGCTCCGGATGGACCGCGGCCATCACGATCAGATCGGCCTCGATCTCGGCCGCGCGCTCGATGATCCGCTGGTAGATCCGGCCTTGCGCGACATGCCGGCGGACTTCGATGCCCGGGGGCACCTGGGCGGCGACGAAGCTTTTCAGCTGGCTATGCGCCTGCTCCAGCGTGCGGGTCTCGACGCTGGCCAGCATGGTATGGCCGACCAGCGACTGGCCCAGCTCCGGCACCACGGTCATGACATGCAGCCGCGCCTCGTGCCCTTCGCACAACGACACCGCGATCGGCAAAGCTTTGCGCCAGCAATGCTTGTCGGCGAGATCGAAGGGCAGGAGGACGTTTTGATACATGCTTCCTCTCCACGACTGGCACGGCTCGTGACCGCGCCTTGTTGTTGGCGCTTGCGATCGGCCGCCGGCGCCGCCGGGGCGCACCGGCGGCTGGCGCCATTGCGGCTTGTGCCAAGGCGCGGCCGGCGGCGACTATAGCCAGGGCCGGCGGCCTTTGCAGGGCCTTTTGCCGGCCGGCCGCCGCCAGCTTAGGCCACTCGCTCAGCCAGGCGCCTTGAGCCAGACCTCGACCCGGCGATTGCGCGCCTGGCCCAGGGCGTCGGCTGAGCCATCCGGCTGATAGTTGCAGGCGATCGGCGCTTCCTCACCGATCCCGACCACGGCGCGCCGGTCCAGCTGCACGCCGGCCTCGGCCAGCCGCTCGGCGACCAGCTCGGCGCGCTTGCCGGCGAGGCGCCGATTGCCGCCGGCATCGCCCGCCGCGTCGGCGAAGCCGAACAGCAGCAGCCGCTCGGGCGCGATCCGCTCGGCCGCGAGCTTGGCCGCCAGCGCCGCGATGTCGCGCTCGCCGCGGCTGTCCAGCGCCAGGCGGCTGCCGGGCCGGAAGCGGAAGGTGGTCGACAGGCGTGTGGCCGTCTTGATCGCGGCGCGATAGCGGTTGCGCAATTCCGGCTGCCTGGTCGGCTGCTCGCCGACCGTCTGCCAGCGCCAGCGGTCGAGGGCCGGCGGCGCCGTGCGCACGCGCAGATCGACCAGGTGCCGATCGAGCACGGCCTGGCCCTGGTCTGCGCCAGTGCCGAGCAGGAAGGCGAGGAAGGCCGCGCGCTGCGCGTCGGTCACGGCGGCATTGACATAAGCGTAAAGCCGCCGCGTGAGGGGATAGTCCTCGGTCGCGATCAGGAAGCGATCCGGCGGCATGATCAGGCCGCATTCCTGCAGATCCACCGGCCGGCCGGTGCGGGACAGGGCGATGCTGGCATAGCCGATGCTGCGCTGATCCTGGCCGATCGCGGCGGCTTCCCGGCCAAGTTCGACAAGGTCAAGGAGCT
>CADEGR010000125.1 GCA_902826935.1 uncultured Alphaproteobacteria bacterium | reverse complement strand
GTCGCCGACCTCGGAATGGACCGCATAGGCGAAGTCGACCGGCGTCGCCCCGCGCGGCAGCGCGATCAGGTCGCCTTTCGGCGTGAAGCAGAACACCTGGTCCTGGAACATCTCGAGCTTGGTGTGCTCGAGGAACTCTTCCGGCCCGGCGGCCTGATCCAGGATCTCTAGCAGACCTCGGATCCAGCGATATTGGCGGCCGTCGGTCAGCCGCCGCTCCTGCTTGTAGGCCCAGTGCGCGGCCACGCCCAGCTCGGCGATCTCGTGCATCTCGCGGGTCCGGATCTGGACCTCGATGCGGCGCTGCTCCGGGCCGAAGATGGTGGTGTGCAGCGAGCGGTAGCCGTTCTGCTTGGGCGTGCTGATGAAGTCCTTGAAGCGGTCCGGGACCATGGCGTAGCGGCCATGGATCACGCCCAGCGCCGCGTAGCAGTTCGGCACGGTGTCGACCATCATGCGAAAGGCCATGATGTCCGACAGCTCCTCGAAGCTGATGTTCTTGCGCTTCATCTTGCGCCAGATCGAGAGCGGCGACTTCTCGCGGCCCTTGACCTCGACCTCGAGGCCGGCGTCGGTCAGGGTCTGGCGCAGCTCGTCGACGATCCGGTTGATCAGGTTGCTGTCGTGCTTGCGCAGCTGGGCCAGGCGGTTCTGGATCGAATCCCGAGCTTCCGGCCAGAGCGCTGCGAACGCCAGATCGTCCAGCTCGTCCTTCAGCGCATGCATGCCGATCCGCTCGGCCAGCGGCGCATAGATCTCCATGGTCTCGCGCGCGATCCGCTGGCGCTTCTCGAGCTTCTCGATGAAGTGCAGGGTGCGCATGTTGTGCAGCCGGTCGGCGAGCTTGACCAGGAGCACGCGGATGTCCTCGGACATCGCCAGGAGGAGCTTGCGGAAGTTCTCGGCCTGGGCGGTCCGGGTCGACTGCACCTCGAGCTTGGTGAGCTTGGTGACGCCGTCGACCAGCCGGGCGATCTCGGCGCCGAACAGGCTCTCCAGCTCGGCCAGCGTGGCGCCCGTATCCTCGACCGTGTCATGCAGGAGCGCGGTCGCGATCGAGGCGCTGTCAAGGCGCAGCTGGGCCAGGATGCCGGCGACCTCGACCGGATGCGAGAAATAGGGGTCGCCCGAGGCGCGCAGCTGGGAGCCATGCGCCCTCATCGCGAAGACGTAGGCGCGATTGAGCAGATCCTCGTCGACGCTCGGATCGTAGGCCCGGACCCGCTCGACCAGCTCGTATTGGCGCATGATCGGACGGCGGGCCGGCCGATCGGCGGCCACCAGGGTCGCCGAGTCCGGCATTCGCAAGGGCTGGGGCAGCGGTTCCACTTTTCCGGCCCCAGTCAACTGCTAGTCGATCTCTTCCGAGTCGTCGACATCAGGGCCCAGCTCCGCCGGCGGGCGTGGATGATCGAGCATCGGGTCGGTGAACGCCAAGCCCTTGCCGTCGTCCTTGGCCGGGGCATGGAAGCCGGGGATCAGATCATCGCCCTCGGCGTCGGGCTCGTCGTCGATCTGGACATGACGGCGCAGGCCATGGATCAGCTCGTAACGCAGATGATCGAGATCGATCGTGCTGTCGGCAATCTCGCGCAGGGCGACGACCGGGTTCTTGTCGTTGTCGCGATCGACCGTGAGCGGCGCCCCGGCCGAGACGTCGCGCGCCCGCTGCGCCGCCAGCATCACGAGATCGAAACGATTGGTAACCTTGAGGATACAATCCTCGACGGTGATCCGCGCCATACAACCATTCTCCGCAACTCGTTTGCGCCATTGTGCCGTCTAAAGCGCCAGCCGTCGAGCCGCAAGCGCGCATTTGGCCGCATTGCAGCATAACCAAGTTGCGAATCTTTCGCGCCCGCCCTGCGACCAAGCGCCGCAGTTAACCTCGGCGGAATCGGTTTCGCGTCTGGCGTGGAACTTTTCCGGCCGCACAACCATCTGGTATATGGTGGCGGCGCCGGCACTTGTGGAGAGGGCGGCGCCAGCCCTCGGCGCCGCGGCTGGTGTACCAGGGGCCTTGCTCCCCGGCTACGCGGTACAGTAGATTGTGGCACGGAGGAGG
Organism: uncultured Alphaproteobacteria bacterium; assembly: GCA_902826935.1. Taxonomy (GTDB): domain Bacteria; phylum Pseudomonadota; class Alphaproteobacteria; order Geminicoccales; family Geminicoccaceae; genus CADEGR01. Next base: position 10,911 of record CADEGR010000125.1, on the reverse strand, counting down.
AACCAGGCCGACAACCCTTTGCCGGTCGACGACTGCGCTGCCGGTCAGCCGCCAGCGACGAGCAACGTAATCATTTGAGCAGCCCGTCCGTTACGGTCCATGCATGTGATTGGTTGCCCCTAGCCGGCGCCGCTCGGCGCAGCAGTTCGCAGCTTTCATGGGGGTTCGTGCATCCGGCCAATTCCCAGATCGGAGGTTACCAAGGATGGATTGCCCAATTCTCGAAGATATTCTGCATGAGGATGATCGCTTCGCGATCATGATTGACGGCGCCAACCTCTATCAGTCAGCCCGCGCCTTGGGGTTTGACATCGACTACAGGTTGTTGCTGGAGACGTTCTCCCGCTGCGCCCGTCTGATCCGTGCCTGCTACTATACCGCGTTGCTGGATGATCAGGAGTACTCGCCGATCCGGCCGCTGGTGGATTGGCTGGACTACAACGGCTACTCGGTGATCACCAAGCCGCTCAAGGAGTTCACGGATGCGTCCGGCCGGCGCAAGTTCAAGGGCAACATGGACATCGAGCTTGCGGTCGATGCCATGGACATGGCCGCCTACGTCGATCACATGGTGCTGTTCTCGGGCGACGGCGACTTCCGCCGGCTGACCGAGGCGCTGCAGCGGCGTGGCCTGCGGGTGACCGTGGTCAGCACGATCCGCACCCAGCCGCCGATGATCGCCGACGAGCTGCGCCGCCAGGCGGACACCTTTCTGGAGCTGCAGGATCTGGCGCCCTTCATCGCCCGCGAGCATCGGCCGAACCCGCATCACGCTGCGGCTGCGGCCGCGGCGCCCGCCGATGACGAGGACGACGAGGACGACACCACCGGCCAGGGCGGCCGGTTCTTCGAGCCCGCCTAAGTCCGCTGTCGGCCCGGGCACTCTCGGCGCCAGCGCGGCTGGCGCCGGCGCCTGACTGCCCGCGGTGCCCGCGCCTGGCCGCCTGGCGCGAGGACATCCGCGCCGAACATCCCGACTGGTTCAATCGCCCGGTTCCCTCGTTCGGGGATCCGGGCGGGCGGCTCCTGATCGTCGGCCTGGCGCCCGGCTTGCGCGGCGCCAACCGCACCGGCCGGCCGTTCACCGGCGACTATGCCGGCGAGCTGCTCTACCCCACCTTGCTGCGCTTCGGCTTCGCGACCGGCGTCTACCGGGCCCGGCCGGATGACGGCCTGCGCCTGATCGACTGCCGGATCACCAACGCGGTCCGCTGCGTGCCGCCGGCCAACAAGCCGGTCGGGCAGGAAATCAACGCCTGCCGCCTGTTCCTGGTCGACGAGCTGGGCATGGCGCCCGCGCCTAGCGTGATCGTCACGCTGGGCGGCATCGCCCATGCCTCGGTGCTGCGCGCCCTTGGCCTGCGTGCGGCGATGTGGCCGTTCGTGCATGGCGCCCTGCACCGCCCGGCCGGCGGCCCGATCCTGGCGCCCAGCTACCATTGCTCGCGCTACAACCTGAACACCGGCCGGCTGACGCCCGCGATGTTCGAGGCGGTATTTGCGCCACTGCCGGGCCTGATTCGTGGCGTTTGAGCAACAGGCATAGGGGTTGCAGCACAAATTGTGGGAACGAGGGGTGCCATTTCGCGGTTGTTGAAGTCAGCGTGACAATGATCACAGCCGCTATCCCGAAGATCTGGGCAGATCAACCAGGTCAAGTTGGAGACGCCCCGATGGCCCTGTCCCTGCATTCCCGCCCGCTTGGTTTGCCGCCCGTGCCGGCCGCGCCGAGCGTCCAGGGCAAAGCCTGGCCGTTGCTCGTGATCGTCGCGATCGCGCTGGCCGGCTTCATATCGCCTTTGTTCTGCATCGCCGGCGCCGTTGCGGCCTTGGCCTTTGCCGAAGGCGAGCAGTCGGCGCTCCTGGTCGGCGCCAGCCTGATGCACGTCCTGTTTCGCCTGACCTTGGCCTGATCGTCCGAGCGAGCTGGCGCTTGGCGCTGGAGCTGCCGGCTCGCGCGGAGTAAGCTGATGCCCCAAAGAATGCACCCTGGGCAGCGGCCATGGCCTCAAGGCCTGACAGCGAGTTCGTGCATTTCGTCGTGGAAAGCCTGCAATCGCTCGGGCCGGTCACGGCGCGCCGCATGTTTGGCGGCCACGGCGTGTTCCTGCACGAATTGATGTTCGGGCTGGTCGCCTGGGACACGCTCTACCTGAAAGCCGACGACGCGAATCGCACCCGCTTCGAGGCGCGCGGCCTGGAGCGCTTCACCTATCAGGCGCGCGGCCGGGCAATGCAGATGTCCTACTATGAGGCGCCGGCCGAAGGCTTCGACGACACCGCGATCTTGTGCGACTGGGCCAAGGACGCCCTGGCCGCGGCCGAGCGCGCCCGCAAATCCGGCAGGGCCCGCAGCTAGCGCCCTGGCCGCCTGGCCACAGAGTCCCAGCAATCGCGTAGCTTCCTCAGAATTCCCGTTGCATCGCGGCCGGGATTCTGATGCGTCTGCGTCAAAGCTTCGCCAACCGAATTTATTGAGCGCTTCTGATGAAAATGCTGCGCTGCGAGCCCGGCAGAGGCTGGTTCATTGATCTGTCCATCAAGCTCCCGGACGCGTTCCAACCTTGGCTCATCGCGCGCGAGCGACGCCGGCCGCGCCCGGCCAGCAGCGCGGCCGAGCCCGGCGGCTGGCTGATCTTCGTGATCGGCAGCCTGATCATGCTGCTGATCACGTTGGCCAGCGCCTCCTTCGCCTGAGCCCGTGGCCCAAGGCAGCTTAGCCGGCCAGGCGCCAGCGGCTCGCGGCCGGGCCGTCCTCGATGATCACGCCTTCGGCGGCCAGCTGATCGCGGATCCGATCCGCCAGCTCGAAGTCCCGCGCGGCCCGCGCCGCCTGGCGTTCGACCAGCAGGCGCTCGATCGCGGCACTGTCGATCGCGGGCTCGCCGCCGCTGCCCTGGCGCAGCCACTGCTCCGGCTCGATCTGCAGCAGGCCCAGCAGGTTGCCGGCCGCCAGCAGCTCGCCCTTGAGCACCGCCTGGCGGGCCGGATCGTCGGTGCTGTTGGCCTCGCGCGCCAGGTCGAACAAGGCCGCCTGCGCCTTGGGCGTGTTCAGATCATCGGCCAGCGCCGCCAGGATGCCGGCCGGTGGGCTCGCCGCCGGCATCGCCTCGCCCGGCAGCCGGCGCAAGGTCAGATACAACCGATCGAGCGCATGCCGGGCCCGATCGAGCCCGGCGCGGGTCCAGTTCAGCGGCTTGCGGTAATGGGCCGCCAGCAGGGCGAAGCGGATCGCCTCGCCCGGCACCTCCTGCAGCAGGTCGTGCGGCAGCAGCACATTGCCCAGGGACTTCGACATCTTCTCGTCCTCGATGTCGAGGAAGCCGTTATGCAGCCAGAAGCGGGCGAGCGCCCGGCCGCCATGGGCGCAAGCACTTTGCGCGATCTCGTTTTCGTGGTGCGGAAATTTCAGATCGATGCCGCCGGCATGGATGTCGATCGTCTCGCCCAGATGGCTCTCGATCATGACCGAGCATTCGAGATGCCAGCCCGGCCGGCCGCGGCCGAAGCGGCTGTCCCAGCCGGGCTGCTCGGGCGTGGACGGCTTCCAGAGCACGAAATCGGCCGGATCGCGCTTGTAGGGCGCCACCTCGACCCGCGCCCCGTCGATCATCTCCTCGCGCGAGCGCTTGGACAAGGCGCCGTAGCCCGGGAAGCTCGGCACGTGGAACAGGACATGGCCCTCGGCCTCGTAGGCGGCCCCCGAGGCCAGCAGCCGCTCGATCATCGCCAGCATCTGCGGCACATGCTGCGTGGCGCGCGGCTCCAGCGTCGGCGGCAGCACGTTCATGGCCGCCATGTCGGCATTGTAGGCCGCGGCGAAGCGCTCGGTGATCACCTCGGTCGGCACGCTTTGGGCGGCCGCCGCCTGGATGATCTTGTCGTCGATGTCGGTCAGGTTGCGGGCGTAGACCACCTGCGGATAGGTCTGGCGCAGCAGCCGGAACAGGACGTCGAACACCACCGCCGGGCGGGCGTTGCCGATATGGGCGTAGCTGTAGACGGTCGGGCCGCAGACATACATCGTCACCCGGTTCGGGTCGGCCGGCTGGAAGCGCTCCTTGCGGCCGGTCATCGAGTTGTAGAGCTGCATCTGGCGGGCCGCCCTTGGCGTGCGTTCAAGGCGCGCTACCTTGGCAAGCTTGACGTGTGGGTTCAAGGCTGACATTGCCCGCGCGACCCCCTTGTGGAGATGCTATGCCGCGTCGTCCGATCTCGCCGCTTGCGCGCCTCATGCGTCTGGCCGCCGGCTTGGCCATGCTGCTGCCGGGGCTGGGCTGCGCGCCGGCGCGCCTCTTGAACGCGGTGGTGCCGAGCAGCGGCTTCGCGCTCGATCCCGATCTCGCCTATGGGCGCCTGCCGCGCCAGCAGCTCGACGTCTATCGGCCGGAAGCCGCCAGCGCGCCGCGGCCGGTCGTCTTGTTCCTCTATGGCGGCAGCTGGCAGTTCGGCAGCCGCGGCGACTACCGTTTCGTCGGCCAGGCGCTGGCGTCGCGCGGCCTGATCGCCATGGTCGCCGACTACCGGGTCTGGCCGGAGGCGCGCTTTCCCACCTTCGTCGAGGACGCGGCGGCAGCGATCGCCTGGGCCCGCCAGAATGCCGGCCGGTTCGGCGGCGATCCTGCGCGGGTCTACCTCATGGGCCATTCGGCCGGCGCCCACATCGCGGCCCTGCTGGCGCTCGACGAGCGCTATCTGGCCGAGGTCGGGCTGACGCCCACGGCGCTGGCCGGCGTGATCGGCCTGGCCGGCCCATACGACTTCCTGCCGATCACCGATCCGACCCTGAAGCAGGTGTTCGACGTGCCCGATCTGCGGACCACCCAGCCGATCACCTTCGCCGGACCGGATGCTCCGCCGGCCTTACTGGCGACCGGCGAGCAGGACCTCACGGTCGCGCCTGCCAACAGCGAGCGCCTGGCCGCACGGCTGGAGCAGAGCGGCAACGAGGTGGAGCTGAAGCGCTATCGCCAGATCGGCCATATCAGCATCGCGCTGGCGCTGGCGGCGCCGTTTCGCTGGCTGGCGCCGGTGCTGGACGACGTCGCCCGGTTCGTCGAGCGCACCGGCCCCGCTCGGGTCAGCCGCAGGGAAACACCGCCTGCAGGCCGAGCAGCATGACCGCGCTCGCCGGCTGGCCCTTGTAGCTGGCCAGCGACAGGCCGTTCTCCTTGGTCACCTGGAGCACCTCCTCGGCGACCCGATCGGCCAGGCGGATGATGGCGCCGTCGTCGGTGAACTCGAAGGCGCTGGCCGGCGCGCAGAACAAGGGCTGCTGGTTGACCTGCTGCGCCGCCCGGTTGGCGATCTGGAGGGTCTCGAACACGGTATAGGCGTAGAATTCGAGATTGTTGAACAGGCGCTGCTGGCTGGCATCGAGCTCGCCCTGCGCTGGCAGGGCCTGCAAATCCAGCATGTCGCCGAAGGTGAACAGCGAGGACTGGGCCTGGGCTGGGCCGCCGGTCACAAGCAGCAGCAGGCCGAGACCTGCCAGCGCGCGGACGAATGAATGCAGCATCAGGCAGCCTGCCGGCAAAAAGCCCTGGTTTCCAAGCATCATTAGCTGCGATCTTCTATCACAGCTTGAATATTCTTGCCTAGACGATCGCGCTGAGGTTCGCGGGCACCGTGGCTGGCCAGCCACGGCCTTGTGGCCGGATCGACCCAATCAGAAATCGACGACCGGCTGAAACGACGGGCTCTCGGTGGCCATCAGATCGAAGAAGTCGGCGCCAAACTGGGCGCGATACCAGGCCTCGAATGCCGCCAGCGCCTGGCGCAGCTCGGCCTCGAGCAGGGGCGCAGCGGCCGGTACCGCCTGCACATAGCGCTGCAGCAGCCCCGCCAGCTGGCCAAGCCGTGCCGGCATGTCGTCATAGCCGGCCTGCTCCGGCGACCAGCCGGTCAGCCGGGTGATCGCGTCCAGCTGGGCCGTGACGCCGGCCTCGGGCTCAGGCGTGGCGACCGCCGCTGCGGCCATCGCCTGCAGCAAATGGTAGCGGCGAAAGCTGCGCTCGCGGTCGATCACCAGCGCTGCCAGGCGCTGCTGGCTGGCCCGGCGAAAATCGCTCTCGGCCGCGGCCTGATCGGCGGCCGCCAGGCGCAACGTCTCGAGCAGCGGCAGGGTCATCGGCTGGCACCGCCTTGGCTGGCTGGCGGAAGGAAGTGGGAGTCGAACCCACCAAGGACCGGCTGACGGCCCCTACTGGATTTGAAGTCCAGCCGCCCCACCAGGGACGATTCCCTTCCCCAAGCGCCAAGCATAGCGCATCAGCCGACCCGGCCAAACCGTTCGCTGCGCTCCGGCCGGACGCTGCGCAGATCGCCCTGGCGCTGGGTCACGCCGGCGCCATCGAAGAACTCCAGGATCTGGATCGCGACCTTGCGGCCACCGCCGATCCGGTCGCGAAAGCTGGCGGCGGTGAGGCCCGGGCCGGCCGCCAGCTCGGCCGCGAGCGCGGTCATCTCGGCGACCGCCGGGCGCAGGAAGAAGTGGTCGGGGGCGACCTGGACCACCTGGCCCATGCGGGCAAGCCGGCGCAGGAGCTGGCGGACCTGGTCCTCGGCCAGGCGCAGCTCGGTCGCGAGATCGCGCACCCGGGGCGGCTGGAAGCGCTGGGCGGCGAGCGGCGGCCGGAGCTTGGCCCACAGGCGCTCGTCGGCCGGCGCCAGCTTGACCTGGTGGCCGGGCAGGCGGAGCCATGGGCCGTCGGCGGCGAGCGTGCGCTCGGCCAGGAGGGCCTCGATCAGGGCGGCGAAGACAAGGGGCGGGAGGCGCAGCTGCGACGACAGGCGGAGCCTCTCACGCTCCAGGCCGGCGCTCTCGGGAGCACGCTCATGGTGCGAGCGTAGCGTCTCCTGCACACGCGTCGCAAAATCCGCGCAGCGCGCCGGCAGCAGCCCGAACGGCGCTGCCTCCGGCCCGATCAGACGGATCTCGGCGACCTCCCAGACCAGCGCCGCCTCCTCCGGCGTCAGGTTCCAGGCGAGCGCGAAGCTCGCCAGCTCGACCCAGCCGGGCTCGCCCGCCAGCACCGCCCGCAGCGCCGCCGCCGGATCGGCCTCCTCCAGCGCGCGCAGCATGGCCAGGCGGCTCGGCCGGCGCCGGCCGCGGGCGGGCGGCCAGGGATCGAGCACCCGGCCACCGGCCATGGTCCGCTGCGCCGACTGGTCGCGCAGGATCAGCCGGTCGCCGCGCAGCGCCCCGATCGGCCGCTCGAGCACCAGCTGGGCAAGGCCGCTGCCGCCCGGCGCCAGGGTCTCGGGATCGAGCAGCGCGATCCGGGCCGGGACATGGACCGCGCCCAGATGGAGATGGGCGGGCGTCCAATGCCGCAAGGGCCGCGGCTCGCTCGGCAGCAGGCGCAGGCGGACATCGAGCCGGGTGGTCGGCCGGTGCAAGGCGGGCTCGACCAGCCAGTCGCCGCGCCGGATTCGGTCCTTGTCGATCCCGGGTCCCACCAGGTTGAGGGCGCAGCGCTGGCCGATCCGGCCGGTCTCCGCCGCCTGGTTCTGGGCCTGGATCCGCCGGACCCGGGCGGCCAGGCCAGCCGGCGTCAGCGTCAGCTGGGCGCCGGTCGCGACCTCGCCGGCGACCACCGTGCCGGTGACCACCGTGCCGGCCCCCGGCCGGGTGAAGCTGCGATCGATCGCCAGGCGAAACCGGCCGGCGGCCGCGCGCGCCGGCAAGGCAGCCGCCTCGGCCAGCAGGGCCGCTTCGAGCGCCGGGATGCCGGCCCCGGTCAGGGCCGAGACCGGCAGGATCGGCGCGCTTGCGAGGCCAGTCGGCGCGAGGAGCGCCCGGATGGCCGCAGTCACCTCCTCGAGCCGCGCCGGGCTCGCCAGATCGGCCTTGGTCAGCGCCACCACGCCGCGGGTGAGCCCGAGCAGATCGACGATCTGGAGATGCTCCACGGTCTGCGGCATCGGCCCGTCATCGGCGGCGACCACCAGCAGCACGCAGTCGATACCGGCCGCCCCGGCCAGCATGGTGTGGACGAAGCGGGCATGGCCCGGCACGTCGACGAAGCCCAGGCTGCCGCCGTCCGGCAAAGGGCGGTAGGCGAAGCCCAAATCGATCGTGATGCCGCGCGCCTTCTCCTCGGGCAGCCGGTCGGCGTCGATCCCGGTCAGCGCCCGCACCAGCGCGGTCTTGCCGTGGTCGATATGGCCGGCCGTGCCGATGATCATGGCGACGCCAGCGCCGGCAGCTGGCCGAGGAACGCCGCCTCGTCCTCGAGGCAGCGCAGATCGAGCTTGAGGGCGCCCGCCTCCAGCCGGCCGAGCACGGGGATCGGCAGCGCCCGGAAGGCGGCGGCCAGCCGGTTCAGGGCCGCGCCGCCGGCGCGCTCCGGCCGCAGCGCCAGGCACTGGCTGGGCAGGCGATCGACCGGGAGGGAGCCGCTGCCGACCTGGCTCATGCAGGCCTCGAGGGTGACCGTCGCGCGGCCGGCCAGCGCCTGGGCCAGCGGCGGCAGCAGCCGCGCGCCGACCGCCGCGATCGCCGCTTCGGGCCGGGTCAGGAGGCGCAGCGCCGGCAGGCGCTCGGCCAGCCGGTCAGGGTCGGCGTACAGGCGCAGCAGCGCCTCCAGGGCGGCGAGCCGGCCCTTGTCCAGCCGGAGCGCCCGCTTCAACGGGTTGCGGTCGAGCTTCTGGACCAGGTCGGCCCGGCCGACCACGATGCCGGCCTGGGGGCCGCCCAGGAGCTTGTCGCCGCTAAAGGTCACCAGATCGGCGCCGGCGGCCAGCGCTGCCATCGGCGTCGGCTCCGCCGGCAGCCCGTAGCGCGCCAGATCGACCAGGGCGCCGCTGCCGAGATCGACCGCAAAAGGCAGGCCATGGCGATGGGCGAGCGCCGCCAGCTCGGCATCTGGAACGCTCTTGGTGAAGCCGGTAATCGCGTAGTTGGACGGATGGACCTTCATGATCAGCGCGGTACGCGGCCCGATCGCGGCTTCGAAATCAGCGAGGTGAGTGCGGTTGGTGGTGCCGACCTCGACCAGCTTGCAGCTAGCACTCGCCATGATCTCCGGCATGCGAAAGGCGCCACCGATCTCGATCAGCTCGCCGCGCGACACCAGCACCTCGCGCCGCCGCGCCAGGCTGGCGAGCAGCAGGAGCACCGCCGCCGCATTGTTGTTGACCACGGTCGCCGCCTCGGCCCCGGTCAGGCGCTGCAGCCAGCCGCGGACATGGTCGGTCCGATCGCCGCGCTTGCCGCTCGCCAGGTCATATTCGAGGTTGGTCGCGTCCCGCAGCGCCGCCGCTTCGGCGGCCACCACCTCCGGCGGCAGCGGGGCCCGGCCGAGATTGGTGTGCAGCACAGTGCCTGTCAGATTGAAGACGCGGCGCACGTTGGGCCGAGCCGCGCGTTCGAGCCGGTCGGCCAACAGCGCGACGATCGCGTGATCATCGGGCGCCGGCTGCGCTTGCGCCCCCGCCGCGGTCATCCGCGCGCGAATCTCACCCAGCAAGACGCGCAGTTGCTGCGTGGTGAAGGCCCGCCCATGACGCGCGACGAGCACGGCGACATCGGGCAGACCGAGCACCCGATCCACCGAAGGAATGCGTCGGACCTGCTCGGCGAGATCGTTCATGCGTGCTGTCTGCGGTGTGCGGTCTGCGCGATCCGAGCTCGATCGGCCGCCCTTCAATCGACGACAGCCACCATCTGGATTTCGATCAGCTGCTCGGGTTCACCGAGTTCCAGCACGGCCATGTTCGTCGAGGTCGGCTTGTGGTTGTACGGCTTGAAGTACGAGTCGATCACCGCCTGCGCGCGCCCGATGTCGCCGATGCGCGGCCGCGCGCGGAATACGAACATGTGCACGATGTCGGCGAAGGTGGCGCCGGCCGCTTCGAGCGTCTTCTGAATGCCGTCCATCGCCTGGCGCACCTGCGCCTCCAGGTCGTTGACCATGTGCTTCTGCAGATCCTCACGCTTGTGCGGATGCGCGTGATACACCGGCAGCGCGGTCGTCCCCGCGAGCCACAGCAGCTTGCCGCTTTTCACCTTGATCGCCGGCATGAACGGCATGTAGTGGCTCTTGTCGTAGTCGGGGTGGTGGATCGGCTCCATGTGTTTGTTCTGCGCCATAATCGGTCTCCTTGAAATCGGTGGAATGAACAGCGCGCTCGATAACCCGATGCGGACCTTACGGACGCTACGTACCGCGGGTGCGCTGAACGAATGCGAGGGGGCGATCTATGACGGGCATGCTAAAGGATAAGGTGGTCATCGTCACGGGCGCGGGCGGCGGCATCGGCCGCGATTTCGCGCTGGCGATGGGGCGCGCCGGTGCGAGCGTCGTGGTCAATGACATCGGGGCCTCCCTGACCGGTGAGGGCAAAGACGCAGGCCCCGCGCAGCGCGTGGTCAACGAGATCGTCGCGGCCGGCGGCAAGGCCGTGGCCAGCACCGACAGCGTCGCCGATTGGGACGCCGCCAACCGCATCGTCAAGACGGCGATCGAGGCGTTCGGCCGGCTCGATGCAGTGGTCAACAACGCCGGCATCCTGCGCGACCGGTTCTTTTTCAACATGAGCGTCGAGGAATGGCGTGCGGTGATCGACGTGCACCTGCACGGCAGCTTCCATGTCGCGCGCGCCGCCGCACCCTACTTCAAGAACCAGTCGAGCGGCAGCTACGTGCATATCACCTCGACCTCCGGGCTGGTCGGCAATCTCGGCCAGGCCAATTACTCAGCTGCCAAGCTGGGCATCGTCGGTCTGTCGAAATCCATCGCGCTCGACATGGCGAAATTCAACGTGCGATCGAACTGCATCGCGCCGTTCGCCTGGAGCCGCATGATCAGCTCGATCCCGACCGAGACCGACGATCAGAAGGCGCGCGTCGAGAAGTTGAAGAGCATGGAAACGTCCAAGATCGCACCGCTCGCGGTGTATCTGGCG
>CADEGR010000124.1 GCA_902826935.1 uncultured Alphaproteobacteria bacterium | reverse complement strand
CAAAATCAATGGGGCGCCTGGAACTTTCCTGCGCTGCCGAATCGGCGCTCGAACTGGGGCGATTTCGCGGGCTCGATCGCAACCTTCAGGCGGGTTCGGCCATCCAGCTCGGCGCGCTCCAGCACCGTGGCATGGCGATACAGCCAGGCAATGCCGGCGCCATCCGCGGCATCCAGATCGAGCTCCATGATCCGGCCGCGCTCGGCCAGGCGCCGGTCGAGCAGCGCCAACAGGTCATCGAGGCCGGCCCCGGTCGCGGCCGAGCCCAAGATCACGTCCGCCTGGCGCTGGGCCTGGCTGGTCAGCTCGGCGCGCGCCTCGGGCCCGAGCAGATCGCTCTTGTTCCACAGCTCGATCAGCCGGCCCTCGTTGGCGAGGTCGGCGAGCCCGAGATCCGCCAGCACCCGCAGCACATCCTGATTTTGCGCGGCATGGTCGGGGTTGGCGAGATCGCGCACATGGATCAGCAGATCGGCGCTCTCGACCTCTTCCAGGGTCGCCCGGAAGGCCGCGATCAGATCGGTCGGCAGGTCGGCCACGAAGCCCACGGTGTCGGACAGGATCGCCTGCTGGCCAGACGGCAGGCTGAGCAGGCGCATGGTCGGATCGAGCGTCGCGAACAGCTGGTCGCGCGCCGCCACCTTGGCGCCGGTGACCCGGTTGAACAGGGTCGACTTGCCGGCGTTGGTGTAGCCGACCAAGGCGATCACCGGATAGGGCACCCGCCGGCGCGCGCTGCGATGCAGGCCACGGGTGCGCTTGACGGTCTCGAGCTGGCGCTTGATCCGCCAGATGCGCTCGTCGATCCGGCGCCGGTCGAGCTCGATCTGGCTTTCGCCCGGGCCGCCCAGGAAGCCGAAGCCGCCGCGCTGCCGCTCCAGGTGGGTCCAGGACCGGACCAGGCGCGAGCGCTGGTAGGTCAAGGCCGCCAGCTCGACCTGCAGGCTGCCCTCCTTGGTCTTGGCGCGGGCGCCGAAGATCTCGAGGATCAGACCGGTGCGGTCGATGACCTTGCATTTCCAGGCCCGCTCGAGATTGCGCTGCTGGATCGGCGCCAAGGCGGCATCGACCACGACCAGCTCGATCGTCTCCGCCGCGATCCGTTCGGCTAGCTCGGCGACCCGGCCGCTGCCGAACAGCGTCGATGGCCGAACCCGACGGATCGGCAGCAAGAGCGCATCGACGACCGCAAGCTCGATCGCCTCGGCCAGGCCAACCGCTTCGGCCAGCCGGGCCGGGCCGGAGCGCTCGGCCTCGGCGGCGCCAGCGCGGACCGGATGCAAGACCAGCGTGCGGGCGCTGGTCGCGCCCGGCGCCGCCGCCTGCTCCTGGATCAGATCAACCGTTGGGTGCACCCTCTTCCGCGCTCGGCTCGTACAGCCGGACCACCGTCGACGGCATCACCGTCGAGACTGCATGCTTGTACACCAGTTGCACATGGCCATCCCGGCGCAGCAGCAGCGAAAAATTGTCGAACGAGCTCACCACGCCCTGCAATTTCACACCATTGATCAGGAAAATCGTGACGGGGATCTTGTTCTTGCGTATGTGATTAAGGAATACGTCCTGCACATTCTGTGTCTTGTCGCCGGACATACATTTGATCCTTTCTTTTTGTTCTCGGCAGCGATACTAGCTCGCGCCAGCCCTTCCTCCGGCCGCATGGACGATCTGACGCGCTCGCTGGCGCGCAGAACCGACATGATGCGTCCTCACCAACCTGCTGCCCGATCCCGAAAGAGCGGCCCCGCCTAGCTCTAAGCGGGAAGTACAGTCGGCGTTAATCAACCATCGATATGCTCACCTGCCAAGCCTCCAGCGACGATTCCAATCATTGAATCTGCAATATCTCTCATAAAGTGTCATCAATCCCACGATCAAGAGGATGGCGGTGGAATTTTGGCGGCCCTTCCGGAGCTGCCAAGGAGGCATGACGTCACAGGTCCGGCCGCTTTCTGCAGCCGGCTCGGGCGATGAACCAAGCGTGCTGCCTAGTCGTCGGCGTGGATATGCAAGGACTTGAGCTTGCGATGCAGCGCCGAGCGCTCCATGCCGACGAAATTCGCGGTGCGCGAGATATTGCCGCCGAACCGCTCCAGCTGGGCCTGCAAATAGGCTCGTTCAAAATGCTCGCGCGCCTCGCGAATCGGCAGGACCATCAACTCGCCGTTGCTCTGCGGGCTGAGCCCGGCCGTGGTCTCCTCGACCAGCTCCGGCGGCAGGGCATCGACGCCGATATCGTCCTTGGCCTCGCCCGGCGCCATGATCAGCAGCCATTCCAGCACGTTGCGCAGCTGCCGGACATTGCCCGGCCAGCCGGCTGACTGGAACAGCGCCTGGGCATCGCCCGACAGGCGGCGCTGGGGCAGGCCGGCAGCCTCGGCCGCGCGCGCCATGAAATGCTCGATCAGCATCGGGATGTCGGCCCGGCGCTCGCTCAAGGGCGGCACCCGGATCGGCACGACGTTCAGCCGGTAGTAGAGATCCTCGCGGAACCGGCCGCCCGCGATCTCGGCCTGGAGATCGCGATTGCTGGCGGCAATCACCCGGACATCGACCTCGATCCGGCGCTGCCCGCCGAGACGGGCAAAGCTCTGCTCCTGCAGCACCCGCAGGATCTTGCCTTGGGTCTCGAGCGGCATGTCGGCCACTTCGTCGAGCAGCAGCGTGCCGCCATGGGCGCGCTCGAAGGTGCCCAGCTGGCGCGGCCGGTCGGGCCCGAGGAAGCCCGCCTCGCAGCCGAACAGCTCGACCTCCATGCGCTCGGGCGCCATGGTCGCGGCGTTGATCACGACGAAGGGCGCATCGGCGCGCTTCGAGTTCAGATGGATCAGCCGGGCCACCACCTCCTTGCCGACGCCGGGCGCGCCGGTGATCAGGACCCGGCTCCCGGTCATGGCGACCCTTTGGATCGCGACCCGGACCTGCTGGATCGCCGGCGACTTGCCGATCAGCTCGAGATCGTCGCCGACCTTGAGCTTGAGCTCGGCGTTCTCGCGCCGCAGCTTGGCCGCCTCGAGCCCCCGATCGATCAGGACCAGGAGCCGGTCGGCGTTGAACGGCTTCTCCAGAAAGTCGTAAGCGCCCTTCTTGATCGCGGTGACCGCGGTCTCGATGGTGCCATGGCCGCTGATCACGATGACCGGCACGTCGGGCCGGCTGGCCTGGATCCGATCCAGCACCTCCAGGCCGTCGAGCGGCGAGCCTTCGAGCCAGATGTCGAGCAGCACCAGGCTCGGCTGCCGGATCTCGATGTCGGCAAGCGCGCCCGGGCCGTCCCCGGCATGGCGCACGGTGAAGCCTTCGTCCTCCAGAATTCCGGCAATCGCCTGCCGAATATCCGGCTCGTCGTCGACGATGAGAATTTCGCCCTTCATGCCGCTCACCGATGTCCCTTGGAATGGGACATCACGCGTCCCCCTCATAATTCGTCACTCGGCCGCAGCCCGTTCGTCCAGTGGCTTTGCCGGGAACGCCAAGCTTACGCTGGCGCCCTGTGCAGCGCGGTTGCGCAAGGACAGGATGCCGCCATGCTCCTCCATGATCTTCTTGACGATCGCCAAGCCGAGGCCGGTGCCGTCGGCTCGCTTGGTGACGTATGGCTCGGTCAAACGGCCGGCCGGCTCATCCGCCGGCAACCCCTGGCCGTTGTCATGCACCCCAATTAAGCAGAACTGATCGGTTTCCTCCAGGCTCACCATGACCCAACCCCGATCCCCGCCCTGCTCGGCCAAGCGCTGCAGCACCGACTGGATCGCGTTTTGCAGGAGATTGGTGAGCGCCTGGGCGACTTGTCGGCCGTCACAATACAGGCGAACATCGTCGGCTGGAAGCCGGGTTTCGAACTCGATGTCCGGACGGGCGCCCTTTTGCAGGTTGACCGCCTGCTTGATCAACTCCAGGGCGGATTCCCAGTTGAACACCGGCGCCGGCATCCGCGCGAACGCGGTGAACTCGTTGATCAGCCGGCCGATCGTGTCGACTTGTCGCACGATGGTATCGGCGGCGCCCAGGAACGTGTCCGGATCCTCCTTGATCTGCGGCAGATATTTGCGCTTCAGGCGCTCGGCGGTGAGCTTGATCGGGGTCAGCGGGTTCTTGATCTCGTGGGCGATCCGGCGCGCGACCTCCGACCAGGCCGCCTTGCGCTGGGCGCCCAAGAGCTCGGTGATGTCGTCGAAGGTGATCACGAAGCCGCTGATCTTGCCCTCTGCCAGCTGGGCCGCGACCCGGACCAGGAGGGTATGCTGCTCGTCGTCCCGACGCAGCTCGATCTGGGCCTCGCCCGGCCGCTCCGGCACCGCCACCACGCCCGCCAGCGTGCCGGCGATCTCGGGCATCACGGCGATCAAGGGCCGTCCCAGCAAGGCCTCGGCGTCGGCACCCAGGAAGGCCTGGGCGATCGGGTTCGGCAGGGTGATCAGGCCCTGGCTGTCGAGGCCGATCACGCCCGCCGACACGCCGCCGATCACGGTCTCGGTGAAGCGCCGGCGTTCCTCGAGCAGCTGATTGGCTCCGATCAGCGCGGTCTGCTGGCTCTGCAGCTGGTTGGTCATCCGGTTGAAGGCGCCCAGCAGATGGTCGATCTCGTCGCGCTCCTCGACCTCCGGCAGGCGGGCGCTCAGATCGCCCGCGCGCACCCGGTCGGCGGCCGCGGTCAGGCGCGAGATCCGGCCGGCCAGGCTGTTGGCGAAGATCAGGCCGACCCAGACCGCGGCCAGCAGCAACAGCAGCGCCACCACGCCGAAGATCACGGCGAAGGTGCGCTCGATGCCGGCCCGGCGCAGCTCCAGCGAGCGGTACTCGTTGACCACATCGCGGGTGCGGGCGAGGTAGTCCAGGACCTGCGGATCGACCAGCCGGCCGACATACAGGTAGGTGTCGTCGAGGCTGGTGAGCGCCACCAGGGCGCGCACCCGGTCCTCGGTCTCGCTGGTCAGGAGGACCACGTCGCCGGCCGCGGCGCGCGCCAGGAAGGCAGCCTCGAGATTGCCGAACTCCAGGCCGAAGCTGAGGCCGGTGCGCGCCAGGACCTGGCCATTGCCGCGGAACAGGATCGCCTCGGTCAGGGAGCGGAGCGCCGCCTGGTCCTGGAACACCTGCTGGAAGGCCTCCGGCGCGTTGAACAGCTCCGGCCCGGCGCGGTTGAGATCGGCCGCCATCGCCAGCGCGTCGGCCCGGATATATTCCTTGTGCTCGGCCAGATAGGACTCGGCGACGTTCAAGGAGTTGGTGAGCGCGCCGCTGACCCGCTTGCTGAACCAGACTTCCATGCCGTAGTGCAGGAACATCACCGCGAAGATCGCGACCACGATCGCCGGCGCCACCGCCACGACGCTGAACAGGGCGACCAGGCGGGCATGCAGGCGCGAGCCGACCGAGCCCTGGCGATGGGCCTGCATCAGCTGGACCAGCCGGCGCGCGACCACGGCGCCCAGCAGCAAGAGCAGGATCACGTCGAGATAGAGCAGGCCCAGCACCAGGCCGGGATCGACGCCCAGGCGCAAGGTGCCGGACAGGACGATATAGGTGGTCAGCCCCGCCACGATCGCGGCCAGGGTCAAGAGCAGCGCCAGCCGACGCGCCATGCTCGGCCGCCAGAGCCAAGCTCTGAGCAAGGTCAACAGGGGCGGAGAAGGAGACAGAGGCCGCGCCATAGGGTTCAGGTGGGTTGCATACCGTGGCCGAAATTCGGCGCTATCGTGGCCTACGGCTGACCTCGATGTCCAGCTCCCGGATTTTCTTGCGCAAGGTGTTGCGGTTGAGGCCAAGCAGGACCGCGGCCTTCAGCTGATTGCCGAAGGTCGAGGCCAGGACCTTCTCGATCAAGGGCCGCTCGACGTCGCGCAGGATCCGGCCATGCAGCCCCGCCGGCGGCAGGCGGCCCTCATGGGCCTGGAACAGCGTCTCCAGATGGCGGGCGACGAGGCCGGTCAGATCCTGGCCGGCTTGCGGCTCCTCGCCGGGTCCTGCCTTGGGCAGGCCCTCGCGCAGCTCGACATCGATCACCTCCGGCCCGAGCACGTCCTGGGCATAGAGCACGGTCAGGCGCCGCACCAGGTTCTCGAGCTCGCGGACATTGCCGGGCCAGCTGTGGGTCTTCAGGAGCCCCATCGCGTCCGGGCTGATCGATTTTTGCGGCAGGCCCTCATTGCGTGCCCGCACGAGGAAGTGCTGGACCAAGGGCGGGATGTCCTCGGGCCGCTCGCGCAACGGCGGCAGGCGGATCGGCACCACGTTCAGGCGGTAGAACAGATCCTCGCGGAACACGCCTTGCGCCACCAGCGAGCGCAGATCGCGGTGGGTCGCGGCGACGATCCGCAGATTGGCCTTGATCGGCGTGCGCCCGCCGACCGGCATGAACTCGCCGGATTGCAGGACGCGCAGGAGCCGGGTCTGGGCCTCGAGCGGCATGTCGCCGATCTCGTCCAGGAACAGCGTGCCGCCCTCGGCCTGCTCGAAGCGGCCGATCTTGCGGGTGTTGGCGCCGGTGAACGCGCCCTTCTCGTGGCCGAACAGCTCGCTCTCGATCAGCTCGCGCGGGATCGCCGCCATGTTGATCGCGATGAACGGCCCGTCCCGGCGCTTGCCATAGTCGTGCATGGCGCGCGCCACCAGCTCCTTGCCGGTGCCGCTCTCGCCGGTGATCATCGCGGTCAGATCGGTGCCGGTGAGGCGCGCGATGATCCGGTAGATCTCCTGCATCGGCGGCGAGCGGCCGATGATCGGCAGCTGCTCGTCGATCGGCAACGCGGCTTCGCCGTCGAGCGGCGCCTGGCGCGGCAAGGCCAGCGCCCGCTTGACCAGGGTGACCAGCTCGCCCAGGTCGAACGGCTTGGGCAGATAGTCGAAGGCGCCGCGCTCGGTCGCGCGCACCGCGGTCAAAAGCGTGTTCTGCGCGCTCATCATGATGATCGGCAGCTGTGGCCGGCGCTGGCGGATGCGCGGCAGCAGATCGAGGGTGTTCTCGTCCGGCAGGACCACGTCCAGGATCGCGACGTCGCCGGTGCCGTCCTCGATCCAGCGCCACAAGGTGGCGGCCGTGCCGGTCGCCTGGACCTGGTAGCCCTGGCGCGCCAGCGCGCGCGAGACCACCGTGCGGATGCCGGCATCGTCGTCGGCCAATATCACCATCGGCTCGGCCACGCTCACCTCCGTTGCTCGCTCGGGCCGGCGCGCCTCCGGCGATAAGCCGGCAGGCGAATGCGGAACAAGGCGCCGCGCGCCAGATTCTCGAACTCGATCACGCCGCCATGGTCGCCGGTGATCTTGGCCGCCATGGCCAGGCCCAGGCCGGTGCCGGTGCGCTTGTTGGTAATGAAGGGCTCGAACAGATAGCCCGCGATGTCCTCGCTGATGCCGGCGCCATTGTCCTGCACCTGAACCGTGATCGGCAGCTCGACCCGGTCCTTGCTGTGCGGCACGCGCAGCCAGAGGCCGTGGGTGTACTGGGTCACGATCGTGACCTCGCCCTCCTCGCGCGGCGCTGCCTCGCAGGCGTTCTTGACCAGGTTCAAGAACAGCTGGACCAGCTGGTCGCGCTCGCCGCTGACTTCCGGCAGCGAGGGATCGTAGCGCTCCAGGAAGCGGACATGCTGGCCAAAGCCGCTCTCGGCCAGCCGACGGACCCGCTCCAGCACCTCGTAGATATTGACCGGCCCGCGCTCGAGCGGCCGGCCGTCGGCGAACTGCTCCATCCGGTCGACCAGGGCGCAGATCCGGTCGGTCTCCTCGCAGATCAGCCGGATCAGGGTCCGCTCCTCGGCGGGCACGCTGGCCTCGATCAGCTGGGCGGCGCCGCGGATGCCGGACAGCGGATTCTTGATCTCATGGGCCAGCATCGAGCCCATGCCGGCAACCGAGCGCGCCCGGCCGCGATGGCTGAGCTGGTGGTTCAGCCGCTGGGCCACCGAGCAGGGATGGAGCACGATCAAAACCTGCCCGGACCGCTCGGCGATCGGCGAGACATGGACATCGACCAGATGGGTCGCCTCGCGCATCGGCAAAGCGACGCCATAGTCCGAGATGCTGTTGCCGCCCTGCTGGCACTGCCGGACCAGGGTCGAGAGCGGGCTGTCCTCGGGCATCAGCTCGACCAGCAGCATGCCCTGGAGCATGCTCCGGCTGAGGCCCAGGAGATGCTCGCCGGCCGGGTTGACGAACAGGACCCGCAAGGCATCGTCGACGGCGAGCACGCTGCTCGCCATGGAGGCCAGGAGCGCACGGCCATAGTCGGGACTCGCCATGGACTGACTAATTATTGATCACTCCGCGATCATGCCCAAAAGATAGGCAAAGATAGGCGGACTGGCCGTGGAAGGCAAGCGGTCTTCACAGGCTCCCGCAAGCCGCCTAGCTTCACCTCCGCATTGCCCAGGCGCTGCCCAGAGGAGGCTTTCCTGCACGCCATCGCCCTGATCGTCGCCTCGGGCCGCGGCCAGCGCTTCGGCGGCGCCCTGCCCAAGCAATATCAGCCGCTGGCCGGCCGGCCGGTGCTGCGCCATTGCGCCCTGCGCTTCGCCCGGCATCCGGGGATCGCCGGGGTGCGGGTCGTGATCCACCCCGAGGATCAGGTGGACTACCAGGCGGCGTGCGGCGATCTGGCGCTGCTGCCGCCGGTGGCCGGCGGCGCGACCCGCCAGGAGTCCGTGCTGTGCGGCCTGGAAAGCCTGGCGGACCAGCCGCCCGAGCTGGTCCTGGTCCATGACGGCGCCCGGCCGCTGGTCGATGACGGCCTGATCGACCGGGTCCTGGCCGGACTGGCGGAGCACGCCGCGGTCCTGCCGGCGCTGCCGGTGACCGACAGCCTGAAACGGGTTGAGGGCGACCTGGTCGCCGGCAGCGTCGCGCGCGAGGGGCTGCAGCGGGCGCAGACGCCGCAGGGCTTCCGGTTCGCCGAACTCCTGGCCGCCCATCGCCGTTTCGCCGGCCAGGCGCTGACCGACGACACCGCGCTGATGGAAGCAGCCGGCATTCCGGTCGCCGTGGTCGCCGGCGCGGAGGCCAATCTGAAGATCACCACCGCCGAGGATCTGGCCCGCGCCCAAGCGCTCCTGGCCGGCCAGCTGATCCCCTGCACCGGCCAGGGCTTCGACGTGCACCGGCTCGAGCCGGGCGCGCGCCTGGTCCTGCTCGGCGTCCCGCTGCCGGATGAGCCATTCGGGCTGGTCGGCCATTCCGATGCCGATGTCGGCCTGCATGCGCTGACCGACGCGCTCCTGGGCGCGCTCGGCGCCGGCGACATCGGCAGCCATTTCCCGCCCAGCGAGCCGCAATGGCGGGGCGCGGATTCGACCCTGTTCCTGGAGCATGCCCGCCAGCTGATCGAGGCCGCCGGCGGGCGGATCCTGCATGTCGACGTCACCTTGATCTGCGAGCGGCCGAAGATCGGGCCGCATCGGGCCGCCATGGTGGCCCGGCTGGCCGGACTGCTGCGCCTGCCGGAGCGCCGGGTCAGCGTCAAGGCCACCACCACCGAGCGGCTGGGCTTCACCGGCCGGGGCGAAGGCATCGCCGCGCAGGCGGTCGCGACCGTCGCCTTGCCGGCTTGAGCCAGCTTGGCGGAGCCAGCGCGCTCGCCGCTGCGGCCGCTGGCCTGCCAGCTGGCGACCGGGTTCGGCCTGGGCCTTTTGCCGAAGGCGCCGGGCAGCTTCGGCGCCTTGGCCGCCCTGCCGCCGGCCTGGCTCCTGGTCGCCGCTGGCGGCAAGGGGCTGCTGCTGGCGGCGCTGGGCGCGGTCACGCTGCTCGGCCTGTGGGCGAGCTGGCACTACATGGCGGTCGTGCGCCGGCATGATCCGGCCGCGATCGTGATCGACGAGGTCGCCGGCCAATGGCTGAGCCTGCTGCCGGCGCCGCTCGATCCGGGCGCCTATCTCGCCGCCTTCCTGCTGTTCCGGCTGTTCGACATCGCCAAGCCCTGGCCGGTCGGCTGGCTGGATCGCCGGGTGCAGGGGCCGATCGGCGTGGTCATCGACGATCTGGCGGCCGGCCTTTATGCTGCCCTTGCGCTCATGCTCGCCACCCGCTGGCTCGGCAGCTGACGGCCCAACCATGATCATCCTGCCCGCATGACCACCCTGCCCGCGCCGGTCTTCCCACCAGCCTGCCTGGATCTGGCCGACCGCTTGCTGGCCCAGTGTCGAGCGCGCCAGCTGAGGCTGGCGCTGGCGGAGTCCTGCACCGGCGGCCTGCTCAGCGCCTGCCTGACCGAGCTGCCGGGTGCGTCGGCCGTGCTCGACCGGGCGATCGTGGCCTATGACAACCGCGCCAAGATCGAGCTCTTGGGCGTGCCCGAGGCGCTGCTGATCGAGGCGGGCGCGGTCAGCGAGCCGGTCGCCCGCGCCATGGCCGAAGGCGCCAGGCAGCGCGCGGCGGTCGATCTGGCGCTGGCGGTGACCGGCGTCACCGGGCCGGGCGGCGGCACGGCCGCGAAGCCGGTGGGCCTGGTCCATCTGGCCGCCGCCAGCCGGACCGAAACCCGCCATCGAGCGCTGCAGCTGACCGGCGGGCGCGGTGCGATCCGGCTCGCCAGCGTCGCGGCAGCGCTCGAGCTGGGCTTGCGCCTGCTGGACTAGGCCAAGTGCGGCCTCAGGCGGTCTGGACCTCGAGGCTCTGATGCAGATGCTGGACCAAAGCGGGATCGAGCCGGAGCTGGCTGGCGAGATCGCGCATGTAGCTCTGCTCGTTCGGGGTATCGACGTCGATCGCGAACAGGGAGGCGGTATAGACCTCGACCGCGAGATGCGGCGAATCCACCTCCGCGGCGAGCGCCGCCGCATCGGCCGGCAGCGCCAGCTGCTGGCGGATGAAGTCCTGCACCTCCGGCCCGGCGCCAGCCTGCTGCAGATTGCCCAGGATCTTGGCCTGCTCGGCCTGATCGATCTGGCCGTCCGCCTTGGCGGCGCTGATCATGGCGCGGATCAGCAAGGTCGCGCGGTCGTGCTCGTCCAGCTCGCTGGTCTGGCTGGCGAAGTCGCCACCGGCCGGCGTTTCGGCCAGGGCGCTGGCGGAGGCACCGCCCGGCTGCCCGCTATTGCCCAGCTGCGCCATGGCGGCGCGCGCGAGGCTGCCGAACAGGCCGCCCGCACCGGCCGAAGCCTGGCCGCCGGTCAAGGCACCGATCAGCTGACCAAGCCCACCGCCGCCAGCACCACCGCTGGCGCCGCCGCCGCCGAGGATGGCACCGGCCAGGCCGCCGAGGCCACCACCCAAGCCGCCGAGCAGGCCGCCACCGCCCGCCTGGGCGCCGCTGTTCGCCCCGGCGGCATTGCCGCCCTGCAGCATCGAGAGTGCTGCCTCGACCAGCGGATTGCCGCCGCCCGACATCCGGTCCAGCCGCTGCTGGCTGCGGCCGAGGCCGCTATTCAAAAGCATGCCCAAGACTTGGTTCGCATCGAACATGGCGCCGATTCCTTCCCAACTATCCATTAAATGTGCCGAGGCATCGGGCCTCAACTTAAGCCCGCCGCCGGGGTCCGTATAGCCTGCTGGCCGCCGATTCAGCCCGAGGTGCCGAGGCGTCCGGCCAAGCGATCGACCGCCGGCATCTTGCCGAGCGGGCCAAGGCCGGTCAGCGTCGCCGGCCCGGCCGAAAGCAGGCGCCGGCCGACCCGCGCCACGGCGGCCGCATCGACCGCGTCGATCTCGGCGATGGTCTCCTCGGGCGGGATCCGGCGGTTGAAGATCAGGAGCTGGCGGGCCAGCTCCTCGCTGCGCGCGTAGCAGCTTTCCAGCCCCATCATCAAGCTCGCCTTGAGCTGCGCCCGGGCGCGCGCCAGCTCCGGCTCGGTAGCCGAATCGAGGAGGCCCAGGAACTCGTCGCAGACCACCGGCAAGAGCTCTTCGGTCTGGTCCTCGCCGGTGCCGGCATAGATCCCGAGCAGCCCGGCGTCGCGGTAGCAGGCGGTGAACGAGAAGACCGAATAGGCCAGGCCCCGCTTCTCCCGGACCTCCTGGAACAGCCGTGACGACATGCCACCGCCCAGCATGGTCGAGAGCACCTGGAGGGCATAGAACTCGTCGTCGTGATAGGAGAAGGCGGGCAGGCCCAGGATCAGATGCGCCTGCTCCAGATCGCGCTCCTCGCGCAGCTCGCCGCCCTGGTAGCGGGCGGGCTCGGCCTGGCTCGGGTCCTGGTCCGCGAGAGCGCCGAACAGCTTGCCAGCGAGATCGACCAGCTGGTCATGCTCGACCTGGCCGGCCGCGGCCAGGACCATCCGGCTCGGCCCGTAATAGCGCCCCATGTAATCGACCAGCGCGGCGCGCGGCATCGCGGCCACGGTCTCGGCCGGCCCCAGGATCGAGCGGCCGAGCGCCTGGCCGGGATAGGCGGTCTCCTGGAACAGGTCGAACACCAAGTCGTCCGGGGTGTCCTGGACCATGCCGATCTCCTGCAGGATGACCTGGCGCTCGCGCTCCAGCTCGTCCGGCTCGAAGGTCGAATGCTGCAGGATGTCGGCCAGAAGATCGACCGCGAGCGGCAGATCCTCGGCCAGCATGCGGACGTAATAGGCGGTCTGCTCGCGCGAGGTGTAGGCGTTCAGCTGGCCGCCGACATTCTCGATCTCCTCGGCGATCGCGCGCGCCGAGCGGCGCTTGGTGCCCTTGAACGCCATGTGCTCGAGCATGTGGGCGACGCCGTTGATCTCGGGCCGCTCGTAGCGCGCGCCGACATCGACCCAGACCCCGACGCTCGCGGTCTTGAGCGCGGGCATCGCCTCGCTCGCGATCCGCAGGCCGTTGCTCAGGGTCGTGATCCGGGTGGTGTCGTCGCTCATCAATCGGGTTCCAAGCTGCTGCTCAGGCGGGGGCCAGAGCATCGATATGGGCCTCGAGGGCCGCCTTGTCATTGGGCAGCGTCTGATAGCGCTCAGGCAGGTTCATGAGGTTGGCGAGCCGCGCCGGCAGCTGCGGTGCGATCCCGGTCGCGGCCTCGACCGCGTCGGGAAACTTGGCCGGGTGCGCGGTCGCCAACGCCACCAGCGGCACCGTCGGATCGGTGCGGCACAATCGCCCGGCATGCAGGCCGACC
>CADEGR010000123.1:2059-13371 GCA_902826935.1 uncultured Alphaproteobacteria bacterium | reverse complement strand
GCTCCCAAGTCCAAACTGCTAGAGCAGGATTCCTAACTTAGCCAGCTGTCCAATTCTTCCAGACCTCAGACTTCCGCCGCAGCGCGACCCGCTACGACCAGCTCGCCAGAAACTTCTTCGCTGCTGTCGCTATCGCTGCAACCATCATTTGGTGGATTGATTGGGTCTCAACCCTAGTCGCGGACCAGGCCCGAATCCCCCATCAGCTTCTGCAGCTGATCAGCCAGCTCACCCACCGTCGCAGCCATCGCCGCCGCAGCGTCGGTCGGCCTTGCCAACCGTTCCTTAACCTCTCGAGCCGAAGCTGACGCAGCCTGCCTGGTCCATGCGACCCTGGGAATCCGCCCCGTCGATACCTCAAATGATCGGCGCGCGGACTCCCAGGATCGCATGGACCAGGGGCAGGATCGCCGGATTGGCTGAAGATTGGGTTAATCAAGCCGCGCCGGTGCGTCCGATCGGGTCTTGCCCCTGGGCGTGCGAACGCCGGCTCGCTTGAACCGCTGCCGGTTCAACGGCATCATGAACACACCGGGCGGCTCTGGCTGGCGCGGGCAGGGCGTGCGGCCGCGCGCCAAGGTCAGCCCGGCACGCGGGCGGCGGCTGTTGCTGGAGCGGGCAAGGAGCCGGCGCCGTGAGCTCGGTTTTTCTGAACGATCTGTTCTGGACGATCGCCGAGCGCGGCCGGGCGCTGCTCGATCTCGAGCCGGCCGGCCGGAGCGATGCGCAGGAGCCCGCGGCCTTGGCCGAAGCGCTCCTGGCCAGCACCGGCGAAGCCTCCATGATCGCCCTGGCGCTGCAGCTCAACAACCGCTTCGCAGCGCTCGATCCGGCTGGCCGCCGCACCTTCTTTAGGGCCCTGGTCGACCGGTTCGGGCCGGATCGGGCGCGCCTCGCGCAAGCGATCGAGCACTACCAGGCGCGCGGCGACGATGCTGCGGCCCTGGCGCTCCATGCCGCCGCGGAGCCGCGCCGCCAGGAGCTGATCCGCCGGCTCAATCTGGCGCCGGGCGGCACGGCGGCACTGGTGCAGATGCGCGCCGAGCTCCTCGCGCAGCTCGAGCAGGAGCCGGCGCTGGCCGGTCTGGATCAGGATTTCCGCCATTTGTTCTCGTCGTGGTTCAACCGCGGCTTCCTGGTGATGCGGCGCATCGATTGGCAGACCACGGCCGCCGTGCTGGCCAAGATCATCCGCCACGAGGCGGTCCATGCGATCGACGATTGGGACGATCTGCGCCGCCGGATCGAGCCGCCGGACCGGCGCTGCTACGCCTTCTTCCACCCGGCGCTGGTCGACGAGCCCCTGATCTTCCTGCAGGTCGCCTTGACCCAGGGGCTGCCCAGCGCGATCGGCCCGATCCTGGCCGAGGAGCGCATGCCGATCGCGCCGCACAGCGCCGATACCGCCGTGTTCTACTCGATCTCCAACTGCCAAAAAGGCCTGCGCGGCGTCTCGTTCGGCAGCTTCCTGATCAAGCAGGTGATCGACGAGCTGCGCCGCGATCTGCCCGAGCTCAAGACCTTCGCGACCTTGTCGCCGCTGCCGGGCTTGCGCCGCTGGCTGGCCGAGGTGCAAGCCGCGGGCGAGCTGCCGTTCGACGCCGATCCGGCGGTATTGGCCAAGCTCGAGGGCAAGGACTGGCCGCGCCATGAGGCGACCAGCGCCGCCTTGAAGGAGCAGCTCCTGCCGCTCGCCGCCCATTATCTGCTCGAGGCCAAGACACCGAACGGCCAGCCGCGCGATCCGGTCGCCCGCTTCCATCTCGGCAACGGCGCCCGGCTGGAGCGGCTGAATTGGCTAGCCGATCGCTCGCCGCGCGGCCTCGCCGAGGGCTGTGGCCTGATGGTCAATTATCTGTACGCAATCAAGGACATCGAGCGGAATCATGAAGCTTATGCCAAGGACGGCAAGATCGCGGCGGCGTCCCCGGTGCTGAAGCTGCAGCGGGCGGCGCGCTAGCCGTGGCGGGGAGCGACCAGGGCCTGTTCGCGGCGATCCAGGCCGCTGGCCACGATCCGGCCCGGCCGTTCCTGATCCTGCCGGACGGGCGGGAGCTTTGCTATGGCGCCTGCCTGACCGGCGCTGGGCAGGCGGCCGCGGCCCTGGTCGCAGCGGGCGTCCGGCCGGGCGATCGGGTCGCGGCCCAGGTCGAGAAAGGGCCGGAAGCGCTTTTGCTCTATCTCGGCTGCTTATGCGCCGGCGCCGTCTATCTGCCGCTGAACACCGCCTATACCGATGCCGAGGTCGGCTATTTCCTGGGTGATGCCGAACCGAAGCTGGCGGTCTGCCGGCCGGAACGGGCGGCTGGCTTTGCCCAGCTGGCCCAGCCGATGGGCGCACGCGTCCTGACCCTGGCCGCCGATGGCAGCGGCAGCTGGCCGGCTGCGGTTCTGGCGGCTGGCGGACCGGTTCCGCTGGTGCCGCGCGGCCCGGACGATCTGGCCGCGATCCTCTACACCTCCGGCACCACCGGCCGCTCCAAGGGCGCCATGCTGAGCCATGGCAACCTTCTGTCCAACGCGCAGGTCCTGGTCGAGGCCTGGCGCTTCACCGCCGCCGACGTGCTGCTGCACGCCTTGCCGATCTTCCACACCCACGGCCTGTTCACCGCGACCAACACGGCGCTGCTGGCCGGCGGCAGCATGCTGTTCCTGCCGGCCTTCGATGCCGACGAGGTGCTGCGGCTCCTGCCGCAGGCGACCCTCATGATGGGCGTGCCCACCTTCTACGCCCGGCTGCTCGCCAAGCCCGGCCTGACCCGCGAGCTGGTCGCCCATATCCGGGTCTTCATCTCCGGCTCGGCGCCGCTCTCGCCCGAGACCCATAAAGCCTTCGCCGCCCGCACCGGCCATGCCATCCTCGAGCGCTACGGCATGACCGAGACCAGCATGAACAGCGCCAACCCCTATGACGGCGAGCGGCGGCCGGGCACGGTCGGGCAGCCGTTGCCGGGGATCGAGATCCGGATCACCGAGCCGGCCAGCGGCCGGCCCTTGGCCGCAGGCGAGGTCGGCATGATCGAGATCCGCGGGCCCAACGTGTTCCAGGGCTATTGGCGCATGCCGGACAAGACCGCGGCCGAGTTCCGCGCCGATGGCTTCTTCGTCTCCGGCGATCTCGGCCGGTTCGACGCGGACGGCTATCTCGCGATCGTCGGCCGCGACAAGGACCTGATCATTTCCGGCGGCTTCAACGTCTATCCGGCCGAGATCGAAGCCGCGATCGACGCCTTGCCGCCGGTCGCCGAGAGCGCCGTGATCGGCCTGCCGCATCCCGATTTCGGCGAAGGCGTCGCCGCTGCGGTGGTGCTGCGGCCGGGCGCCGCCGCCGACGAGGCGGCCTTGCGCCAGGCGCTGGGTCGGGAGCTCGCCAGCTACAAGCTGCCCAAGCGCATCCTGTTCCTGCCCGAGCTGCCGCGCAACGCCATGGGCAAGGTCCAAAAGACCGTCCTGCGCAGCCGCTACCAGGACCTCTTCACCGCCGTCGCCGGCTGAGCCCGGCCGCTCGGGCCCGCTGACCTTAACCATCATCCGGCCGCAAGCCGGCGGCACGCCAGGGTGCCTTCGCGCGATTAACCAGCCCCGTTAACGCCTGGCCGGCGCTCGATCGCTAAAATGCTGGCTAATTCGCCGGGCGCGCCCGGTCGTCCTAACCAGCAGGAGGTCGACGATGGCTTGCAGCTTGCGGGGTGGTGCCTCAGGCGCGCCGGTGGCGCGGCCGGCGCTGGTGCGCGATCAGGCGGGCGGGGTGGCGCTGCTGTTCGGCCTGGCCATGGTGCCGCTCTGCCTGGCGCTCGGCCTGGCGGTCGATGGCGGCCTCGCCTACAGCGCCAAGAGCCGGCTGCAGGCGGCGGTCGATGCCGCGGTGCTGGCCGGCGGCCGTAGTGCGGCCGCCGATCCGGACACCATGATCGGCGACGCAAGGATGTACTTCAGGGCGAACTATCCGGCCGACTTCATGGGCGGCCGGGTGACCGCCTTCGATGCCGTCTATGACGGGGCCGCGCGCACCGTGCGGGTCGATGCCGAGGCGGTGGTGCCGACCGCCTTCATGCGGGTCGCTGGGATCGAGGAGGTCACGGTGCGGGCCGCGGCGGCGGCGGTGCCGGCGCAGACCGGCCTGGAGCTGGCCCTGGTCCTGGACGTGACCGGCTCGATGAACCGGCAGGACGCCGCCGGCGAGGTCAAGATCGACGCGCTCAAGACCGCCGCCGGCAGCCTCCTGGACGTCATCTACCGCGATCGCGACGTGGTCGACGACGTCTACATGTCGGTCGTGCCCTACAACACCGAGGTCAATGTCGGCAGCGCGCGCACCGGCTGGCTGGACGGCTACGATCCGGCCGCGTTCGGCGCCGCCGGCTGGGCCGGCTGCGTCGAGGAGCGCGCCGCCCCCGACGATCAGTCGGATGCGCCGCCCAGCGCAGCGCCGTTCACCGCCTTCCTCTGGCCCGCCAGCCCGGCCAGCCGGCACAATCCCTCGGGCGATCCCAATGCCCATTGCCCGAGCACGCCGATCCTGCCGCTGACCGCGGAGCGCGCCACCATCGAGGACCAGATCCAGGGGCTCGTCGCGGATGGCTTCACCATGACCAATGTCGGCCTCGCCTGGGGCTGGCGCACGCTCTCGCCGCGCTGGCAGGGCGAATGGGATGCCGCCCACGAGCCGGTCGACGCCGATGATCCGCTGATCCGGAAGGCGGTGGTGTTCATGACCGACGGCCAGGCGGACTGGGGTGCCAACTACTACACCGCCTACGGCTTCCTGGCCGATGGCCGGCTCGGCACCACCAACGAGCAGGCGGCCGAGGCGGAGGTCAATCGCCGGCTGCTGGCCACCTGCGATGCGATCAAGGCGAGCGGCGTCGAGATCTATACCGTGATGTTCGACCTCAGCGATCCGGACATCGAGGCCACCTATCGCCGCTGCGCCAGCTCGCCCACCCATTTCTTCGACGCCCCGACCGGCGCCGAGCTGAACGCCGCCTTCCGCAGCATCGCCGGCCGGCTCAACAGCCTGCGCCTGGTGATGTAGCAGCACCAGCGGGGCAGGGACGACGCGCCGGCGGGCCTGGCCACTTGGCCAAGCTTGCCGGCGCTCGCTCATTGCCTGGGTCCGCGCGCGCCCTTGCCGCGCCCGGGCTTCTTGCCGTCGCGCGACTTCTCCAGCCTGACATTCTCGGGCAGGCAGATCATATGGGCGAGCAGGCTGTCCGCGAGGTCGGTATAGACCACGCCGCCGCCATGCTCGGCGACGAAGCTGATCGCCGATTCCAAGCTGTCGAACAGCTCGGCGTCGACCGAGCAAAAGGTAGTGTGACGCGTATCGTCCAAGCCTTTCATGCCACCGACTATGTCTGCGGAGAGTTAACCAAAGATTACCAGATCTAAGAGTCTATCAACCGAAAGGCCATAAATTTCTAGGCTCCGCCGGCCAGGATCCGGCCGCCCCCGTGGCCACCGACCTTGCCGCCGGCCTGTTACATTCCGCTACAGTTGCGGGATCGGCTGGTTACCCTGGGCGGCTAAGCTGGCATCTCCATTGACAAGCATTAGAAAGGAGCACGCCATGGCATCGGCAGCGACATCGTCCCGCTACGGCACGGTCGCCATCTGGCTGCACTGGCTGATGGCGGCGCTGGTCGTGGTCGCCTTCCTGGTCGGCGATCAGATGGCCGAAGCGGCGCGCGCAGAGCGGGCGGGCTGGCTCGGCTGGCATGCGCCGCTCGGCCTGATGGTGATGCTGGGCGTGATCCTCCGGCTCGCCTGGCGCTTTGGCAACCCGCCGCCGCCCTTGCCGGCGGACCTGCCCGCCTGGCAGCATCGCCTGGCCCAGCTGGCCCATCTCGGGCTCTATGCGCTGATGGTGCTCCTGCCGCTGTCCGGCCTGATCGCGGCCTTGGCGACCGGCCGGCCGTTGCCACTCGCCGGCTTCGGCGCGCTGCCGCCGCTCATGCCCGAGCTGCACGGCCTGCACGAGGCGGCGGAAACCGCGCATGTGGTCATGACCAAGCTGCTGCTGGCGCTGGTCGGGCTGCATGTCGCCGGCGCGCTCTGGCATCTGCTGCGCGCCGACGGCGTCGCCTGGCGGATGATCCCGGGCGGCGGGCCGGCCGCCGTGCCGCCGCGGCAGTAGCGCCGGCCCAGGGCGGTGGTCGAGGTGCCGGCCTACGCGTCCAGCGACCAGGCCCAAAGCGCTTCGTCCGCCTGGCCGCGCGTGCCGCCGCAGGCGGCATAGAGCCGCATCGCCGGCACGTTGCTCTCGCTGGTCAGCGCCAGGAGCTCGCTGCCGCCGTCCTGCCGGGCGAGGTCCCGCAAGCCGGTCAGCATCGCCCGCGCCAGGCCCTGCCGACGGAACGGCTCGAGCACGTCCAGCTCGTCCAGCAGCAGCTCGCCGCCATGCCAGCGCGGCCGGCGATGGGCGATCGCCCAGCCGGCGCCGGTCTGGCCGACCGTGGCGGCGATCACGTAGATGCGCGGATCCTCCAGCAGCTCGCGGCAGTAATCGAGCGGCGGCTGCTCCGCCCGGATCGCGCTGCCCAGCTGCTGCAGCAGGCGGACATCGTCCCGCCCCAGCCGCCGGATCAGCTTGCCAGGTCCCGTCATGACGGCCTCCCCTGCTCGCGGCCCTTTCTTGAAGAGATTGGCGCGATCCCGGCGAGGTCGAGCCCCCGCGAAGCCGGCTTGCCTTGACGGCCGCATCGGTCAATGGTTGGGGCAATGGCCCGGTCACGACCGGCCAGGCAGTGGGGGGAGGGCTGCATGGACTTTGCCTATTCGCCGAAAGTCGAGGCGCTGCGCAGCCAGCTCAGGGCCTTCATGGACCAGCATGTGGTGCCGCAGGTGCCGGCCTGGGAGCATGCCGTCGCCGCCGGCGACTATCCGCCCCCCTGGCTGCGGCCGCTGCAGGACCAGGCCAGGGCCGCGGGCTTGTGGAACCTGTTCCTGCCGGGCCTGGCCGAGGACGAGCCCGGCACCAGGCTCAGCAATCTCGACTATGCGCCGCTCGCCGAGATCATGGGCCGGGTGCCGTGGGCGTCCGAGGTGTTCAACTGCTCCGCCCCGGACACCGGCAACATGGAGCTGCTCCATCTGTTCGCGACGCCGGCGCAGCGCGCCCGCTGGCTGAACCCGCTGCTCGCCGGCGAGATCCGCTCCTGCTTCGCCATGACCGAGCCCGAGGTCGCCTCCTCGGACGCCACCAATATCAGCACCCGGATCGAGCGTGACGGCGACGCGCTGGTGATCACCGGCCGCAAATGGTTCATCACCGGCGCTGCCGACCCGCGCTGCCGGGTCGCGATCGTGATGGGCGTGAGCGAGCCCGCGGCCGAGGCCCATGCCCGCCATTCGATGGTCCTGGTGCCGATGGACAGCCCGGGGCTCACGGTCGTGCGCAACCTGCCGATCATGCATCACACCGCCCCCGAAGGTCATTGCGAGCTGCGCTTCGAGGGCGTGCGGGTCCCGGCCGCGAACCTCCTGGGCGAAGCCGGCCGGGGCTTTGCCCTGGCCCAGGCGCGCCTCGGCCCGGGCCGGATCCACCATTGCATGCGCTCGATCGGCCAGTGCGAGCTGGCGCTCGAGCTGATGGTCAAGCGGGCCAGCGAGCGCAGCGCCTTCGGCCGCAAGCTGGCCGAGCATGGCACGGTCGGCGAGTGGATCGCGCTCTCCCGGATCGAGATCGACCAGGCGCGGCTGCTGGTGCTGCGTGCCGCCTGGCTGATCGACCGGGAGGGCAACCGGGCGGCGCGCGATCAAGTCGCGATGATCAAGGTGGTGGTGCCGCGCCTGCAGACCACGGTCCTGGACCGGGCGATGCAGGTGTTCGGCGCGATGGGCCTGACCGGCGACACGCCGCTCGCCTTCTTGTGGAGCTGGGGCCGGGCGCTGCGCTTCATCGACGGCCCGGACGAGGTCCATCTGCGCCTCCTGGCGCGCCACGAGCTGAAGCGTCAGGCGGCCGCCGGCGGCGATCCCAGCCGCTACTGCGTGCCGCCGGAGCCGGCCCGATGACCACATCCTTCGATCTCGCCGGCAAGACCGCGCTGGTCACCGGCGCGTCTCAGGGCCTGGGCCAGCGCTTCGCCAAGGTCCTGGCCGGGGCCGGCGCCAAGGTCGGCCTGGCCGCCCGCCAGATCGACAAGCTCGCGGCGCTCGAGGCCGAGATCCGTGACGGCGGCGGCCATGCCAGCAGCGTCACCCTGGACGTGACCGCGCCCGAATCGATCGCGCTCGCGCTGGACACGCTGGTCAGCACGCTCGGCCCGATCGACATCCTGATCAACAATGCCGGCATCGCGGTCACCAAGCCGCTCCTGGAGCAGACCGAGCAGGATTGGGACAGCGTGCTCGACACCAATCTCAAGGGGGCGTTCCTGACCGCCCAGGCGGTCGGCCGGCGGATGGTCGAGCAGGGCGGCGGCTGCATCGTCAACATCGCCTCGGTCCTGGCGGTCGGCGTGATCGGCCAGCTCGGCCCCTATGCCGCGAGCAAGGCAGCGCTGTGGCAGCTGACCCGGACCATGGCGCTCGAGCTCGCCCGCCACCAGGTCCGGGTCAATGCCCTGGCACCCGGCTATATCGAGACCGACATCAACCGCGATTTCCTGGAATCGCCGGCCGGCCAGCGCCTCCTGCAACGCATTCCGCAGCGCCGCTTCGGCCAGGCCGAGGACCTCGATGGCGCTCTTCTGTTGCTGGCGTCCGACGCCGGCCGCTATATCACCGGCAGCCTGCTGGTGGTCGATGGCGGCATGCTGCTGACCTGAGCCCGCCCACGTCAGAGGAACCATGCCGACCAGCCCGCCCCATCCCTGGCTGATGCCGCTGCACCGGCGCGTCCTGACCACCCTGGTCTGCGCCGCCTGGCTCGCCATCGAAGCCTGGTTCGCGCCCCAGGACATCTGGTTCTGGCTGGCCCTCTTCGCCACCGGCTATGCCTTGTGGGACTTCTTCCTGGCCGGCAAGTACCCGCTGACCAGGGCGTAGGCGCCGCCCGTCCAGGCAGGGGCAAGGGGCGCTCCGGACGCGGCCGGCTTGGTGCGATCCGGCCAGCCGGAACGGCCGCATCGATCAGATGGACGGTGGGCCAGACGCGGGTTGGGCGGGCGGCGAATGCCGGCGCGGGTGCCTGCGCAGCCTCCGGCCATCGGCCAACCGCGCCTGCCCCCTCGTCGGGTGCGGGGGCCCCACAGCCCCGCATCGACGCCTTTCTCCTGCCATCGCGCAAAGCGCTTGTAGACGCTGTTCCAAGCTCCGAGTTCGGCTGGCAGCAGTCGCCAAGGGGCGCCAGCTCTGGCCATCCACAGCACCGTCTCGACCAACCGCCGGATCGGCTCTTCCTACCGGATATAGAGCCCGTCATGGTTCAGGAAGGGGATCCGCCATGCCGCGCCGCCGGATCGGTCAGGAGACGATGCTGGCAGCGGCTGAGCAACGGTCGTCGCTAAACGAGATTGCAGGCCGCATCGACTGGTCGCCGATCGAACGCTGGCCCGAGGTCGTTCATTCGGCGCCGCGGGGCTAGGCGAGCTGGCGCTCGCCGTATTTCGTGCGGATCTAGTATCCACGCAGAGGAGGGAGTACGTGACTCTGCCGACGTTGCAAACTTCGGAGAAGGGGAGATTTTGCGGTGGCCTGCTGTTGCGGGGAGACGCACTGGAGAACAGACGGTGGCGTATGCCAGCTGCGGCAGCAATAACAGAGACTGTCCCAATAGGTCGTGAACGTCGACCCCGGAATGGGAGGAGCCAAGCTGCGACTCAGCTTGATCCTTCTTCTTCTCGCTTGCGATCGGCCGCCGCGAAATGACCGATCTGAGCGGCTTGCGCCTGCTTGAATGCAGGACGGCTGGTTACGCGAGCGACATAGGCCTCGGTCGCGGGCCGGTTGCCGAAAGAGCGGATATCCGAAACGCGCAGCACATCCGCCATCAACAGGTCTGCGACGGTGAAGCGCTTGGCGGCGAGCCATTCTTGCTCGCTCAATACCCTTTCCAGATGGTCAAGGCGCTGACTCATCCATCCGGTAAGGCCGTTGTTCGCGTCGCCGCATAGCTTCAGGAACCACCACGGCACGGTGACCATCTCGATCGAGTTGAGCGCGGCGATCGTCCATTGCAATGTTGCTGCCTCTCCGACCGGATCGCGCGGCATCAGCTTGTCGCTTTTCCGGGCGAGGTGCAGCAGTCCGGCGCCGCTTTCGAATATCGCCACACCGTGATCCTTCAGGAACGGGATTTGGCCAAACGGCTGATCCGCCAGATGGTTGGTTGCGCGGCCATCGAATGGCACCGTACGCACGGCATAGCTGAGACCAGCTTCCTCGCACGCCCATCTCAGCCTGAGATCACGCACGAAACCACGCGGGCCTTCGGGAACCCAATCGTAGGTCCAGATGGTCAGTTCGCCCATAGCAGCGTCCTTCCTGTATCAGTTGAGGGCAACGATCCCGGATCGGGCTGACGCTCCAGTCGAAAGCCCGCGTGTCCGTCTGACTTCAGAATCACGCTTGCCAGCGTGAAGCGGCGGTCGCTGGGTCACTGCCATATTAAGGAGTATGACCGCCAATAGGTCTGGCGCAGTCGAAAGCCATTATGCCGTAAAGCCATTGAGCATGCCGGGCAGGCACGCTTAGTCGATGCTTTCTTAGCACAGCCTGCCCCGCAACGCCGATGTCTATGCTGATGCCGAAACGGCGCTGGTCGCGAAGGTCGCGGTCACACCCGGCATGCCCATGATGGGCGCAACGGGAGAGCGGCACTGCCGGACGATCCTGCCGAGGTCCAGGCAGTGGTATGGCAACCCCGCAACCCACTGCCATGCCGACCGCGGGGGCAACTCTTTCGCAGCACGGTCCGCCCCTGGCGGGACACGGCGCGTTGTCGTGACCGGCGTCTAGGCCAAATCTCCGCCGAGTCTGACCGTTGGCTGGCGGCACGGCCCGATCCACCAGAATCCGTTGCCGGATCGAGCAGATCTACGGCACCTGGAAACGCTCCTACCGCTTTTGCCGCAGGTGCGGCCTCGCCAAACCTCCTCGCAAGCCGGTCTTCGCCTTGTCAGGCGAAGGCCCATGCCTCGCCATCGTCGACCTAGCATCATTCAAGCGCCAGATGGTGCAGGCCAAGGTCGAGCACGTCTACTCGACCGAGTACGACACCTTCGAGGAAGTCGCTGCTGACCTGCCTAGCTCTATCCAAGTCTACAATGAACGACGGCCGCATTCGTCCCTCGGCTATGCCAACCCAATCGAATTCGAGGACAACCATGCCCGCCTGACGGTCAATCAATGGACATGATTTTGTCCAA
>CADEGR010000123.1:0-1959 GCA_902826935.1 uncultured Alphaproteobacteria bacterium | reverse complement strand
CTTTTGGCAAAGCCTGCGCTGGCAGGCTTTGATCTGGTCCATGCGACCCTGGGAGTCCGAGCCGGGTCGGGACTATTCCCTGGCGTGCGGATTCCCAGGGTCGCATGGACCAGAGGTCATCCTGCGAGCCAAAAGTTGCGAAGGCGTCAAGCTGCTGGGCGCAGGACCGGGCCTGGTTCAAGGGGTTGGCGTGGCCGGGACGACATCGGCAGAAGGGGCGAGGGGCCGACTTCGGCCTGGCTGATGTGGCGCCGAAATGGTGGCAAGGAGCAGCGCGGTAGCGGCTGGCGGGGGCGCCGCTCAAACCAAGCTTCGGCCGGCAGCGCGGAGCGCGCGGGAGTTCTATCGCTGGCCCAGGAGCACCGGACAAGCATGCCGGCAGCACCTTGCCTGCAGCTATCTCGGGCCGCGCCCACGCGCCACGATCCCACAACCGCGCCGCCCCGCCGCAATTCGCACCGACGACTACCCGCCGACGATCTCGCCGCCATTGGGGTGCAGGATCTGACCGGACATGTAGGAGCTGTCGGCGCAGGCCAGGAACAGGTGGCAGGACGCGACCTCGTTGGGCTCGCCCGGCCGGCCGAGCGGCTGGTTGGCGCCGAAGCTCGCGACATGGTCGGGATCGAAGGTCGCCGGGATCAGCGGCGTCCAGATCGGCCCCGGCGCCACGCCGTTCACCCGGATGCCGCGTGGGGCCAGGGCCTGGGCGAGAGAGCGGGTCAGCGCCACGATCGCGCCCTTGGATGCGGCGTAGTCGATCAGATGCTCGCTGCCGCGATAGGCGGTGACCGAGGTGGTGTTGACGATCGCCGCCCCTGGCTTGAGGTGGGGCAGCACCGCCTGGGCCATGTAGACATAGCCGAACAGGTTGGTCTGGAAGGTGCGCTGCAGCTGCTTGCTGCTGATGCTCTGGAAATCCTCCTGGGGATGCTGCTCGGCGGCATTGTTGACCAGGACGTCAAGCCGGCCGAACTGGTCGACCACCCGATCGATCGCGGTCTGGCAGAAGGCGGGGTTGCCGACGTCGCCCTTCAGCAGCAGCGAGCGGCCGCCCTCGGCCTCGACCAGCCGCTGGGTCTCGGTCGCATCCGCATCCTCGTCCAGGTACAGGATCGCGACATCGGCGCCTTCGCGGGCGAACAGCACGGCGCAGGCCCGCCCGATGCCGCTGTCGCCGCCGGTGATCACCGCCACCTGGTCGTCGAGGCGGCCAGCGCCGGGGAAGCGGGGCCGGTAGTCGGGCGCCGGACGCATGGCATGTTCCTGCCCGGGCTGATGCTCCTGGGACTGGGCCGGCTTGGGCGACCGGTCCGGCTTGGGCGTCTGATCCGGCTTGGCATGGCTGAGCGGCTGGGTCACGGACGATGCTCTCCTGGGCAGGGCTGCGGGCCGTGGTCCAACGCCTGCCTGGCCGGCTGGTTCCGTCCGCGGGAACCCGCCGCGGCAGCAGGTGTTACGGGCGCGGGCATGCCCGGTTCTTCTGGAGGTCACGATGCCAGCCAAGTCGAAGGCGCAGCAAAAGGCGGCCGGCGCCGCCTTGTCGGCCAAGCGCGGCGACACCGAGAAGTCGTCGCTGAAAGGCGCTGCGAAGGAAATGTACGAGTCCATGTCCGAGCCCCAGCTCGACGAGCTCGCCTCGACCAAGCGCAAGGGCAAGCCCGAGCGCAAGCCCTCGTCCTGACGCTGGTTGGGCGAGCCGCCGCGGCGGCCGGCTGGAGCCGGAACCTGCTCCAGCTGCTGGACCTGGAGCATTCTGCTACCACGCAGCGGGGGCGATGGCCGGCCGGACCACCCGTCGCCTGCGCTGTCCGACCACGGCAGCGTCCGCCAGCATCCCAT
This sequence comes from uncultured Alphaproteobacteria bacterium, assembly GCA_902826935.1. Classification (GTDB taxonomy): domain Bacteria; phylum Pseudomonadota; class Alphaproteobacteria; order Geminicoccales; family Geminicoccaceae; genus CADEGR01. Next base: position 117 of record CADEGR010000123.1, on the reverse strand, counting down.
CTCGGCTCGCCCCACGCGGGGCTGCGGCGAGTCGCTCTCTGCAGGAAGCCTGCAGCTGCGCGGTGATCTCGTCGGACCGGGCTTCGTCGAGCTGATGGCGCAGCAGCTTCCGGCGAC
>CADEGR010000122.1:6139-13640 GCA_902826935.1 uncultured Alphaproteobacteria bacterium | reverse complement strand
GCCAGAGCCGCTTCCTGCGCCAGCAAATTAGGCGGTGCATGTGCCTTGGTAAAGGTCAGCGCCGTTCATGATCAGGCTGCTGTGGAACAGGTCTGGTCGATCAATGTCACGATCTCTTCGCCGTTGCCGCGGCCATCAGCGACGCGATGGACCAGGTCCCGCCACGCTGCCCGATAGAGGTCAGGCACGTTATGGAAGCCCATTCGCCAATGACGAAAATGGCGCTTTGCGACGGTCCGCTGAAAGATAATGCTGACGTCATCGTGGCGTGGATCAAGTGCAATCTTGGCGATCAATTCATCGAGGGTGGCCTGCTTGCCTTCGAGCACTTGCAGAAACCATCCATCGGCGTGCAGCAAGCAGCCGGTCACATCCTCAACAGTGTTGCGGATGCGGGCGACTGTGAGGATGTCTTCCAGTTCCCGTGGCGCCAAATGACGCGTAGCCCGGCTGCAATAGGCAAGCTGGATCAGCCGGTCGGATTCGGACGAGCGTTGCGTGCTATTGGTCTTGCGGCTTGAATCGAAAGGCACCGGCCCGCCAGGCTGATCGCCTGCGATGCTGGCCGCGGTTAGGGGCCGTGGCGCCCGCGCTGGGCGGGCCAATGCCAGCCTGATGCGCCCAAACATTGACCGCCAACGGGCTTGATTGGACTCGCTCAGCCACTGAAGCATGATCTTCACGCTCCGCCCTCTATGCAGCGCACCCTTATGCGACTGGTCTTGCGAGACGAGCCCGGCCCTTCGCTAAGATGACTGGTCAGCCTGAAGAGTTCGTTAAAGGACCGGCAGCGCTCGGTAGCGTTGCATGCGCTGATTGAGTCTGATCCAGCGATTGAACAGGGCTAACTGGGTGGTCTTGCGTGTGTGGCAGGCAGCCTGCGCGGGCTGGTCCTGCGGAGCTATCCACAGTAGCATCAGCAGCAAATCGACAGAACCTTTAGCTAATGACTTTGACGTCAGGTGATTGACGTAAACGTCATATCATGCTATCGGCCTGCCATGGTGTCGTGGAGGGGCGGATGACGATGGGGGCGCTGCGGCCGGCGACGGCGCCGGTCGAGCGGGACTGGCTGGCCAGCTATCCGGCCGATGTCGACTGGCACCGGCCGTTCCCGGCCCGGCCGCTGACGGAGCTGCTCGAGGGCGCGGTGGCGCGCTTTGCGAGCCATCGCTGCGTCGAGTTTCTCGGCCGCTCCTGGACCTATCAGGAGATCGGCGACCTCACGGCGCGCTTCGCAACAGGCCTGCAGAGCCTGGGCGTCAAGCGCGGCAGCCGGGTCGGGCTCATGCTGCCCAACTGCCATTACGCGGTGGTCGCCTTTTGCGCGGTGCTCAAGGCGGGCGGCACGGTGGTCAACTTCAATCCGCTCTATGCGCCGCGCGAGATCGAGCGGCAGATCGAGGATTCGGGCACCGAGATCATGGTGACCCTCGATCTCGAGCGGCTGCTGCCGAAGCTGCAGCCGCTCTTGGCGCAGACGCGTCTCAAGACGATCGTGGTCTGCCGGATGGCGTCGGCGCTGCCCTGGCAGAAGGGGCTGCTGTTCCCGCTGCTGCGCCGCAAGGAGCTGGCGACGGTGCCGGCGACGCCCGATCACCGCTGGTTCGACGAGCTGATCGCCAATGACGGCCAGGTGGCGCCGGTGGCGATCGAGCCGGAGCGCGACCTCGCGGTGATCCAGTATACCGGCGGCACCACCGGCGTGCCGAAGGGGGCGATGCACAGCCACGCCTCGCTCCAGACCAATGCCGAGCAGCTGGCGGCCTGGACGCCCAGCGCCCAGCACGGCGCCGAGCGGATCCTGGGCATCCTGCCGCTGTTCCATGTGTTCGCGATGACCACGGTGCTGTGCTACGGCCTGCGCACCGGCGCCGAGATGGTGCTCCTGCCGCGCTTCGATCTCGACCAGCTGCTGCAGACGATCCAGCGCCAGCGCCCGACCATCATGTCGGGCGTGCCGACGCTCTATACCGCGATCGCGCACCATCCCAAGCTCAGCCGCTTCGATCTGACCTCGCTCAAGATCTGCATCTCCGGCGGCTCGGCCCTGCCGCTCGAGGTCAAGCAGGCCTTCGAGCAGCGCTCCCGCTGCACCATCATCGAGGGCTTCGGCCTGACCGAGGCGCTGATCACCCAATGCAATCCGATCGGCGGGCGGCACAAGATCGGCTCGGTCGGCGTGCCGATGCCGGCCACCTCGGTGGCGATCGTCTCGCTCGACGACCGGCAGACCCGGCTGCCCGCGGGCGAGCGCGGCGAGATCTGCCTGCATGGTCCGCAGCTGATGCAGGGCTATTGGCAAAAGCCGGACGAGACCGCCGCCACCTTGCGCGATGGCTGGCTGCATACCGGCGACATCGGCTATCTCGACGCCGAGGGCTATTGCTTCGTGGTCGATCGCCTGAAGGAGCTGATCATCTGCAGCGGCTACAACGTCTATCCGCGCATGGTCGAGGAGGCGATCTACCAGCATCCGGCGGTCGCCGAAACGGCGGTGATCGGCGTGCCGGACGCCTATCGCGGCGAGACCGTGAAGGCCTTCGTGGTCCGGCAGCCCGACCAGGCGCTGAGCGCCGACGAGCTGCTGGCCTTCCTGAAGGACAAGCTCTCGCCGATCGAGCTGCCCAAGCTGATCGAGTTTCGCGACGTGCTGCCCAAATCCGCGGTCGGCAAGATCCTGAAGAAGGAGCTGGTTGCCGAGACGAGGCCGGCATGACGGCGCCGGCGCTGCAGCAGGCTGCGGACGAGCCGGTCGAGCGCGACTATGGCATCGGCGAGCTGGCCGAGCTCTGCCAGGTGACGCCGCGCACCATCCGGTTTTACGAGGATCAGGGTTTGCTGGCGCCGCGCCGGGTCGGCACGATGCGCATCTTCAGCCATCGCGATCGCGCCCGATTGCAGCTGATCCTGCGCGGCAAGCGCCTGGGCTTCTCGCTGGCCGGCATCCGCCAATGGCTGGATCTCTACCAGGAGGGCGACGGCCAGCTGCGCCAGCTGCAGCTGCTCCTGGCCAGCAGCCGCCAGCGGATCGGCGAGCTGGAGCAGCAGCTGACGGATCTGCAGGTGACCCTGGCGGAGCTGCGCGAGATCGAGGCGGTGGTCGTGGCCCAGCTGGCGGCCAAGGGTGCTGCCGAGGGCCAGGCCAGCCCTGGCAGCCCATGAGCTGAGCGAGATCTGCGGCCAGCGCCTGGCCGGTCGAAAGGGACGAGACCATGAAGAACGTCGTCATCGCGGGCTATGTCCGCTCGCCATTCCACTTCGCGACCAAGGGCGCTCTGGCCAGGGTCCGGCCGGACGAGCTGGCGGCGCGGGTGGTCGAGGCGCTGGTCGAGCGGACCGGCGTGCCGCCCGAGGACCTCGAGGATCTGCTGGTCGGCTGCGCCTTCCCGGAAGGCGAGCAGGGCTTCAACGTGGCGCGGCTGATCGGCTTTCTGGCGCATCTGCCGCTCTCGGTGGCCGGTGCCACGGTCAACCGGTTCTGCGGCTCCTCGATGCAGGCGATCCACATGGCGGCCGGCGCCATCCAGCTCGATGCCGGCGACGCCTTCATCTGCGCCGGGATCGAATCGATGAGCCGGGTGCCGATGGGCGGCTTCAACCCGATGCCGAGCCCCAAGCTGATGGCGGACTATCCGCAAGCCTTCGTAAGCATGGGCGTCACCGCCGAGAATGTCGCGAAGGCCTATCAGATCAGCCGCGCGGACCAGGAAGCGTTCGCGGTCCTAAGCCAGCAGAAGGCGGCAGCGGCCCAGGCGGCCGGCAAGCTCGCGGGCGAGATCGTGCCGATCGAGGTGGGCGGCGCCCTGGTCGAGCAGGATGGCTGCATCCGCGCGGAGACCACGAAGGAGACGCTGGCCGGGCTCAAGCTCGCCTTCGACCAGGCAGGCACGGTGACCGCCGGCACCTCCTCGCCGCTCACCGATGGCGCCTCGGCGGTGCTGGTCTGCACCGAGACCTATGCCGAGCGGCGCGGCCTGACCCCGCTGGCGCGGATCAAGAGCGTGGCGGTGGCCGGCTGCAAGGCCGAGATCATGGGCATCGGGCCGGTCCATGCCAGCAAGAAGGCGCTGGCCCGGGCCGGCATCAAGAGCGGCGATCTGGAGGTGGTCGAGCTGAACGAGGCGTTCGCCTCGCAGGCGCTCGCCTCGATCGGCGATCTCGGGCTGGATCCCGCAACCGTCAACCTGGATGGCGGTGCCATCGCGCTGGGCCACCCCTTGGGCGCCACCGGGGCCCGGATCACCGGCAAGGCCGCGCAGCTGATGCAGCGGACCGGGGCGCGCTATGGCCTGGCGACCCAGTGCATCGGCGGCGGCCAGGGCATCGCGACCGTGCTGGAGGCGGTGCGATGACCATCCGCCAGGCCGCGGTGATCGGGGCGGGCGTGATGGGCAGCGGGATCGCGGCCCAGATCGCCAATGCCGGCGTGCCGGTCCGTCTGCTCGACATCGTGCCGCAGGGGGCGGCGGATCGGAACGTGCTGGCGAAGGGTGCGCTCGAGCGGATGGCCAAGGCCGATCCGGCGCCATTCATGAGCCAGCGGGCGATGCGCCTGGTGACGCCCGGCAATCTCGAGGACGACCTGGCGGAGCTGACCGAGGCCGACTGGATCGTCGAGGTGATCGTCGAGAATCTGGCGCTCAAGCAGGACCTGTATCGCAAGCTGGAGGCGGTGCGCCGGCCGGGCTCGATCGTGTCGTCGAACACCTCGACCCTGCCGCTGGCCCAGCTGACCGAGGGCCTGCCCGAAAGCTTCGCCCGCGACTTCCTGATCACTCATTTTTTCAACCCCCCGCGCTATCTGCGCCTCCTGGAGGTGGTGGCCGGTGCTCGGACGCGGCCCGACGCGGTCGCGGCGATCAGGGCCTTCGGCGACCAGGCGCTCGGCAAGAGCGTGGTCCGCTGCAAGGACACGCCAGGCTTCATCGGCAACCGGATCGGCGTCTACTGGATGCAGGCGGCGCTGGTCGAGGCGTTCGCCATGAACCTGCCGGTCGAGGAGGCGGACCTGGTGATGGGCCGGCCGCTCGGCATTCCCAAGACCGGCGTGTTCGGCCTGGCCGATCTGGTGGGTCTGGACCTGATGCCACATGTGGCGGCCAGCCTGCGCGCGGCGCTGCCGGCGGGCGATGCCTTCCACGAGGTCGACCGGCCGATGCCGCTGGTCGAGCGGCTGATCAAGGACGGCTATACCGGGCGCAAGGGCAAGGGCGGCTTCTACCGGCTGCAGAAGACCGCCGGCGGCCGGGTCAAGGAGGCGCTCGATCTGGCGAGCGGCGAATACCACGTCGCGGCCAAGCCCAGGCTGGAGGCGGTCGATGCCGCCAAGACGGGCGGGCCGCGCGCCTTATTCGAGAGCGACGAGCCAGCGGCGCAATGGGCCTGGCGGGTGATGCGCGGCACGCTCGCCTATGCCGCCTCGCTGGTGCCGGAGATCGCGGACGACATCACCGCGGTCGATGCCGCGATGCGGCTGGGCTATGCCTGGAAATGGGGGCCGTTCGAGCTCCTGGACAAGATCGGCCCGGCCTGGTTCCGGGCGCGGCTGGAGGCCGAGGGGCTGCCGGTGCCGCCGCTGTTGCGCCAGGTGGGCGAGGGCCGGTTCTACCGGGTCGAGGGCGGCCAGCTGCAGCATCTGACGGTGCCGGGCGGCTATGCCGACGTGGTCCGGCCGGACGGCGTTCTGCTGCTGGAGGACGTGAAGCGGCGGGCGAAGCCGGTTTTGAAGAACAGCTCGGCCAGCTTGTGGGACATCGGCGACGGCGTGGCCTGCTTCGAGTTCACGAGCAAGATGAATGCGCTCGATCCAGACACGCTGGAGCTGCTCGACAAGTCGATCGCCGCCGTGAAGAAGGACTTCAAGGCGCTGGTGATCTACAACGAGGGCTCGAACTTCTCGGTCGGCGCCAATATCGGCCTGGCCCTGTTCGCCGCCAATGCCGCGGTCTGGCCGATGGTCGAGGACCTGGTGGCCAAGGGCCAGAAGGTCTATCGCAAGCTGAAGCACGCGCCGTTTCCGGTGGTGGCGGCACCGTCCGGCATGGCGTTGGGGGGCGGCTGCGAGATCTGCCTGAACGCCGCCGCCGTGCAGGCCCATGCCGAGACCTATATCGGCCTGGTCGAGGTCGGCGTCGGCGTGATCCCGGGCTGGACCGGCTCGACCGAGATGCTGACCCGCTGGACCCAGCACAAGCAGCGGCCGGGCGGGCCGATGCCGCCGATCGCCAAGGTATTCGAGCTGATCGGCACCGCCCAGGTCGCGAAGTCGGCGGCCGAGGCCAAGGAGATGCTGTTCCTGCGGGCGGGCGATGGCATCACCATGAACCGCGATCGGCTCCTGGCGGATGCCAAGGCGAAGGCGCTCAGCCTCGTCGAAGGCTATCAGCCGCCGGCCCCGGCCGAGATCGCCCTGCCGGGACCGACCGCGCGGCTCGCCTTGGAGATGGCGCTGGAGGGCTTTCGCCAGTCCGGCAAGGCGACCGTCCACGACGAGGTGGTCGCCAAGCAGCTCGCGGTCGTGCTCTCGGGTGGGTGCACCGACATCACCCAGACCATCACCGACGAGGCCCTGCTCAAGCTGGAGCGGGACGCCTTCATGACCCTGATCAGGACGCCGGCGACGCTGGCCCGGATCGAGCACATGCTCGACACCGGCAAGCCGTTGCGCAATTGAGGCGAGGGAGCGCGCCATGACCGTCTACGAGCCGCCTCTGCGCGACATGCGCTTCGTGCTGCACGAGCTGTGGCGGATCGAGGCGCTGGCGGCGCTGCCGGCCTATGCCGAGGTCTCGGCCGAGCTGGTCGATGCGATCCTGGAGGAGGGCGGCAAGTTCGCCGCCAACGTCCTGTTCCCGCTCAATCGGCCGGGCGACGAGGCGGGCTGCCGGTTCGAGAACGGCGTGGTCCGGACCCCGGACGGCTTCAAGGCTGCCTACGACCAGTTCGTGGCGGGCGGCTGGGGCGCGCTCGCGGCCGATCCGGCCTATGGCGGGCAGGGCCTGCCCAAGGCCTTGAAGCTGGTGATCGACGAGATGGCCTGCTCGGCCAACCTGTCCTTCGGCATCTATCCGGGCCTGACCGCGGGCGCCTACAACGCCATCTCGAAGCATGGCACCGATGCGCAGAAGGAGCGCTATCTGCCGAAGCTGGTCGAGGGCCGCTGGAGCGGCACGATGTGCCTGACCGAGCCGCAATGCGGCACCGATCTGGGCCTGATCCGGACCCGCGCGGTGCCGGCCGAGGACGGCAGCTACCGGCTCTCCGGCACCAAGATCTTCATCTCGGCGGGCGAGCACGATCTCAGCCAGAACATCGTCCATCTGGTGCTGGCGCGCCTGCCGGATGCGCCCAAGGGCATCAAGGGCATCAGCCTGTTCCTGGTGCCGAAGTTCCTGCCCGGTGCCGATGGCGAGGCGGGGCCGCGCAACGGCGTCGCCTGCGGCTCGATCGAGCACAAGATGGGCATCAAGGCGTCCGCCACCTGCGTCATGAACTTCGA
>CADEGR010000122.1:0-6039 GCA_902826935.1 uncultured Alphaproteobacteria bacterium | reverse complement strand
TTCACCGAGGCGGCCCGGGCGCTCGCCTACTGGACCGGCCTGCAGCTCGATCTGGCCAACCAGCACCCGGACCCGGCGGAGCGCCAGGCGGCCGACGACCTGGTGGCCCTGATGACCCCGATCATCAAGGCCTACTACACCGACCAGGGCTTTGCGCTCGCCAGCCTCGGCGTGCAGTGCATGGGCGGGCACGGCTACATCCGCGAATGGGGCATGGAGCAGCTGGTCCGCGATGCCCGGATCACCATGCTCTACGAGGGGGCCAACGGCGTCCAGGCGCTGGATCTGGTCGGGCGCAAGCTGCCGGCCCACTACGGCCGCCTGCTGCGCGCCTTTTGCCATCCGGTCATGGCATTCATCGAGGCGCACCAGGCCGATCAGGCGCTGGCCGAGTTCGTCCTGCCGCTCGCCAAGGCGTTCGCCCGGCTGCAGCAGGTGACCCTGCATGTGGCGCAGGCGGGCTTGCGCAACCCGGACGAGGCCGGCGCGGCGTCGAGCGACTATCTGCGCCTGTTCGCGCTCACGGCCTTCGCCTATATGTGGGCGCGCATGGCGCAGGTGGCGCAGGCGAAGCTGGCCGAGGCGAGCGGCGCGGACGCCCAGTTCTACCGCGCCAAGCTCGCGACCGGCCGTTTCTTCATGGCCAAGATCCTGCCGGAGAGCAGTGCCTTGTTCGCCCAGATCATGGCCGGCAACGCGCCGCTTGCGGCGTTCGAGGACGCGGCCTTTTGAGCATTCGGATGATGTGCGGGGCGGCCGCCTGCCTGCTGCTGGCGCTGACCTCGGCGGCGGCTTCGGCCTGCACGCCGCCGCCTGCGGCCAGCTACGTGATCCGCCACGAGACCTATGGCGAGATCGGCAGCCACAAGGTGAGGTTTGCCTGCGCCGGGGCCGATCTCCTGGTCGATGCCGAGGTCTCGATCCGGGTGTCGCTCGCCGGCATCGCGCTCTATGAGCGCCAGGCCAGCTACCACGAGACCTGGCTGGGCGACCAGCTGATCGCCTTCAAGAGCAGCTTCGACGACAATGGCCAGCCCTACCAGGTCAGCGCCCGGAAGGATGGTCGGGAGGTCGTGATCGAGGGGGCCGCCGGCCGGATCGAGGCGCCGGCGAGCGTGGTCTCCAACCATCCCTGGAACGTCGCCGTGGTCGAGCGGCCGCTGCTGTTCGACACCCGCGAGGGCCGGCTGCAGCGCGTCCAGGTCCAGCCCGAGGGCCGCGACACGCTCGAGATCGCGGGCCGGCCGGTCGCGGCGGAGCGCTACCTGGTCGCGGGCGATCTGGAGCGCGAGCTCTGGTACGACCCCGCCGGCCGCTGGCTGCAGAGCCGGCTCGAGCTGGATGGCGCGGCGGTCACCGTCACCTGGGACGGGCGCTAGGTCGTCTTATTAGGAGCGCCGAGTGGCGCAGGCGAGCTTGGCCAGCTTCAGTCGAGCTTCGGCATGGACAGCTTTGATCACTTTCATTGACACATCGTCGGAACGTGTTAAATAAAGCGAGTTATCTTAACATATCTGGCTTCATATGTTAGCTCCCACCTACGCGCTGCCACGCCTGCCCCCGACCATCGACCTGGAAACGGTGCGAGTCCTCAAAGCGCTGGCCGTGGCCAACCGGGCATTGGCCGAGCTGAAAGGCCGGGCTGCAGTCATCCCCAATCAAGGTATCCTGATTGACACGCTCGCCTTGCAGGAAGCCAAGGCAAGCTCCGCAATCGAAAACATCGTCACGACCCAAGACGAGCTATTTCAAGCTGATCTTTTTCCGAGCGGACCGCAGTCCGCGTCAGCCAAGGAGGTCAGCCTCTATCGTGATGCTTTGAAGCTGGGGCATGAGCGTTTATGTCAAAACCAAGGAATCATCAGCAACAATACCCTCATCGACATGTTTCGCTTATTGAAAGGGCGCGACGACGGCTTCCGCACCACGCCAGGCACGGCACTCAAGAACGACCAGACCGGACAGATTGTCTACGTGCCGCCACAAAACCAAGACGACATCATTGAATTGATGCGCAATCTTGAATCATTTATCAACGACGATGATGTCTGCCTGCTTGATCCACTTATCAAGATGGCATTGATCCATCATCACTTTGAAAGCATACATCCCTTCCCAGACGGCAACGGCAGAATTGGACGTATTCTTAATGTTCTCTACCTTACGCGAACCGGCTTGCTAGAAATCCCCATCCTCTATCTTAGCCGGCACATCATCGAGACCAAGAGCGATTACTATCGTCTTCTGCAGGCGGTGCGTGATCAAGGCGCTTGGGAAGCGTGGACGCTCTATATGCTTCAAGCCGTCGCTGCAACTGCAGAAATAAGTCTTGGACTCGTGGAAGGTATCCGAGGCCAAATGGCCGGTGTGAAACAGCGCCTGCGCCAAGAACTACCGAAAATCTATTCGCAAGATCTCTTGAACAATCTTTTTCGACATCCCTACACCCGAATCGAATTTGTCACCAAGGAACTCAATGTATCGCGCCAGACCGCGGCCAAGTATCTCGACGAGCTGGCGAAGCGCAAGTTTGTCCGAAAGTATCAGGCCGGCAGAAATAATTACTACATCAACGTAGATCTGGTTAATCTTTTCTCGAAAGTCTCGGGCAGCTAATGCGCAACCATGCTGCGCAGGCGGCGTTGGCGCTGCCGCCAGCGGCGGAGCGCCCATTGCGCTGCCAGCAGCTGCAGGGCGGTCGCCAGGAGGCGCGCCAGGAGGTCGCTGCCGAAGCGGTAGTCGGGCTGCACGCCGACCGCCAGCAGCTCCATCGCCAGCGCCAGATTGGCCACGGCCAGGACCGCGTCGCCGCGGTTGCGGATCAGCAGCGCGAGGCCGAGCGCCAGGGGCAGCGGCACGATGTCGACCGCGAGATCGAGGCTGGTCGCCAGAAACTGCAGCAGCGCCATCCGGCCGGCTCCTAACCTATGGTTGTATCGCCGCAGGTAGTACCACCCAAATGCTCGCTCGCATAATGCAAATGCAGGGTCTCGGCCGAGCTTTTCGGCGGGTGGTGGCCGCAGCGCCCAGGTGCGACCCAGGCCGCCCTTGCCAGGCCCGGGAGAGCCTGTAAGTTTTCTGCAGGCGAACCAACGAGATCGAAATCCGGGAGACGACCATGGACGTGCGCGCGGCGGTGGCCCACAAGGCCGGGGCCCCTTTGTCAATCGAGACGGTCCAGCTGGACGGGCCGAAAGCCGGCGAGGTCATGGTCGAGATCAAGGCGACCGGGATCTGTCACACCGACGAGTTCACCCGCTCGGGCGACGATCCGGAGGGCATCTTTCCGGCGATTTTGGGCCATGAAGGCGCTGGCATCGTGGTCGAGGTCGGGCCCGAGGTGAAGTCGCTGAAGAAGGGCGACCACGTCATTCCGCTGTACACGCCGGAATGCCGGGAATGCGAATACTGCCTGAGCCAGAAGACCAATCTCTGCCAGAAGATCCGGACCACCCAGGGCCGGGGCCTGATGCCGGACGGCACGTCCCGCTTCAAGCTCGGCAAGGAGCCGATCTTCCACTACATGGGCACCTCGACCTTCGCCAACTACACGGTCGTGCCGGAGATCGCGGTCGCCAAGGTCCGCGCGGACGCGCCCTTCGACAAGATCTGCTACATCGGCTGCGGCGTCACCACCGGAGTCGGCGCGGTGATCAACACCGCCAAGGTCAAGCCCGGCGACAATGTCGTGGTGTTCGGCCTGGGCGGCATCGGCCTGAACGTGATCCAGGGCGCCCGGCTGGCCGGCGCCGACATGATCATCGGGGTCGATCTCAACCCGGCGCGCAAGGAGATGGCCGAGCGCTTCGGCATGACCCACTTCGTCAATCCGAAGGAGGTCGAGGGCGATCTGGTGCCCTATCTGGTCGATCTGACCAAGGGCGGCGCCGATTTCAGCTTCGAGTGCATCGGCAATGTCAAGGTGATGCGCCAGGCGCTGGAATGCTGCCACAAGGGCTGGGGCGAATCGATCATCATCGGCGTGGCGCCCGCGGGTGCCGAGATCAGCACCCGGCCGTTCCAGCTGGTCACCGGCCGGGTCTGGCGGGGCAGCGCGTTCGGCGGCGCGCGCGGCCGGACCGACGTGCCGAAGATCGTCGACTGGTACATGGAGGGCAAGATCCAGATCGATCCGCTGATCACCCACACCATGCCGCTCGACCAGATCAACGAGGCGTTCGATCTGATGCATGCGGGCAAGTCGATCCGCAGCGTCGTCCTGTTCTAGGCAGCCAAGCGCGTGGCCGGCCGGCGTCCGGGCAGGGCGCCGGCCGCCGCGTTTTCGATGACCTTCCAGCCAGGCGGCAAGCCACCATGAGTCTGACCACGCTGAAGCAACATCGCTGCTGCGGCGGCATCCAGGGCGTCTACAGCCACCAGGCCAGCGCCACCGGCACCAAGATGGAGTTCGCGGTCTTCCAGCCGCCGGCCGCCCAGCATGGCCCGGTGCCGGTGCTCTACTGGCTCTCGGGCCTGACCTGCAGCTGGGCCAACTTCACCGAGAAGGCCGGCGCCCAGCGCTACGCCGCCGAGCACGGGCTGATGATCGTGGCGCCCGATACCAGCCCGCGCGGCCTGGATCTGCCGGGCGAGCATGACGCCTATGATTTCGGCAGCGGCGCCGGCTTCTATGTCGACGCCACGGCCGAGCCCTGGGCGCGCCACTACAATATGTACAGCTACGTGGCCAAGGAGCTGCCGGCGCTGATCGACGCCAATTTCCCGACCCGCTCGAACCGGGTCGGCATCTTCGGGCACTCGATGGGCGGCCACGGCGCCCTGACCGTGGCGCTCAAGAACCCGGAGCGCTATCGCTCGCTTTCGGCGTTCGCGCCGATCTCGGCGCCGATGCGCTGCCCCTGGGGCGAGAAGGCGCTGGCCGGCTATCTGGGCGCGGACCGGGCCGCCTGGCGGGCCTATGACGCGACCGAGCTGGCCACGGCCGGTGCTGCCTGGACCAGCGAGGTGCTGGTCGACCAGGGCACCGCCGACGATTTCCTCGCCGAGCAGCTCAAGCCTGAGCTGCTCCAGGCCGCCTTCGCCGAGGCCAAGATCCCGCTCAGCCTGCGCTACCAGGCCGGCTACGACCATAGCTACTACTTCATGGCGAGCTTCATCGGCGAGCATATCGCCCACCATGCCCGCCTGCTGCATGGCTAGCTGACGCCCGGGGCGGCCAAGCGATCCGAAATATTCGAAGGCGGCGGCCACGAAATTTTTGCTGCAGCCGGCTCGCTTTCAGGGCGCAGACCTGGTAGAAATAATAACTCTATCATCTATATATGCTTTGGGGCTCGTGCTGTCGCAGCGGCAAATGATGGAATAGGATCGCGGGGATGCTATCGCAGAAGGCAAAGTATGCTCTCAGAGCGCTCCTGGCGCTGGCGGAGCGGCCGACCGACCAGGTCATGCTGATCGCGGAGATCGCGGAGCGCGACCACATTCCGAAGAAGTTCCTGGAGCAGATCCTGCTCGATCTGAAGCACCACGGCCTGGTCCAGAGCCGGCGCGGCCGGGGCGGCGGCTACACCTTGCTGAAGTCGGCCGACGAGATCTCGATCGGCCAGGTGGTCCGGATCATCGACGGCCCGATGGCGCCCTTGCCCTGCCTCAGCCGGGTTGCCTATCGCCGCTGCAGCGATTGCCCGGACGAGAGCCGCTGCGCCTTGCGCAAGGTGTTCGCCGAGAGCCATGCCGCCACGGTCGCGGTGCTCGACCGCACGACCTTGGCCGATGCGCTGACCGGCAACGCGGCCGAGCCGGTGCCCAAGGTCGCCTAGCTGCCAGGCGGCACGCCATCCCAAGGCGGCAAAAGGGTGGTGGCATTCAATCCCTGAATAGTCTACAGGCGCTATAGACAAACCTTGCGAATGCCCGCATGATCCTGTCATCCGGTGGACGGCATGGAGAGCGGGATGGTGACGTTCGGCACGCGCCTGGTGGCGGCTGGCCTGGTGCTGAGCTTGGTCGGCCTGACGGCCTGGGCCCAAGCCGAGCCCACCTTGCTGAACGTGTCGTATGATCCGACGCGGGAGCTGT
>CADEGR010000121.1:12416-13690 GCA_902826935.1 uncultured Alphaproteobacteria bacterium | reverse complement strand
CCGTAGCCCAGCTCGGCCAGCAGCTCCTCGGCATGCTGGCCCTGCTGCGGCGGCGGGGCGGCGATTCGGCTGGGGGTGCGGCTGAGCGTGAAGGGCTGGCCCAGCATCCGGGTCGCGCCCCGCTCCTGCGAGGTGACCGGCTGGGCGAGGCCCAGATGCTGGACCTGCGGGTCCGCAAACACCTCGTCGATCCGATAGATCGGCCCGGTCGGCACGCCGGCCGCGTTCAGCCGCTCGATCCAATCGGCCGAGGGCTGCTGGCGGGTGACTTCGGCGATCGCTGCGTTGAGCCGGTCGCGCGCCAGGCGGCGGCCCTCGCCGGTGGCGAAGTCCGGATCGTCCTGCCAGTCCGGCCGACCCAACGCCTGGCACAAGCGCAGCCAGATCGCCTGGCCGGCGCAGGCGATGTTGATATGGCCGTCGGCGGTCGGGAACACGCCGGTCGGGATGCTGGTCGGGTGGTTGTTGCCGGCCTGGCCCGGGACCTCGCCATCGATCAGCCAGCGGGCCGCCTGGAAGTCGAGCATGAAGACCTGGGCCTGGAGCAGTGAGGTCTGGACCCACTGGCCCTCACCCGAGACCTCGCGCTCGAGCAGGGCCACCAGAATGCCTTGGGCGGCGAGCAGGCCGGCGCAGAGATCGGCGACCGGGATGCCGACCCTGAGCGGCCCCTGGCCGGGCTGGCCGGTGATCGACATCAGCCCGCCCATGCCTTGGGCGATCTGGTCGAAGCCGGGCCGGCCGTGATAGGGGCCGTCCTGGCCAAAGCCGGAGATGCTGGCGAGCACGATCCTGGGGTTGAGCTCGCGAAGTGCCGGATAGTCCAGGCCGAGCCGGGCCAGCACGCCGGGTCGAAAGTTCTCGACCACCACGTCGGCGGTCGCGACCAGGCGCGCGAACACCTCGCGGCCGGCGGCCTGCTTCAAATCCAGGCTGAGGCTACGCTTGTTGCGCTGCAGGTTCTGGAAGTCCGAGCCGGCCCGCGGGCCGCCGAGGGCGCCCTCGTCCGAGCCGCGCTCCGGCAGCTCGATCTTGATCACGTCGGCACCCCAATCGGCGAGCTGCCGGACGCAGGTGGGCCCGGCCCGGACCCGCGACAGATCGAGCACGCGAAAGCGGGCCAGGGCCTGGCTGGCGGGCTGATGGGGCATCGGGCGGGCGGCCTCCGGGTTGCGGAGCGCCAAGCCTACCAGCCTGTCGCCTCGATCAAAACCCTGGAGCGGTGGTCCGCTAGCGCTCGGGCCGCTTGGCGCTGTCATGCCAGCGATGGAGCA
>CADEGR010000121.1:0-12316 GCA_902826935.1 uncultured Alphaproteobacteria bacterium | reverse complement strand
TCGTGGTCGGCGCTGTTCAGGCCGAGCGTGGTATTGGCCAGGATCGGGAAGAACGCGACCAGCCAGGCGCAGAGCAGGAGTGCCAGCTGGACATTGTCGACATAGATCAGGATCAACGGCGCGATCGCGATGACCGGCGTGACCTGGAGGATCACGGCGAACGGGAACAGCGCCAGCTCCAGCCAGCGGGACAGCGAGAACAGGAGCGCCAGGCCAACCCCGCCGACGACCGCCGCGAGCAGCGCCAGGAGCGTGATCCGCAAGGTGACCAGGAGGGCCGGATAGAGGATAGCCCAGTCGGTGACCAGGCTGCGCGCGATCAGGCTGGGGGTTGGCAGGAGGTAGGGCGGGATGCCGGCGGCGCGCACGGCGAGCTCCCAGGCGGCCAGGGCCACCAGCCCGAGCAGGAGCGGCATGAGCCAGCGCAGACGGCGCTCGAGGCGTCGGTGGCGCAGCCCGTGCGACGCCTGGCGCGCGGGCTGCGCCGCCGGCAGGTCGCTCCGGCGCATCTGGCGCGTCGCCTGGGTCGCTCTCATGCGTCGCCCAGCGCTCGGCGGAGCGCCGCCTGCGTCAGGCGGCAGAGCTGGTTGTAGGGAGCGGAGGTGCGAAACTCCTCGCTGCGCGGATAGGCGGCCGGAATCGGCAATTCCGCCACGATCCGGCCCGGCCGCGGCGCCATGACCGCGATCCGGGAGGAGAGGTAGACCGATTCGTAGACGCTGTGGGTCACGAAGATCACCGTGAAGCGCTGCGCTTGCCAGAGATCGAGCAGATCTTGGTTGAGCTTCAGCCGGGTGATCTCGTCCAAGGCGGCAAAGGGCTCGTCCAGGAGCAGCAGCCGGGGCTCGGTGATCAGCGCCCGGGCGATCGCGACCCGCATCTTCATGCCGCCGGACAGCTGGCGCGGATAGCTGCCGGCGAACTCGGCGAGCCCGACCCGCGCCAGGGCGGCCAGGACCGGCGCCTCGGCGGCGCGCCGGCGCAAGCCCTGCAGGCGGAGCGGCAGATAGACATTGTCGAAGGCGGTGGCCCAAGGCATCAGGGTCGCGTCCTGGAACACGAAGCCGATCTCGCCCCGCTCCGCCAGGCGAGGCCGCGCGATCTCCCCGGCGCTCGGCGTCAGCAGGCCGGCGATCAGGCGCAAGGCGGTGCTCTTGCCGCAGCCGGAGGGGCCGAGCAGGCTCAGGAACTCGCCCGCCCGGACCTCAAGGCTGAGATCCTGCAAGGCGACCGTGCCATCGGCGAAGGTCTTGCCGACCTGCGCCAGGCTGAGCACCGGGTCACCCAGGCCTGGCTCGGCGGCTGGCCGGTCCGGGCGTAAATCGGGCTTGGGAAGGGGCTGCTCGAGCTGCAGCGGGGCCACCTCGTCTGGTTCAAGCGCCAGGCATTGTCGCACGCTTCGCGCCGAGACTTGAAGACTTGGCCAAGGGGCGCTTGCGGCAGCGCCGGGTGGCCGCTATGGGAGGACGGCAAGCGTTTCAGCAAGGGTTCAGGCTTGACCCGCCATAACCCCGCACCCGCCGCCCCATCTGCCGGGCGGCGGCAAGCAAGAATGAGGAGGATCGCGATGCGCCTGTTGGTCCTGTTGCTGGTGACCGCCAGCCTCACCGGCTGCGGCGCGGTGGCGCTGCCGTTCCGGGTGACCGCCGACGTCGCCCGGATCGTGCCGGTGATCGGCGATCCGATCGCCGCCCCGCTGGACGCGGTCGGCGACGCGATCGACTGAGCCTAGCGCCCAGACCACGCAGCACGCGCGGTCAGGCGGCCAGCCAGGGTCAACGCGGGCCATCCGGCGCAGCGCCGGCACCGACCCGCGACCGGCGGCGCCATGGCCGGCGCCGCCGATTCGCTCGGCTGGTCAGATCTCGTTCTTGCCCATCTGCTCGGCCAGGTAGTCCGCCTGCCGGATCGCCAGGGTCACGATGGTCAAGGTCGGGTTCTCGGCGGCGCCGGTGGTGAACTGGCTGCCATCCGAGATGAACAGGTTCTTGATCTCGTGGCTCTGGCCCCATTTGTTGACCACGCCGTCCTCGGGCTTCTCGCTCATCCGGTTGGTGCCGAGATTGTGGGTCGAGGGATAGGGCGGGGTTTCCCACACGGTATGGGCGCCGACCGCGTCATAGACCGCCCGGCCCTGCTTGAAGGCGTGGTTGCGCATCGCGACGTCGTTGACGTGATCGTCGAAATGCACGTTCGGGATCGGCAGGCCGTGATCGTCCTTCTCGCTGACATGCAAGGTCACGCCATTTTGTGACTGCGGCATGTCCTCGCCGACGATCCACATGCCGGCCATGTTCTCGTAGCCTTCCATCATCGAGGCGAACTGCCGGCCCCAGGCGCCGGGCTCGAGGAAGGCCGCCATGAACGGCAGGCCGAGCGCGAGCGTCTCCAGCTCGTAGCCGCCGGCGAAGCCGCGCTCGGGATTGTGGCCATTCTCGTCCTGGATGATGCCGGCCATGGTGGTGCCGCGATACATCCGGACCGGCCGGTCGAAGATCGCGTAGACCGAGCCGGTGACGTGCCGCATGTAGTTCCTGCCGACCTGGCCGGAGCCGTTGGCGAGGCCGTCCGGATATTTCGCAGACGCCGAGTTCAGGAGCAGGCGCGGGCTCTCGATCGAGTTGCAGGCGACGCAGACCACGCGCGCCTTTTGCAGCTGCTGCTTGCCATCCTGGTCGGCATAGAGCACGCCCGTGACCTTGCCGCTGTCGTCGTGCTGGATCTGCAGGACCATCGACTGCGGCCGGAGATCGAGCCGACCGGTCGCTTCGGCGGCCGGGATCTCGGTATAGAGCGTCGACCACTTGGCGCCGGACTTGCAGCCTTGGAAGCAAAAGCCCAGCTGCAGGCAGGAATTGCGGTCATGGCGCGGCCGCGAGTTGATCGCCATGTGGCCGGTGTTGACCTTCTGGTAGCCGATCCGGGTGGCGCCGTTATAGAGCACCTTGAAGTTGTTGTTGCCTGGCAGGCCCGGAATGCCGTTGGTCCGGGTCACGCCCATCTTGTCCTCGGCCTTGGCGTAATAAGGCTCAAGCTCGGCCAGGGTCAGCGGCCAGTCGAGCAAGGACGCACCCTGGATCTCGCCATAGGTGGTCCTGGCCTTGAACTCGTGCTCCTGGAAGCGCAAGGAGGCGCCGGCCCAGTGGGTCGTGGTGCCGCCGACCGTCTTGCAGATCCAGGCCGGCAGGTTCGGAAAGTCCTTGGCGACCCGCCAGTTGCCGGAGGTGGTGCGCTTGTCGAGCCAGGCCAGCTGCAGGAACGAGTTCCACTCGTCATTGATGAAGGCGTCGTTCTCGACCCGGGCACCGGCCTCCAGGAGGACCACGCTGATGCCCTTCTGGCAGAGCTCGTTCGCCAGCGTGCCGCCGCCGGCGCCGGAGCCGATCACCACCACCACCGAATCGTCGTTCAGTTCATAGTTCGCCATGATTCCAGCCCTCCCTTTGGTTGCCGCTCACGCCTTCGCCGGACTTGCGTCCTCGGGCGGATTGGGCAGCCAGGCCAGGTCGTCGAAGCCGCGCTCGATATAGCCGCCCTCGTCGAAGGAGGCGCCCTCATAGCCGAAGGCCTGCCAGACGCGCGGGTTGTTGTAGAGCACGCCCACCACCTTGGCCCGGACCTTCTGGAAGAAGGGCGTGGTCTCGAGGCTCTGCAGCGCCAGGACCTGGTTGCCCTCGGACAGCTGGCTGAACGGCATGCCGAAGGCAGCATCGAGGCTGGCCGCGCCGTCCTTCATCATGGCCGCAACCTCGCCGCTCTCCTTGGCCTCGTCGTCGAGCGCCGAGACGACCACGGCGTAGTACTGATCGCTCAGCATGTCATGCGGGTAGAGCGCGCGGGTCATGCGCAAGAGGGTTTCCGCCGTCTCGCCGCTCAGCGCCCGCAGGTCCATCGCCCAGGCACCGTCGCTGGCCATCAGCGCGGTGCCGGTCGCCAGCGTCACCACCATGACGCCGGCCGCCTTCCCGGTACCCTCGAGGAAGTCACGCCGGGTAAGCTCGGTCTGATCCATGCTCGCTTGCTCCCTTGGTCCGTTGCCCCCTGCCCGATTGTCGCCCGGGCTGCCTGTGATGCTCGGCCGCCTCAGCGGTACCGGCCGTGCCGCTGCAGCACCTCGATCTTGTAGCCGTCCGGGTCCTGCACGAAGAAGAAGCGGGCCATCAGCGACCCCTCCCGGAAGAATTCCTTGATATCGGCGGGCGCATAGCCGAGCTGCGCCAGCCGGCTATGCTCGGCGTCCAGATCATCGACCGCGACCGCGACATGGCCGTAGCCGTCGCCGTGCTGATAGGGCTCGGCGCGGCCCTTGTTCAGGGTCAGCTCGATCTCGAAATCGCTCTCGGCGTTGCGCAGATAGACCAGGGTGAAGCTGTCGAAGTCGAACCGATCGGCGACGCCGAGGCCAAAGGCCTGCTGGTAGAAGTCGATCGAGCGCGCCAGATCCTGGACCCGCACCATCATGTGAATGGCTTTTGCCATGCCGGCCTCCCTGCCCTGCCGCCGGTTGCTTTGTGCTCACCATAGGCGGCGGCGGCGCCGATCGGGTAACAGCCGAGTACTACCGGCGCCGCGCGCCTCAATGGGCGGCGAGCGCCGCCGGCAGGCTCGCGGGCTCGGCCAGGCCGCTGTCCCGCTGGCCCAGATAGGTGGCGCAAACCACGCGCAAGAGCGAAGCAAGGTTGCGGACCTCGCCCTGGCGCTCCAGCACCTCGTCGTAGAGGGTCGCGACGAAGCGCGGCGTGGTCAGCCCTTCGGCCGCCGCCATCTCGTCGAGAATCTCCCAAAAGCGCGCTTCCAGCCGGATGCTGGTGACCGCGCCATGCAGCCGGATCGAGCGGGTGATCGGCTGGTAGGCGCGCGGATCGGTGCTGGCATAAATCTGGCACATGTTCCGCCTCCGGGATCCTGGCGCCGGCCAGATCCTTGGTTGCGAAAGATTCTAATCAAGCGCGCGGGGCCGGTCCAGCCGCGGCGGCTGCGTTCCGGTAGGCCGGACGCCCGGGCGTGGCGCAGGGCCACGGTTCGTGGGCTCAACCGAGCGGGTAGCGCCAGGGCGCCAGTTCGGCGGCCGGCCCGAGCGCCTCCTCGATGCGCAGGGCTTCGTTCCATTTGGCCATGCGCTCGGAACGGGCGAAGCTGCCGACCTTGAGGCCGGACGCCCCCCAGCCGACCGCCAGATGCACGATCGCGACATCCTCGGTCTCGCCCGAGCGGGCCGAGACGATGCGATCGAAGCCGGCTCGCTCGGCCGCGAGGTAAGCGGCCTCGGTCTCCAGGAGGGTGCCGCGCTGGTTGGGCTTGACCAGGAGCGCGTTGACGCTGCCGAGCTGGGCGGCGCGGCGGACCCGCTCGGCGTCGGTCACCAGGAGGTCGTCGCCGACGATCTGGACCTGGCGGCCGAAGCGCTGGGTGAAGGCGACAAAGCCGGCCTCGTCGTCCTCGGCCAAAGGATCTTCCAGGGAGACGATCGGGTAGCGCCCGAGCCAGTCCGCCAGCAGCTCGATCATGCCGGCGCTGTCCAAGGCGCGGCCCTCCAAGCCCAGGCGGTAGCGGCCCCCTTGGCCGAATTCCGACGCCGCGACGTCGAGGGCGATCGCGACCTCCTCGCCGGGCCGGCGGCCGGCCGCCTCGATCGCCCGGACCAGCATGCCGAGCGCTTCCTCGTTGGTCGCAAACTGCGGCCAGTAGCCGCCTTCGTCGGCGACCCCGGCGAGCTTGCCGGCAGCCGCCATCAGGCGGCCGGCGGCGCGGTAGACCTCGGCGGTCCAGGCGATCGCCTCGGCGAAGCTGGCGGCACCGGGGCAGACCACCATGAAGTCCTGGATGTCGACCCGGCGGCCGGCATGGGCGCCGCCGCCGAAGATCTGGATCTCCGGGCGCGGCAGCGTGGCCGGCCGGTCGCGCCGGAGATAGCGCCAGAGCGGCACCTGCGCCGCCGCGGCCGCCGCCTGCGCCACCGCGAGCGAGACCGCGAGCGTGGCATTGGCGCCCAGGCGCTGCTTGCCGGGGGTGCCGTCCAGGGTGCAGAGGAGCTGATCGATCTGGGCTTGGTCCGAGGCGTCCTGGCCGCGCAGGGCCGGCGCGATCGGATCGGCGATCGCGGCCAGCGCCCCTTGCACGTCCAGCCCGCCGAAGGCCGGTCCGCCATCCCGCCGGTCGAGCGCCTCGCCGGAGCCGGTCGAGGCGCCGGCCGGCGCGATCGCGCGGCCCAAGGCGCCGCCGGCCAGGCTGACCTCCGCCTCGACCGTCGGCCGGCCGCGCGAATCCCAGACCCGGCGGCCATGGACCCGGGTGATCAAGGTCCGGTTGCTCATGCCGCCGGCGCCCGGCTGGCGAGGGCCGCCTGCCACTGGCCGGCGAGCGCGGCCAAGCTGGCCACCGGTGCCGCCAGCAGCGCTCGCCCGAAGCCGCGCGCCAAAGCCTGCTCGGCCGGACCCAGATAGTCGACCGGCGACTTGCCGTCGACCCGCCCCAGCAGCAGGCCCGGCAGCAGCCCGGCCGCGCGCGCCTCGAGGGCGGGTGCCGGCTCCCAGTCGATCCCGGCCAGATACCGGTCCGTCATCGCGCGGTAGCAGGCCAGGAAGGCGGGCGCCGCGGCGGGGGTCCACAAGCATTTCAGCAGGAGGTGGTTCAGGCAAAACGCCAGATCGAACGCCGGATCGCCGTACCACGCGCATTCGGCATCGAGGAACACCGGCCCGTCGGGTCCGACCAGGAGGTTCTTGGGGCTGACATCGCCATGGACCAAGGCGAGGCGGGTCGCGGCGGTGGTTGCCGCCAGGGCCGCGAGGGCCGCCGACCGGTCCGGATGCCGCCCCGCGGTCGCGAGCAGATAGGGCTCGAGCCGGATGTCGTGGAAGATCCGATCGGTCGCGAAGCGCGCGGCCAGATCCGGCCGGCTGGCGGTCGCGGCGTGGATCCTGGCGAGGCGGCCGCCCACGGCCCCGGCGAAGGACGGGTCCGCCTGCCCGGCCTGCAGCTGCGGCCGCCAGAGCGGATAGGTCGCGGGCGGCAGATAGGCCATGACCAGGAGGCCGGCCGCCCGGTCCTGGCCCAGCAGCGCCGGCACCGCCGTCGGCAGGATGCCGGCCGCCACCTGCATCCAGGCAGCCTCGTAGGCGTTGCGCTCGACCGGCGCATACCAGTCGGCCGCGACCTTGAGCTTGGCCAGGGCCCGCTTGACGCAGACCGGGCCGGCCGCGAGCTCGACCCGCCAGATGTCCGAGGACACCCCGCCGGTCAAGCGGGTGCAGTCCGGCTGCTCGGCTGGACCGCACAAGCTCAGCCGGCGGAGCGCTTCGATCACCGCGGTCGCATCGAGCAGCAGGGTCTTCCCGATGGCAAAAGCACAACCGCCATGATGCCGTCAGGCCGGTCGCGGGGCAATCCGGCAGCTGGCTCGCGCAGGCCCGGGCCATTCAGCTTTTTCGTAAGAATTCAAGAACAATTTGCTACTTTTAGTTGTGCTGCGCCTATGCTAGATCCGGGTTGCCGCCAACTCGAATTGCAGCCACCGCCATGCCCAAGCCACCCGTCGGACCGACCGAAGCGTCGGCCGGTCCTGCTGCTTACGACACGCCCAGACGCCGGAGCGTCGGCCAACTGCTCGGCAGCCTGCGCCGCTGGCTGGGCGGTGGCGGCTACGAGCGGCGCCTTGGCCGCGCCGAGCTGGAGCGCCGGCTGCGCCTGGCCGAGGACGGCCGGCGCGAGGCCGGCGATGCGCTCGCCAGCTTTCGCGACGGCATCAACGCCCTGCTGCTGCAGGCCGATACCGCGACCTTGCTGCTCGACCATTCCGGGCGAATCCTGCGGGTCAGCCCGCCGATCAGCCGCCAGCTGGCGCTGTCCAACCGCAATCTCGGCCGGCCGGCCGGCGAGATGCCGCCGGAGCTGGCCGGCCTCCACCTCGCGGCCGACATCGAATCGGTGCTGGGCACCGGCCAGCCGCGCGAGCGCGACGTCGCGATCGGCGAGCGCACCTACTGGCGCCGCGTCCTGCCGCTCCGCGGCAATCCCGATCCCTCGGTCGCGCTGGCGGTGATCTGGACCGACATCACCACCCGGGCGGCGAGCGAGCGCGGCCAGGAGCGGCGGATCGAGGCGCTGACCCGGCAGCTGGCCGATCTCGACCAGTTCACCAATCTGGTCGCGCACGACCTCAAGGCGCCCTTGCGCGGCATCGACCATCTGGCCCGCTGGGTCCATGGCGATCTCGAGGATCCGGTCACGGCCGCTGGCGCCACCGCCAATCTGCGGTTGCTGCGCGAGCGGGTCAGCACCCTCAACCAGCTGCTCGACGACCTGCTGGCCTATGCCCGGCTCGGCCGCGAGGGGCTGCGGCCGGAGGCGGTCGCGATCGACCGGCTGCTCGACGAGATCCTGGCGCTCTTGGCGCCGCCGCACAGCTTCACCATCCGGATCAACGCCAATCTGCCGCCGGTGCCGACCCAGCGCACGCCGCTCGCCAGCGTGCTGCGCAATCTGCTCGGCAACGCGATCAAGCACCATGCCGGCGAGCAGGGCCGGATCGAGATCGACGTGCGCCGGCATGGCCAGATCCTGGAGGTCGTGATCACCGATGACGGGCCGGGCATCGCGCCGGCCGAGCGCGAGCAGATCCAGGCGATGTTCGAGCCGCCGCAGGCGCCCCAGGCGCCGGCCGGCGGCCTCGGCCTCGCGATCGTCCGCCGGATCCTGGCGGCCCATGGCGGCTCGCTCGCGATCGAGAGCCCGGGCAGCGGGGCCGGCACGGCGATGCGCCTGCGCTGGCCGCTGGCCGCGCTCGAGCCGAATGCAGCCGCCGGCGAAGAGCGCCGGCCGCCGGCCCTGCGGCATTATTAGAGGCGGCAGGCGAGACTGCCCGGCGGACGCAGCTCAGCTCGCCGGCTGCGGCTGCTCGAGGTCGCCGCCGGTGGGGCAGAGCGGCGGCGGTTCGGGCGGCCAGGCGCGCTCGGCGATCGCCGGCAGCCCCTGCCCGGCCCGCTCCAGATAGCCGCTCGCGGCCTCGGGCGGCAGCGGCCGAGCGAACAGATAGCCTTGCGCCACCGTGGCGCCCAGCTCCTCCAGCCAACGGCGCTGCGCCGGCGTCTCGACCCCGGCGGCGATGCACAGCTTGTCGAGCCGCCGGCTCAGGCTGACCATCGTGCCGACGATCGCCCGGGTCGCCTGGTCGCCCTCCAGATCCGCGACGAAGCCGCGGTCGATCTTCAGGCAGTCCAGCGGGAAGTTGCGCAGATGGCCCAAGGCGGCGTCGCCCGCGCCAAAATCATCGACCGCGATCAGGACGCCCAGCTCCTGCAGGGCGGACAAGGTCTGGCTGACCTGCTCGCGGCCGGCATCGAGCAGGACCCCTTCGCGCAGCTCGATGGTCAGGCAATCGGGCTTGATCCCGGCCGCGGCGCTGGCCGCCTCGATGGCGCCGACCAAATCGTCGCCGCGCAGCTGGACCGGCGAGATGTTGAGGGCGACCCGTACCTCGGGCAGGCCCTGGGCCCGCCAGGCCGCGATCTGCCGGCAGACCTGCTCGATCAAAGCCTTGCCGATCGGCAGGATCAGGCCGCTATGCTCGGCGATCTCGAGGAACCTATCGGGTGCGAGCAGGCCCAGGCTCGGATGCTGCCAGCGGATCAGCGCCTCGAAGCCGAACAGGCTGCGATCGCCCAGCCGGATCTGCGGCTGGTAGTAGACGGTGAGCTCGTCCTTGGCCATCGCCCGGTGCAGATCGCGCTCCAGCACCCGCCGCTCGTCCAAGGCGGTGCGCATCGAGCGGGCGAAGAAGGCGATGCCGCCCGGCCGCTGGCTCTTGGCCCGGTACAAGGCGACGTCGGCGTTGCTGAGCAGCCGGCCGGGCTCGAGCGCATCGTTCGGGTAGAGGCTGACGCCGATGCTGGCCGAGGCCATGACGGTGGCGCCGCTGAACGCGATCGGCTGGGCGATCGCCCGGCGGATCCGGTCGAACACCGGCGTGAGCTCGCCGGCACCGGCGATCTGGGTGATGATCACCGCGAACTCGTCGCCGCCCAGCCGCGCGGCCGTGTCCTGGCCGCGCAGGCAGGCGCGCATGCGCCGCGCGGTCTCGTGCAGGACATGGTCGCCGGCGGGGTGGCCGTAGGTGTCGTTGATCAGCTTGAAGCCGTCGAGATCGAGCTGGGCGACCGCCAGCAGCTGGCCGCTGCCCTTGGCCTGGCGCATCGCCTTGTCGAGCAGATGCTCGAACAGGACCCGGTTGGGCAGGCTGGTGAGCGGATCGTGCAGGGCCAGATGCTGGAGCTGGGCCTGGGCCTGGCGGTAGGCCTTGCGCGCGGCGCCGAGATTGAGGGCGACGCTGATCGAGCGATGCAGGGCGCGCGGGTCGAGATCGTCCTTGCTCAGATAGTCGCCGGCCCCCCGCCGCATCGCCTCGACCGCGACCCGCTCGCTGCCGGAGCCGGTGATCACGATGAACACCGGCCCAGCCCCGGTCTTGGCCGCGGCGATCAGGTCGATGCCGGCGATATCGGGCAGATGGTAGTCGACCAGGACGCAATCGAAGCTGCCCTGCTTCAGCTGGGCCAAAGCCTCGCGGCCGCTGCCGGCCTCGGCGAACTCGCAATGCAGGCCGGTCTCGCCGAGCGCCCGGCGCAAGGTCAGCCGGTCGACCAGATCGTCATCGACCAGGAGGATCCTGATCGGCGCCGGCCGGGCGGTGCTGGCGCCAACATCGTTGGCGGGCGCTTGCAGGCTGCCGGCGTGCCACCGGCCAAGCCCGGCCGGGCGGAGCGTCTGACCGAGAACGGTGCGCACGGCATCCGGCCAGCCGCCTGGCTCCCATGACCGGATCAAATCGCTCATGCCTGTCTCCAGAGCCGAAACTCTGCGGTTCGCCTGCCGCGCCCTGCGGAAGCTGGTCTGGCTGCGCCTTCAAGTTCTGAAAACGATAGAATCCTAACCCTGCAATTTCAACCTTTCGTTTAAAAATTCGAGACCATGGGACGCGCGGCGCGATGCCCGGTTTGCGGCGGATGGCCAATCGCCTATGACGGAACCGAGCGGCGGCGCCACGGATCGCGGCCGCGCCCTTGGCCAATGGGGAGATCGCCATGCGTCTTGCGAACCAGGTTGCGCTCGTGACCGGCGCGGCCAGCGGCATCGGCCGGGCGATCGCCCAGGCCTATGCGCGGGAGGGCGCCAAGGTGGTGATCGCCGATCTCAAGGCGGACGCGGCCGAGGCGGCGGCGCAGGACATTACGGCCGCGGGTGGCACCGCCCTCGGCCTGGCCATGGACGTGACCGACGAGGCGGCGGTCCAGGCCGGCGTCCAGGCAACTCTGGCTGCCTATGGCGGGATCGACGTGCTGGTCAGCAATGCCGGCATCCAGATCGTGAAGCCGGTCCAGGAGTTCAGCCTGGCGGAATGGCAAAAGATGCTGGCGATCCATCTCGATGGCGCGTTCCTGACCACCAAGCACTGCCTGCCGGCGATGTACGCCGCCGGCCGCGGCAGCATCATCTATATGGGCTCCGTCCACGCCAAGGAGGCCTCGCCGCTGAAAGCGCCCTATGTCACCGCCAAGCACGGCCTGATCGGCCTGGCCAAGGTGGTCGCCAAGGAGGGCGGGCCGAAGGGGGTGCGCGCCAATGTCATCTGCCCCGGCTTCGTGCGCACGCCTCTGGTCGACAAGCAGATCCCCGAGCAGGCCAAGGAGCTGGGCATCTCCGAGGACGAGGTGATCAAGCGGGTGATGCTCGGCCAGACCGTGGATGGCGAGTTCACCACGCTCGAGGACGTCGCCGAGGTCGCGATCCTGTTCGCGGGCTTCAAGACCAACGCGCTGACCGGCCAGTCGGTCGTGGTCAGCCACGGCTGGTTCATGCAGTAGCGGCGGCTGGACTAGCCGGGTGGCCGCAGATGCCGGTCGTAATCGGTATGGACCACGTAGTCGGCGGCGCCCTGCTGGCTGATCACCCGGCCGGGCACGCCCACCACCACGGCATGGTCGGGCACGTCCTTGGTGACCACGCAATTGGCGCCGATCGCGACATCGCTGCCGATCCGGACCGCGCCCACGATCTTGGCGCCCGGCCCAATATAGACATTGTCGCCGATCGTGGGGCTGCCCTGGTTCGGGCCGCGATTGGCCTGGCCGATCGTGACCCCTTGCGAAATGTTGACATTGCGGCCGAGCACGGCGTCAGGGCTGACCACGATGCCGCCGAAATGGCCGATATAGAAGCCAGGCCCGATCCGGGTCCGGAACGGCACCGAGATGCCGAGCTTGTAGGTGTAATGCCGCAGGATCAGGCGGCAGAGCGGGTAGCAGAGCAGCTTGAGCAGCCC
>CADEGR010000120.1 GCA_902826935.1 uncultured Alphaproteobacteria bacterium | reverse complement strand
CGCCAGCATCGGGCTTGGCCGGACCGGCCGAGCCGCCGGCATCATACGAGAAACTGCCGCCCATGCCAGTGCGCAGGATGATGTCCGAGCGCCCTGCGCCGCGGCTCAGTGCTCGAACAGCACCTCAAAGCCGCCGAAGATCATGCGCTTGCCGTCGAAGGGCATCGGATTCGTACCCGGCTGCATCCGCGGATCGGCCATCATCGCCTGCCAGGCCTGATCGCGCGCCTCCCTCGACGGCCACAGGATCCAGGAGAAGACCACGGTCTCGTCGTCCCGGCATTTGACCGCCAGGGGGAATGACGTGACCTCGCCAGCTGGCACATCGCTGCCCCAGCACTCGACCACCTTGAGTGCGCCCTGTTCCTTGATGATCGCCGCCATGTCCTTGGCATGCTGCGTGAACTGGGCGCGATTGGCGGACGGCACCGCCGCGACGAATCCGTCGACATAGGCCATTGTTCCGGCTCCTTTGCTGTCGGGTTCCCTGGTAGGCTCGGGCTCAGGCGGCTGCCCGAGCGGCCTGCTCAAGCTGGGCGACATCCAGCTTCACCATCTGCATCATGGCCGTCATCACCCGCTGCGCGCGTGCCTGATCCTGGTCCATGAGCAGCGTCGGCAAGGCGTCCGGCACGATCTGCCAGGACACGCCGAACCGGTCTTTGAGCCAGCCACATTGCACCGGCCGACCACCGTCGGCAGTCAGCGCATCCCAGTAGCGGTCGACCTCCGCCTGATCCTGGCAGCGCACCGAGAGCGAGATCGCGTCATTGAACTCATCGTGCGGCCCGCCATTCAGCGCCTGATAGCGTTGACCCGCCAGAGTGAACGCTACCAGCAACACCTTGCCTGCGTTGGCGCCGGGCGTTTCTGATGGCCAGCGCATCACATGCTCGATCCGAGAATCCGGGAAAACCGACGTGTAGAACGTCGCGGCCTCCTCGGCACGGCCGTCGAACCACAGGCAGGGTGCAATGATCTGCTGGTTGCTCATGGCTTGCTTCCTTTGCTGTCTGCTGGAGCGGGTCACGGCAGCTGCCGGGCGCGGTAGTCCAGCTTTGGATACCAATCCGTGCCGCGGCCTTCCGGCGTCATATCGAGCACGGTCCAAAGCGGCATGGGTTCTGGTGCGCCGCGGGGGTCCTGGCCGGGATCGGCTGGCAGATCCTCGTCGCTCCAGAAATGGCGGATCATCCCGTCGCGCCTGGTGAACACGCTGATCGCCGGTGCGTCGCCATCCTCCGGGCTCACATAGTCCCTGGTAAAGTCACCGCTGACGTCGGCGTAGAGCCTGAGGGCGCGCCAGCCGCGGTGCCGCTTGAAGTCGACCAACCGCTCGATCGGCGAACGCGCAACCACCGCCAGCGCCACCCGCTGGCCGATATCCTGAGCCTCGCCATCCCATGCGCTGAGCAAGGAGGTGCACATCGGGCACGGCTGATCACGCTGCGGCCCGTACATGTAGCTGTAGATCACCAGGCTCTGATGGTCGCCGAACAGCCCAGCGAAGCCGATCGGGCCAGCCTCCCCCTGGAACTGGTAGTCCTTGGTCACCGCGCCGCCCGGCGGCAGCGCCCGGCGCTGCGCCGCCACGCGCTCGATCTGTCGCCTGAGCTCGATTTCCTCGACGAGCAACGCATTGCGCGCCCGCCGGTACTCGTCGCTCTCATTTGGAAAGCGGACCAGGTTGCGCTTCGCCAGCTCGACGGCCGGGGTCAATGCCTGATCTTTGGCCATGTTGCGGTCCCTTCTTGGCAGCTCCGATGCGGGCGACCTACGGCCGACGCCTTGGTCAACGACAAAACCGCCCTGCAGACGCCGCAACGTCCGCCGCACCGGCTGGGTTATGACAAGACGACGAATGCGGAGCACGGGTTCCGACAGCTTGCGCTCAGCTTTTTTCTTGATTGGCGGCGGCTGATGGACGGCACCAGCGCATGAACCGCGGCTGGCGCAGACAGGTCAGGCAATCAAAAAGTCGGCTTGATGCCAGGCGGCTTGGGGGCTGGCGTGGTGGGGGCCGCTGCTTTGGCCATGAGCACCTCGGCGTCGAGCGGCTGGCCGCGGATCACCATTCCACGTGGGCCGAGCGCGGGCGCCGGCTTGCCGTCGACCAGGATCTCGATGCCACCGGCATTGCCGGTCCAGATTTGCAGATCGTTGCGGTTCGGCACGGAGAATGTGTCGCCTGCCCGCAGCGTCCGGCTCCACAAATAGCTCCGATCGGCACTGGAGACCTGGACCCAGCTGCCCTCGACAGCGCGCAGCGTGATCCTCGTTGGCAAGGTGCTGGCGGCATTGGCGGCGGCATCGGCCTCCTGCCGGGCCAGCGCCGCGAGGGCGTCGGCGGCTTGCAGCCCAGGTTCTTCACCAGCCTGCTCCGCCGGCGCCGACGGGATCGCCAAGCCACGCGTGGCCAGGGCGGCCACTTGAGCGCCCGCAGCCGCAGCTGGCTCTGCCGGCAGCGCCTCAGTCGCCGGCTGCGGCGCGGCCGCGGCATCAACCTCATCGGCGGGTGCTGGTTCGGCCTGCCCGAGTGACGGCGTCGGCTCAGCGCCCGCACCAGCGCCGGCCCCTGCCCGCAATCGTTCCATGGCGGCCGCCAACTCTGCGGCTGCGCCACCGTCAGCGGCTTCGAGCGGCGGTTGCTCCGTCGGTGCTGGCGCAGCCGGCGGCGCCGGCGCCGTGGCCTCCACGGTTGGCTCAGCCGATGTCGCCGGGGCTGGCTCGGCCGGCGTGGCGGGGGCCTCGGCCGGTGCTGCAGCTGGGGCTTTCTCCTGCTCGAGCCAGGCTAGCGGCTGACTGGCGCGATGCAGGAACAGCCAGCCGGCCCCGACCCCTGCCAGGATCGCGAGCAGCACCATCAAAACCGAGGCCTTGTTGATGCTGGCGCTCGCCTCGGCGGGCCGCGCCACTGGCGCGCTGCGGGCAGCCAGCTTGGTGATCTCCGGCTTGAGCCGGGTCACGATCTGGCCGCCGTCAAAGCCCAGGTGATCGGCGTAGCTGCGCAGGAAGCCCAGCGTGTAGGTGACCCCCGGCATCACGCCGAGATCGCCATGCTCGAGGCCGTACAGATAGGTCCCTTTGATATGCAGCTGGCGGGCAACGTCCTCCAACGCCTCGCCGCGCTTGATGCGGGCGCGGCGCAGCTCGGCGCCGATCTCGCGCACGATCTTCGCGATGGGATGCTCGTCCTCGCGCGTCTCGATCGGTGAGCTGAGCATGGTCCAGGAGGCCAATGTCAATCAGTCCGCTTGCCGCAAGGCCAACGCGCCGCTACTTAAGCGTGCATTTAGATGTGCAACTGCACGCCATGGTCGAGCGCATAGTGGCGGAGCCTACCACGCAGGCTGTGGTCGGGCAATTCGTACAACTGGCGCAGATAGTTGGCTAGCCGGCCGCAGCGGAGCGAGCGCAGCATCGCCTTGACTGGGCCGACATCGGCAGGCGTCATC
This sequence comes from uncultured Alphaproteobacteria bacterium, assembly GCA_902826935.1. Lineage (GTDB taxonomy): Bacteria > Pseudomonadota > Alphaproteobacteria > Geminicoccales > Geminicoccaceae > CADEGR01. The sequence continues at coordinate 10,384 of CADEGR010000120.1, read as the reverse complement.
GACAGCTGACGAACGCCCAGGCCCAGCAGCACCATGGCCTCGAGCGGCCGCGACGCCATCTCGCCACAGAGCGACAGGCTGACGCCGGCCCGCCGGCAGCGCTCGACCAGCTCGGCGATGAAGCACAAGACCGGTGGCGACAAGACGTCATAGCGATCAACCAGCTCAGGGTTGCCGCGGTCGCAGGCGAACAGGAACTGCATCAGATCGTTGCTGCCAATCGACAGAAAGTCGATCCGGCGCAGCAGGGCCGGCAGCTGCCAGAACAGCGACGGCACTTCGAGCATAGTGCCAACCCGGACCTTGACGGGCACCACCTGGCCGCGGGCCTCCGCCCGTTCCAGCTCGAGATCGAGCAGCTTCTTCGCATCGACGAACTCGGCAACCTCGGCGACCATCGGAAACATGACATCGAGCGGGCTGCCATCGGCGGCGCGGATCAAGGCGCGCAGCTGGTGACGCAGGACCGCCGGCCGATCCAGGGCCAGGCGGATCGAGCGCCAGCCCATGGCCGGGTTGTCCTCGGTCGGGAAATGCCAATAGGGCAGCAGCTTGTCGCTGCCGACATCGAGCGTGCGGAACACGATCGGCTTGTCGCCGGCAATCTGCCGCGCGCGGCTATACAGCTCGGTCTGCGCCTCGACGTCCGGGAACTTGTTGCGGACCATGAAAGCGAGCTCGGTGCGGTAGAGCCCGACGCCATCAGCCGCGGTGGCACTCAGCGCCGCGAGATCGATCAGGAAGGCCGCGTTCAGGTGGATGCCGACCCGCATGCCGTCGAGGGTCACCGCCGGCTGATCGCGCAGGGTCTCGTAGATCCGCCGGCGCTCGGCACGGACCTCGATCGACTGGGCATAGGCCATCTCGACGTCTTCGCTCGGCCGGATGAACACCTGGCCGTTATCGGCATCGAGGGCGACGCGGTCGCCGGCGTTGATCTTGGCCAAGGCGCCTTGGACCCGGCCCAGCATCGGAATCCCCAGCGCCCTTGCCACGATCGTGACGTGGGCAGTCGGCGAGCCTTCCTCGAGGACCACGCCGCGCAGCTTGGAGCGCTGGTACTCCAAAAGCTCGGTCGGGCTCAGCGTGCGGGCGATCAGCACGAACTCCCGGGGCAGCACGGCCGGCTCATGCACCCGCCGGCCGCCGGTCAGCAGGATCAGGAGCCGATTCGCCATGGCGTCCAGATCGTGCAGCCGCTCCCGCATGAACGGATCAGGCACATGCGAGATCCGCAGCCGGATATCCTCCTGCACGCGGCGCACCGCGGCCTCGGCGGTCAGGCCGCTATTGACCGCCTCCATCAGCCGGCGCCGCCAGCCGGCATCGGCCGCGAACAGCTTGAACGCCTCGATCACGTCGCGGTGCTCGCCGTCCGCCACGTCCGGCTGCCGCAGCAGCTCGTCGACCGAGGCGCTGAGCTGCGACAAGGCAGCATCGAGCCTGGCCACTTCCTGGGCGGTGTCCTGGGCCACCAGGTTGGCGACCTCGATCCGATATTGGTGCAGGACGGCGTTGCCGAGGGCCACGCCTTCCATCAGGCGCAGCCCGTCCAGCCGCTGTGGGCCGAGATCGAGGCCGTACTGCGCCGGCACGCGCGTCTGATCGATCACGCCGCTGGAGGCGAGCATCTCGGCAAACAGAATAGCGGTGGTCTGGAGCGCGTCGACCTCCTCGAGGGTGTAGTGGCGGCGGGTCCGGTTCTGGACCACCAGCACCCCGAACACCTTGCCGCCCCAGGCGATCGGCACGCCCATGAAGGACTGGTAGATTTCTTCGCCGGTCTCCGGCCGATAGACGTAGTCGGCGTGGTTCTGGGCGTCGGCGACGTTGATCGGCGTGCCATTGGCCGCGATGTGGCCGACCAGGCCCTCGCCAATCCGCAGCCGGGTGGCATGGACGGCCGACGGCATCAAGCCCTCGGTCGCGAACAGCTCCAGGATGTCGCCGCTGCGCAGGACGTAGATCGAGCAGACCTCGGCCACGATGTCGGTCGCGACCATGCGAACCATGCGGTCAAGCCGGTCCTGGAGGCTGCAGCGCTCGCCCATGATCTTGACGAGGCTGCGCAGCAGACGCCGGGCGCTGCCGGACTCGTCCGTCATCGGCGTGACCGAAGGCCTGCGCTCATCGCTCGTCCTCCCCTCCGCCGGCGGTGGCCGGCCAGCTCAGGCCAGGCTGGACGCCGGCTGCCGCTCCGGCTGCAGGGCGCGCGCCAGGGCCGCGACCGTCTGCGCCACCAGCTCCGCCAGAATCTCCCGCACCGGCTGCTCGCGGGTGACCAGCCCGACGCTTTGGCCGGCCATCAGCGAGCCCTGCTCGATATCGCCCTCAATCACGGCGCGGCGCAAGGCTCCAGCCCAGAAATGCTCGATCGCCAGGCTCGCCGCCTCCTGGCTGAGTTCGCCGCGGCGATGGCGGCCGATCACCTCGATCTGGGTCGCGGTGAACAGCCGGGTCGCCTGGTTCGCGATCGCCCGCACCGGGATCACCTTGAACTCCGGGTCGACCTGGACCGAGGGCATCGCGTCGCGGGCATGGGCGCGGATGAAGGCCTGCTTGAAGCGCGGATGGGCAATCGATTCCGTGGCGCAGACGAACCGCGTGCCCATCTGGACGCCCGCGGCCCCCATCCTGAGATAGGCGGCGATCGCTTCGCCATGGCCGATCCCGCCGGCGACGAACACCGGCACTTGCTGGAGCTCCGGCAGGATTTCCTGGGCGAGCACGCTGGTTGCGACCGGGCCGATATGGCCGCCTGCCTCGGCGCCCTCGATGATCAGGGCGTCCGCGCCATTCCTAACTAGCTTGCGGCCGATGGCCAAGGCCGGCGCGAAGCACAACAGCTTGGCGCCGCCAGCCTTGAGCCTGGCCATGGCGGCGCGCGGCGGCAGCCCGCCGGCAAGCACGACGTGGCTGATCCGCTTGGCCAGGCAGACTTCGATCAGCGCGTCGAGCTCCGGATGCATGACGATCAGATTGACCCCGAAGGGCGCCTCGGTCAGCGACCGGGTCGCATCGATCTCAGCCGCCAGCAAGGCCGGCGTCATGGCGCCGCACGCCAGCACGCCAAAGCCACCAGCCGTCGAGATCGCCGCCACCAGATGGCGTTCCGAGACCCAGGTCATGGCCCCCCCTAACAGGGCGAACGGACAGCCAAGGAATTCTGTTCCACGCTGCCAGAGACGATCGAGCTGACGGCGCGCGGCCACGGGGCCGGGTGCGGCCTCGGGCGGGCTCAACGGCGCGCTCGACATCAAGCGGCTCCGCGATCCGCGCTCAGACCGCATCGAGACCATAGGCGCTATGCAGCGCCCGCAGGGCCAGCTCGGTATAGGCCTCGTCGATCAGGATGCTGATCTTGATCTCGGAGGTCGAGATCGCCTGGATGTTGATGCCGCGCTCGGCCAGCGTCTTGAACATCAGATGCGCCGTCCCGGCATGGGAGCGCATGCCGACGCCGATCACGGAGACTTTGACCACCTCGGCATCGGCGCGCAGGCTGCGATAGTCCAAGGCCGCGCGCACGCCTGCCAGCACCGCCTGGGCGCGCGCCAGGTCGCCCCGGCTGACGGTGAAGGTGACATCGGTCGTGCGGCCATCGGCCGAGACACTTTGCACGATCATGTCGACATTGACGTTGGCCTCGGCGAGCGAACCGAAGATGGTGGCGGCCACCCCGGGCTGGTCGGCGACGCCCACCAGCGTCACCTTGGCCTCGTCGCGGCTGTAGGCGATGCCACTTACGATGTTCTGTTCCACGATCTCGCCCTCATCCACGACCAAGGTGCCCGGCCGATCCACGAAGCTGGAGAGCACCTGCACGCGCACGCCGTGGCGCATGGCCAGCGCGACCGAGCGGGTCTCCAGCACCTTGGCGCCCAAGGACGCCATCTCGAGCATTTCTTCGTAGGTGATCCGCGCCAGCTTGCACGCCTTGGCGACGATGCGCGGATCGGTGGTGTAGACGCCCTCGACGTCGGTGAAGATATCACAGCGCTCGGCACCTAGGGCGGCCGCCAGCACCACTGCCGAGGTGTCCGAGCCGCCGCGGCCAAGCGTAGTGACGCGGCCGTCCGCGGCGACGCCTTGGAATCCGGCCAGCACGGCGACCTCGCCATGGGCAAGGGCTTGCCGCACCGGCGTCGCCTCAGTGGCCAGAACGCGCGCCTTGCCGTGGCTGTGGTCGGTGGCGATCGGCGCCTGCCAGCCCAGAAATGAGCGCGCCGGCACACCCAGCGCCTGCAAGGCGAGCGCCAAAAGGCCGCTGGTCACCTGCTCGCCGGACGCAACCACCACGTCATATTCGGCCCGATCATACGTCGCACCGCCCAGCTGGCGGACCCATTCGACCAGCTGATTGGTCACCCCGGCCATGGCCGAGACCACGACCGCGACCTGATCGCCCTGGTCGCGCACCCGCTTGACCCGCTCGGCCACGGCGCGAATGCGATCGAGGTCGGCCACCGAAGTGCCGCCGAATTTCTGGACCACCAGGGCCAAGGCCATCTCCCAACGGTCGTGCGGCCCGGCCGGCTTGGGCCATGGCGGACAGCGACAGGCTGGTCTAGTTTCGGGCTGGCCTCTAGATAGCCGGCAGACATGGATCAAACAAGCAGAGAGCAGAGCGTGCCTATTCAAGCCAGCGCGGCCAGCGGCCGGCCGGCCCAGCCGGCGAGCCTTGATCCGGCGGAACTGGCCCGCTTCGAGGCGATCGCCGCCGACTGGTGGGACGAGCAGGGCCCGATGGCGCCGCTGCACAAGCTCAATCCAACACGCATTGCCTATCTGCGCGACCGGCTGTGCGCCCAGCATGGCCGCGATCCGTTGGCGCGAGAGCCGCTTGCCGGGCTCACGGTGCTCGATGTCGGCTGCGGTGGCGGCCTGCTCTGCGAGCCCCTGGCCCGCCTGGGTGCCAGCGTCACCGGCATCGATCCCGGCAGTCGCAATCTCGCAGCGGCACGCGGTCATGCCGTGGCCGCGGGCCTCGCAATCCGCTACCGCGAAAGCTCGGTCGAGCAGCTGGCGGCCGCAGGCGAAAGCTTCGATCTTGTCTGCGTCATGGAAGTGGTCGAGCACGTTGCCGATCCAGCGCCGTTCCTGGCGGCCTGCGCCGCTGTGGTCGGTTCGAACGGGGCGCTCGGCTTGGCCACGCTCAACCGGACCGCCAAGGCGTTCCTGCTCGGCATCGTCACGGCCGAGTACATGCTGGGCTGGCTGCCGCGCGGCAGCCACGACTGGCGTCGCTTCCTGCGGCCGTCGGAGATCGCGCGGATGCTCCGACCGGGCGGCCTCGAGATCGCCGATCTAACTGGCGTGGTTTATCAGCCGCTGCGGGATCGTTTCGTGCTGAGCGCGGACGTTGACGTCAACTACATGCTGTTTGCGCCGCGGATCGCCAGCCCGATAGCGCCAGCCGACACGCGCAGACCTCGCACGCGCGGCCGCTCAGCTGTCTTGCCGGGGTAGCCAGGGCATCTCGCCGACCTCGATCCCTTCGTCACGCAGCTCCTTGACCTCGGTCGGGCTGGCATCCCCGTAGATGCTGCGGGGCTGCGCTTCGCGATAATGGATCTTGCGGGCCTCCTCCGCAAACTTCTGGCCGACATGCTCGAAAGTGCGCTCGATATGGCGCTGCATCTGCCGCATCAGATGCAGCATCTTGGCCGCCTGCACGGCTTTTGGCTCGGCCGCCGGAGCGGGCGGGCGATCCACTCGCTCGGCCGCGTCGCGCGGCGGCGGCGCCGACGAGGTCCGGACCGCAGGCGCCATCAACGCTTTGGCGACCTCGGTATTGCCACAGACCACACAGGCGATCTCGCCACCATTCGCCTGCTGCTCGTAGCTGTTGCCATCGCGGAACCAAGCCTCGAAATGGTGGCCGGCGGCGCAGCGCAGATCGAACAATATCATCGCAACCCGATCCATCATGCAGCTAGAGGCCTGATGGAATTGGGGTTTCATCGGGCTGCCCGCAAGAGGCGAGCCACTCACACGCAGCGGCGACGCTCCGGAAATTCAACCTGAGCGTGTGCAAGTTGTCGACTTCTCTATATTAGGGTAACGCAATGTAACCCTGGATTGCCAATCTGTGCAGTTGCTGTATAGTTCAAAGTGACAAGGGTTCGTTTACCTTCGCTAGCCAAGTGGAGGCACGGATGTTGGGGAAACCGTGGTTCCTGCTGCTTGTCAGCCTAGTCAGTCTGGCGGCGGGCGGCGTCTTCCTGCAGGCCGTGACGGCCGCGGCCGATCAAATCGTGGTTGATACATACGCTGTTGCATCGACATCGCTGCTAACGGGACTAGTCTCCTTGGGGCTTCTGTTTGCGGGCTGCGCGATCCGTTCGATTGGCCGCAGCCGGCCAAGCATCGCGCTTCGCTGATGACCGCGATCCGGAGCCGGTGTTGCCAAAGCCGGCTCCGGATCAGATTGCTCTGATGCTGGCCTGACGCCTCGGCGGCACCCTGACCATTTCCTGATCGGTCCTGCGCATAACCGCGCGGGATGACTACCCAATCCCAACAATTTGCGGCATAAGCCAGGATTGGCTGTGGCGGGCGCAGCGCGCACCGGCAAGGGGGTTCATTGGCGATCATGGCGCGTCGACGACGTCGTGGCAGGAGCACCGTCCTGGGTGCGACCCTCGGCTTGGCGATCAACCCGGCACTCGCCGCCGACTATCTCTGCAAGAAAGAGCAGGCGGTCCGGTGGATCCAGATCGAGAGCGATGATCCAGCCAGCCAGCTGCCCTGCCGCGTGGTCTTCTGGGCGGCACCGGACAGCGGCGAGGAGCTATGGCGCGCCCGATTTGATCGCAGCTATTGCGAGCAGCGCGCCGTTGAGCTGCGAGACAAGCTGCAGGCCGACGGCTGGCGCTGCCTGGCGGACGAAGCGCTGTTGGAAGTGCGCCGGGGTGTCGATGGCGGCGAGCCATCCTCGGCCGGTGGCCCACTGAATCCCGAGCCGGCACCAGCGGCTGGCGAGGATGAGGCGGTGGATCCGTCGGCGCCGCTGCAGGCCGCGCCGACGCCGCCTGTGCCTCCACCGGCGCAACCTGTTGCACCCGGCGTGCCGGACAGCGCCCCGGTCACGCCGGTGATGTAGCCAGCGCCGCCACCGGCGCATCGATGCGGCGCAAGCACCGCATCGATGCCGGAGGGAGGAGGTCGAATGCGGCGCGGCTCGGATGCGCCACTCATCTCGTATAGAAATTGCTACGGCAAAGAGCAAGCATTTCAGCTCCTTACAACTTCTTCTTAATCCGAAGTGTGGACTTCAGGCCACGCTGTGGCCGGCTGAGCTCGGCAAAGGGCACACTATCTGATCCAGCAAATCCTGCAGAATTGCGCAGGCAGCCAGCTCGTCGAGCGAATGCCGTTGGCGCTGTCCTGCCGCGGCCAGCTCGGCCTGCAGCTCGGTCGCCGCAAAGGTGGTCAGCCGCTCGTCCCAAAGCAGCAGCGGCAAGGCGAGCGCCGCATCCAGGTCGCGCGCAAACTGACGCACCGCTTGGCAGCGCGGCCCTTCGCTGCCGTCCATGTTGAGCGGCCAGCCGATCACCAAAGCGCCGGCCTCACGCTCGGCGATCAGCGCCTGCAGGCTGGCGAGATCGTGCGCCCAGCTGCGACGCCGCAGCTCGCGCAGCGGCGTCGCCAGGCGCCAGCTCGGATCGGCACCAGCCACGCCGATCGCCCGCTTGCTGACGTCGAGCGCCAGCAGACCCGGCCGCCGGCCGTTCGGCTGACGCAGTGCTGCCAGCGCTGCAAGGTTGCTCAAGATCGGCAAGGGGTGTAGCTTCCGGCGCGATTTTCGAGAGAGCGAACGCACGACCAAACGGCCGTCGCCGGCTCTGTTGCGTTCTAGCCGATCGCGCATAGGGAGACCAACATCGATGTCGCTCGATGAAGCCACGGTGGCGCGAATTGCCCGGCTGGCGCGGATCGACGTGCCGGCCGCCGAGCTCGGTCCGCTGGCGCGTGAGCTGTCCCACATCATGGGCTGGATCGAGCAGCTGAACGAGGTCGACACCCAAGGGGTTGCGCCGATGGCCAGTGGCGGGGCGCTGAACCTCGCCTGGCGCGCCGATCAGGTTACCGATGGCGAGCGGCCGGAGGACATTCTCGCCAACGCGCCGGCGCGCCAGGACGACTATTTCGTGGTGCCGAAGGTGGTGGAATGAGCGACCTCACCGCTCTTGGCCTGTGCGCGGCGGCCGCCGGCCTGCGGGCGCGCCAGTTCTCGGCGCAGGAGCTGAACGAAGCGCATCTGCAGGCGATCGAGCAGGCGGAGGATCTGAACGCCTATCTGGTCACCACCCCCGAGCAGGCTTTGGCGATGGCGCGCGAGGCGGATCGCCGCCTCGCGGCTGGCGAGGCGCGGCCGCTGGAGGGTCTGCCGCTGGCGATCAAGGATCTGTTCTGCACCAAGGGCGTCGCCACCACCGCCGCCTCGCACATCCTCGAAGGGTTCACCCCGCCTTACGAGTCCACGGTCACCGCCCAGCTCTGGGAGGCCGGCGCGGTGCTGCTCGGCAAGACCAATCTCGACGAGTTCGCCATGGGCTCGTCCAACACGACCAGCCATTTCGGGTCGGTCGTCAATCCTTGGACACCCGCGGATAGCCTGGTGAAGCTGGTGCCGGGCGGCAGCTCGGGCGGCTCGGCGGCGGCGGTGGCGGCGCGGCTGTGCCTGGGCGCCACCGGCACCGACACCGGCGGCTCGATCCGCCAGCCGGCGGCTTTGTGCGGCATTGTCGGCCTGAAGCCCACCTATGGCCGCTGCTCGCGCTTCGGCATCGTCGCCTTCGCCAGCTCGCTCGACCAGGCTGGACCGCTCGCCCGGAGCGTCGCAGATTGTGCGCTCCTGCTGCAGCATATGGCCGGCCATGACGCACGAGATGCGACATCGGCCGACCGAAGCGTGCCGGATTATGCGACGGCGCTCACCGGTGACGCACGCGGCCTGCGCATCGGCATCCCCAAGGAGTATCGCCTGGAGGGCACGCCCAAAGCGATCCTCGATCTCTGGCAGCAGGGGATGGCTTGGCTGCAGGAGGCCGGTGCCCAGATCCGCGAGGTCAGCCTGCCCCACACCAAATACGCCCTGCCCGCCTACTACATCGTCGCGCCGGCCGAGGCGTCCTCCAACCTCGCCCGCTATGACGGCATGCGTTTCGGCCTGCGGGTGCCGGGCAAGGACCTGATCGAGACTTATGCCAAGACCCGGGCGGCCGGCTTTGGCGCCGAAGTGCGCCGGCGGATCATGATCGGCACCTATGTTCTCTCGGCGGGCTACTACGATGCCTACTATCTGCAGGCGCAGAAGGTCCGGACCCGGATCAAGCAGGACTTCGACGAGGTGTTCCAGTCGGTCGATCTGATCCTCTCGCCGACCGCGCCGTCTGCCGCCTTCGGCATCGGCGAGAAGCAGGACGATCCGATCCAGATGTATCTGAACGACGTGTTCACGGTGCCCGCCAACCTCGCCGGCCTGCCCGGCATCTCGGTGCCGGCGGGGCTGTCGGCCGAGGGGCTGCCGCTCGGCCTGCAGCTGATCGGCCGCCCCTTCGACGAGCCGACCGTCTTGCAGGCCGCGCATGCCCTGGAGCGTGCCGCGAACTTCACGGCGCTGCCGCCCTATCTGACGAAGGCCGCCTGACATGCCGGATCCAGCCGATCAGCAGGACCTGATCCGCGGCGCCACCGGCTGGTGGGAGGTCGTGATCGGGCTCGAGGTGCATGCCCAGGTGACCTCCAAGGCCAAGCTGTTCTCGGGCGCCTCCGCGGCCTTCGGCGGGGCGCCCAACGCCCATGTCTCGCCGGTCGATGCCGGCATGCCGGGCATGCTGCCGACCGTGAACGGCTTTTGCCTGGAGCAGGCGGTCAAGACCGGCCTCGGCCTGAACGCCGCGATCAACCGCCGCTCGGTGTTCGAGCGCAAGAACTACTTCTATCCGGACCTGCCGAACGGCTACCAGATCTCGCAATATGCCGAGCCGATCGTGGGCCAAGGCCAGCTGATGATCGAGCTCGCGGACGGCCGCACCAGGACCATCGGCATCACCCGGCTCCATCTCGAGGCCGATGCCGGCAAGAGCATCCACGACCAGCGCCCGGATGCGACCCTGGTCGATCTCAACCGCGCCGGCGTGGCGCTGATGGAGATCGTGTCCGAGCCGGAGCTGCGCTCGGCCGAGCAGGCGATGCTGTATATGAGGAAGCTGCGCTCGATCCTGCGCTATCTCGGCAGCTGCGACGGCAACATGGAGGAAGGCTCGCTGCGCTGCGACGCCAATGTCTCGGTCCGCCGCCCAGGCGAGGCCTTCGGCACCCGCTGCGAGATCAAGAACCTGAACTCCATGCGCTTCGTCGGCAAGGCGATCGACCA
>CADEGR010000119.1:4756-13962 GCA_902826935.1 uncultured Alphaproteobacteria bacterium | reverse complement strand
GCAGGGTTCCAACTTAGCTGACCAAAAAGCTGTCCAAACAACCCAGACCACCTCACTCGGCATCCCTCTCATTCCTCCTGATTGCAATATATTCAACAATCGAAAAATTCTGGAACCAAAATAAATACCATTAAATAAACGCAGTGAACAGAATGGACGATTTCTCACATTTTATCCATCACTCTTATAATTGCCGGCCCAATCAAAACTATAAACAAAACCGGGAGAATGAAGACGATCATTGGGACTGTTAAGGTTGCTGGCAATCTTGCGGCTTTTTCCTCGGCACGTAGCATCCGTTGGTCGCGGAACTCATTTGCCAGAACACGCAGCGAATTTGACAAAGGCGTACCGTACTTTTCAGTTTGAGTCAAAGTATTGACCATTCCTCTGATGGCCGGATGATTCGTCCGACGGTTCAGGTTAGCCAAAGCCTGACGCCGGTCGGGTAGAAACCCAAGCTCAACGGCGGTAATTTGCAACTCCTCAGCCAGTTCAGGACTTGCCTGGCCAATCTCTTCGGATACCCGATTGAGCGCAGCATCAAGCGACAAACCAGACTCAGCACAAATGACCAGGAGATCCAAACCATCGGGCAGAGCCTTCACTAGTGCAAGCTGCCGCTTCGCGGTCAAATTGGCGATATATAGATCTGCAGCAAAGAAGCCGAATCCCACTGCCGACGACACCGCAATAAAACGCAATGGCAACGAAAGATCACCAATCTCCAAAATATACAAGTAAGTAAATGCAATAACGCCAAATACAATTGGAAGAGCCGCCTTCATGAAGACAAACATGAATGCGGTATCACGGGACCTGAATCCTGCTTGGGCAAGTCGGTCCTGGAGCTTCGCGGTTTGTTCGGTCTGAGCGAGCTTAAGCCGATGAACAATTTCGCGAACAACAGTACGTGTATCAGTTTTGCGTAGGCGGCGATTTCGAGTGGGCCTGAGGATCTGACCGCGGAGTTCGGTTCGGCGCTGAGCCACTCGTTCAAGCCGGCTGGCCATCGGATCGCGCTCCAGTAGCCCATACCATACCGCGAAAACCACAACAGCCGCGGCACAGGCAGAGGCAATCACCAAAGCGGATTCGGTGGTAAGGCCGAACGGCATTGGAAAGTCGATCATATTTCGAACCTGACCATTTTGACCATGACGCCAATGCCCGTGAGCAGGCTTGCCAAGCCCATGGCGATCATCACCCAGCCTCTAGGATCACTGAATAAGGTCTGTATATACTTAGGATTAACAAAAGAAATTATACCACACATAATAAAGGGAAGAGATCCAATAATTAACGATGATGCTCTAGCCTCCGAAGACATTGCCTTAATCTTTAGGCGCATTTGTTCGCGGCGACGCACCATGTCTGATAAGTTGTCCAGTATCTCTGCGAGGTTGCCGCCAGTTTCCTGCTGGATTGTCATCGAAATTATCAAAAAATTAAATTCAGGGATGCGTAGACGTCTAGCAGACTGCCACATTGCCTCGTCCATGGCGATGCCGATTTGCATCTGATCAGTTATGCTGCGAAACTCGCAACCAACCGGATCGTCGATTTCTTCAGCGATTGTCTTAAGTGCTTCGGTGACGGGTAAGCCCGAACGCACACCGCGAACCACAAGGTCGAGCGCTTCAGGCAGAAGCGCCGTAAATAGCTTGGTTCTTCGATTGATCTGGCGCTGCAACAGGATGTGGGGCGCTCCGACACCGATAGTTATGCCAATGAGAAGGCTGACCAGCACCGGCACGCCGACCGCTAATATCGCGGTGGTGGTCGCAACAAAGATAGATCCAAGTGTGATCAGCATATAGTCGCCGGTTTTAATCGGCCAACCGCTACGCTCCAGTCTCTCCCGAAGGATGCCAATATTTGGGAAAACACGCTTTATGAGTCGATCGAGACTGATGATGGTGCTATCGCGCTGGCTGCGGCGGAGACTGTCCGCGCCCAACTCCCTCGTCTTTTCCTGATGTTGCGCCGATTTGGCCCTTAGAATGCGCCTGTCGAGCTGTTGTTGCTGGCCGTCAAGCCAGCCCATTGCATGGCACACCAGCAGTATGACCACCAATGATGCACCAGCGAGCGCGATTGGCAACATGAATGAGGGGACAATGTCCATAGCGGTTCCCAACTGCGAAGTCTATAGCATCATTGCTTGCTGCAGAGCGCGGTCTAAGCCAAAATAGGCGGCACGCTTAGCGAAATGGGGACGAATTCCATTTGATTGATATTGGCCAATCAAAGTGCCATCTCGATGCTCGCCTTGATAATCAAAGGTAAATAGGTCTTGTGTCGTGACGACGTCGCCTTCCATGCCTATGATCTCGGTCACATGCGTCACCCGACGAACGCCGTCACGCATGCGCGAGACCTGCACGATGAGGTTGACCGCACCGACAATCTGCGTGCGAATCGCCTTACTGGTAAGGCTAACGCCTGCCATGCCGATCATGTTCTCCATGCGGGTCAGGGCCTCACGGGGATTGTTCGCGTGCAGCGTACACATGGAGCCATCGTGGCCAGTATTCATGGCCTGCAGCATATCAAGCGCCTCACCCCCGCGAACCTCACCGCAGATGATTCGGTCCGGCCGCATCCGCAGCGCATTCTTGACGAGATCACGCATAGTTATCTCGCCTGATCCCTCCAGATTGGCCGGTCTAGTTTCCAACCTTACCACATGAGGTTGTTGCAGCTGCAACTCGGCTGCGTCTTCGATCGTGACGACACGCTCGGTTGGATCGATCAGCTGCGACATGGCGTTCAGCATCGTGGTCTTGCCGGAGCCCGTACCGCCTGAAATGACGACATTCAGGCGGCAGGCGGAAGCGATCTTGAGAACCTTGGCCAAGTTCTCAGAAATATTTTGCTGACGGACCATGAGGTCGAGAGTGATTCCCTTCTTCGAGAATTTTCTGATCGAAATCGAGCAGCCGTCAATTGCCAGCGGTGGCGCTATGATGTTGACGCGCGAACCGTCTGGAAGACGTGCATCTGCAATCGGGCAGGTTTCATCAACTCGCCTGCCAACACGTGTGACGATCCTTTGCGCAATGTTCATGACATGGGCATTGTCACGAAAGCGAATGTCCGTAAGTTGCAGCTTGCCTTTGCGCTCGATGAAGATTTGGCTGGGACCGTTCACCATTATGTCATTGATCGACTCGTCGGCGAGAAGGGGTTCGAGAGGCCCTAGGCCCACCATGTCGTCAACCAGGGAAACGGTGAGTTCTTGCTGCTCCCGGCTGGTCAGCGACAGCCGCTGCTCGCCGACAATTTCAGCGATCAGTTCGGCGATCTGGCGCTGCAGCTCGTCGCGGGGCAGTTTGGCTGCCGCTCCGGCATCGATGCGCTCGAGCAAGCCGCTTTGAATGCGCTCAAATACCAGCTTGGTGGTGGCCGCCCGCTTTTCCTGAGCGCCGGGCGTGCCTGTGCTTCTGCCGGCTGCCGCAGCGTCCGGCTTCGTGGTGGCGGACGACGGCGAGGCTGCGTGCCTGGCGGGATCATTGCCTTTGGGCTGCGCCGAGTTTTGCGATCCCGATGGTGCGCGGCTCGGTGGCTCTGATTGCGGACGACGACCAAACATACTGCAAGCCCTAGATTTTGTTGATGAGACGCTTCCACACACCTTTGGCAGACATGGCAGCGCCAGCCTGGCGGCCGCAGAGGCGATCTGTCAGGTCGCGCAGCCCATCCGCCACCGGGCCCTTGGTGGACGCGACCGGCTGGCCGAAGTTGGTCGCGGCAGCGACCGTCTTGGCGTCGAAAGGCAGGACCAGATCGATCTTCCTGCCGATGCCCTTCTCAAACTCGGCCCTCGGCATCTCGCCCTGGCGATGCTCGCCACATCGGTTGACGACTACCATGATATTGCAGGAGGCGTTGATGTTCGGAAGGAAGCTCATCAGACGCATCGTATCCCGCATGCCAGCCAAAGAGAGATCCGAAACGAGGATCAGCTCCGAGGCATTCTGCAGCGCTTGCTGAGTGCAGGGGTTGAAGGTCCGCGGCAGGTCGACGAAGACGTAGTGGAACTTGGTTCGAAGCTCGGTCAGGAGAAGCTCCACCGCGCTGAAATCGAGCAGGAGCGTCTCATCCGGACTCTCTTCAGCGCTCAGCACGAACAGCCGATCCGAATGCTGAACCAGGACCCGCTCCATGAACAGGCTGTCGATGCGATTGGGATTCTCTAAAGCTTCTCGAAGGCCATGGCTCGGTTCGAGATCAAGGGACAGGGCGACCGTGCCATATTGCAGATCAAGATCCACCAGCGCCACCCGCCGGCGCCGCTCTTCGGCGGCCAGCCAGGCGATGCTGGTTGCGAGCGTGGTGGCGCCCACGCCGCCCCGTGTGCCGGCCGTGACGACCAGGCGGCCGAGCTTGTTCGCCGACTTGCTGGGCCCGGCCTGATCCGAAACATTGCCAATCGTCTTCTGCAAGAGGCCAGGCGAGATTGGCTTCACGAGGTAGTCGGCAACACCATGATTGAGCAGATCGCGGAACAAACCGCAGTCATTGCGCTCGCCGATGGCAACCACCGTCACTCCAGGCTCGCAGACGTCCGCAAGGCGATCAATGTCGGACAGCGGCAGATCCGACCCGTCAAGATCAACAATGAGCAGCCGGGGCGAGCGATGCTCGCTCAAATGCTTGATCGCGTCCTTGATGCCACCCTTGCGGATGGCGGCGTGGGACATCATGAGCTCGCTGACGACTTGATCGACCACCGCTTGCGTGGCGGTATCGCTGCAAAAAGCCAGAAAATGCTCGCGATGCCGATCAAGGCCGATTTGCTCCGTGGTCGCAATTGCCGTGGCCATCACTGCACTCTCTCTTTTTGCAGATCCGTCACCTTGCCTTCGCGGTAGCGGGTGACGCCCTGGGCCTGATGCACCCCATCAGCCGGGGCAAGCTTGCGGCCCGACACCAGATCGCGCGGCTCGGCCACCATCAGGCCGAGATTGGTCTGGCTGGCGCAGCCGAGATTGCTGTGCGGCTGATTGCTGAAATCGACGCCACTCGCCCGGCTCCAGTCCGGGCATGCCGGTGTGGTGACGACGTAGCGCTCCAAGAGGAGCTCGACCCGGCGATTGCGCTGCCAGGCGGCTGGTGTCCGATCCGCCGTGGCGGGCAAGCGTTCGCCGTAGGACAGCGGCTGGATCTGGGGGGCGGCCAGGCCATGGTGCCGCAGGAGATCCGCCACTGCCTGCGCCCGGCGTGAGGCCAGCTCAAGATTGTAAAGATCGTCGGCGCGCTCATCCGCATGGCCTTCCAGGCGGACCGTGTCGCTATCGCCAACATTGGCGGCTTGCAGGAAGGCCAGCAGGCGATCCTGCTCGTCGGTGCCAATCTCGGCGCTGTCGGTCGCGAAATAGATCGAATGGCGGTACCTCGCCTGGTCGACCTCGAGGCGCTTGGGTGAAGCCGCGGCGAGCCAGCCGGTGGCTTCCGTCTGCACGGTGGCGGGAGCGCATGCCGCGAGCGCCAGGCCGAGCGCCACCAGGCCGCTGACTTGGGCGAGCCGGCGCGGCGCCTGGGCGGGACGAGCTTGCAGGGCTGTGGTCATCATTCTTCTCCTATTCGAGCACGAAGCCGGCCGGACCGTGCAGCCGCTGGCCATTGGCGCCAACCGGCGCGCCACGGCCTGGCTGCAAGCCGGCCCGATGCAGCCGCCCCTCGAGAATGCGCTCGACATCGCTCGGCGCCCGATAGCCATCGACCGGCGTCGCCAGGACCGGCTGGTCGACCGGCCGCACCAGATAGGGCGTCACCAGGATCACCAGCTCGGTCTCGTTGCTCTGGAAGCTCTGCGAGCGGAACAGCGTGCCCAGCACCGGCAGATCGCCCAGGCCGGGGAACTTGCTGACGCTGTTTTGCACGTCGCTCGACAGCAGCCCGCCGACCGCGAAGCTCTGGCCGCTGCCGAGTTCGACCGTGGTCTCGGCCCGACGGGTCGCCAAGGCGGGGATGGTCAAGCCGTCGACCGTGATCGCGCCGTTCTCGGACAGCTCGCTGACCTCCGGGCGGACCCGCAGGCTGATCCGGTTGCCGCTCAGCACGGTCGGCGTGAAGGCGAGGCTGATGCCGAATTCCTTGAACTCGATCTCGATCTTGTCATTGTCGGTCGCGACCGGGATCGGGAACTCGCCGCCGGCGAGGAAGCTCGCCGTCTCACCGGACAGCGCGGTCAGATTGGGCTCGGCCAGAATCGTGACCAGGCCTTCCTGCGCCAAGGCATCGATCGCTGTGTTGACCGACGCGCTGCCGGAATTGTAGGAGCCGAAGCCGATCCCAGGTGCTGCCGAGCCGGCGCTGGCGGGCGCGCGCGGGATCACGCCAGTGCCGTCGATGATGTCGCGGCCGGTGGCGAAGCCGAAGCTGAAGTTGCCGCTGTTGAACAGGTTTTCCCAGTTGAAGCCGAAGGTCTTGATGACCTCGCGCGAGACTTCCGCCACGCGCACCCTGAGATGGACCTGAGTAGGCGAGGTCACTTGGACCCGGTTGAGCAGCGTCTCGTCCTTGCCGAGAAACCGCTTGGCCAACTCGTCCAGCTCATGCGCCTCGGTCGGATTGGTGATCGAGCCGGACAGCAGGATGCTGCCATCGACCGAATCGATCTTCAGCTGATTGCCGGGCAGCAGCCGGTCGACCGAGGCCCGCAGCCCGCTTAGATTGTGGCTGACCTGGACGCTGGTCCGCAGCAGGACCTCGTCCTGGTCGTCCACGGCGTAGAGGCTCGTGGTGCCCGCGCGCCGACCGAACACGTAGACGATGCTGGGCGACTGCGCCTGCACGTCGGCGATCTCGGGATCGGCCACGAACACCGTGGCGGCGGCGCGCGGCAGGCGGATGACCTGACCCTTGCCGACTTCCAGATCCATCTGCTCGGCGGGCAGGAGCACCTTCGGCATCTGGGCCGCGGCGGGGCCGGCGGCACTCAGACCGGCCAGCACCGGCAGGAGCAGCACCGGCATCAGCCGGGCAGCGGCGTGGGCGCAATGGACGATGCGACGACTCGCTTGTACGAAATTCATTGATTGGATCCTTCGACCTGCACGTCTTCAGCTTTGCTGCCGCGCAGCACCATGAGCTTGCCGTTGGGACCACGGCCGGATTGAAGCACTTGAGAGACGTCGCGATCCCAGGTCACCTCGCCGGGCTGCGCCGCGACCAGCTCGACCGGCGCGGAACTGGCCAGGCTGCGCAGGCTGAGCGAGAGCTTGCCCAGTTCGGTGACCAGGGCGACGCTTTCCGCCTGACGGGGCGTCACCTCGAGGGTGGCGGTCTTGGCCTTCTCGTAGTTGCGGCCTTCCTTGGCCGCGTCATCGGTCGCGACCCCCATGGCGATAATCCGGATGTTCTCCAGGACCGTTTCGCTGACCCGGCGGGTGGTGCCGCCGTCCTCGGCTTGCAAGGTCTGGGTCAGGATCAGGTCGACCCGGTCGCCCGGGAAGATCAGGCCCGAATTGCCCGAGGTCGCATTGATCGGGACCGACACGGCGCGCGTTCCCGGGGCCAGCACGGCCGCCAGGAAGCCCCGGTCGCCGGGCTTGACCACGCCGCCATCCGTCAGGGGCTGGCCGGCCGGGATCCGCTGGCGGACGACTGCGCCGATCAACTCGGCCTGCTCGCGCTTGCCCATGAGGAGGTAGCTGTCCGGCACATCGTCGCTCGGCCACGACTGCCAGCGCAGATGCTCTTCCTTGACGAACATGCCGGCCGGCAGGTCGACGGCGGCGACCAGAATTTCGGCGTGCGCGGCCCGGCTTGGCGCTGTCGCCACCGCGCTCCTCGCCGCCTGCTGCTGCGCGATCCAGTTCTTGGCGAACCAGGCGGTGCCGCCGGCAACCAGAAACGCAATCAACAAGACACTTAACCGACGCACAGCCATCGGAAACTCCTCAAAGTTTCAGCAACTCAGTGACGATCGTCAGACCGCCCACGGCGATCGCAATCCCATAGGGCAGGCTCATCGGGGTGGCAGCGCCGGGACCGGGCGTGGCCGTCGGGGCCGCCAGAAATCTCGCGCGCAGCGACCAGGCCCAGGCCTGCAGCCAGGGCAGCGCCTGCCGGTAGAGCAGGTAGGCGAGCGCCAGGACGCCGCCGCTCAAGGCGGTGACCACGAAGAACTGCACGGCATGCTGCAGCCCGGCCCACAAGGCGACCGCTGCCATCAGCTTGACGTCGCCGCCGCCGATCAGATCGAAGGCGAACAGGCCAAAGCCGATCAGGAACACGGTCGCCGCCAGCAGCAGCGCCAGCAACCAGTCCTGCGGCACCGGGCTGGACAGCACGAAGGCGGGATACAGCAGCAGCACGCCGCCGGTCAGCCAGTTCGGCAGCCGTCGTTCCAGCAGGTCGGTCACCATGCCGGTGATCAGGAGGGCCGTGAAGCAGGCCAGGCTGGTCAAATAAATCATGCCGGCCAGCCCGCCGGCGCGCACCGCCGCCGGCCAGTCCGGGGCCGCCGGACACGGCGCGCGGCCGGATCTGGCGCCGACCACGGGGCGCTCATGACAGGGCCCCGCTGAAGGCGGTGATCAGGGCATTCATGGGCAGCGCCAGCAAGGCGTCGCCCAGGCTGTGCAGGCCGCCCAGGATGACCAGGATGATCATCGCCGCGATCAGCGCATATTCGATCGCGGTGGTGGCGCGCTCGTCGGCGGCCAGCCCACAACCTGCGATCCATGCCCAGCCCGGCAGCGGCCACATCGGACGGTTCCAACACCAGCGGCGGCAACGCGGCCGGGCATCGGCAGCCTGCGCTGCCGATGCCCAGGGCCGCTTGGACCGCTAGTCCTGAGACAGGTTGTTGGCGACCTTGGTGAAGGTCGCGTTCAGGTTGTCGCCGAGCGTGCCCAGCACGGTCAGGATGGCGACCGAGACCAGCGCCGCGATCAGGCCATATTCGATCGCGGTGGCGCCGGTGTCGTCCTGCATGAACTTGCGCAAGGTGGTCATGGAACGTTCCCCCATAGATAGTGGCGTAGAGACGACACCTTGGCAGAGGACTATTAATGGCCGGTAAAAAGCGGTCGATTTTCTCGTTAAGCCACCGACCTATGCGGCCAGGCCAAGCTTTGGCGGGCAAACCGCCGGTAGCTTGACTTAATCATGGCGGCGGCGGCGGCGGCACCGATGGCGTTGCCGCGGCCTCCGCCGGGATTAAGGTTGAGCCGGCGCGGCCGAGTCCGCTG
>CADEGR010000119.1:0-4656 GCA_902826935.1 uncultured Alphaproteobacteria bacterium | reverse complement strand
CCAGCTGGCAGCACGCAACCAGGGAGATGCCGATGCACGCGGGCTATAAAGCCATGTTCGTTCCCGGGCCGACCAATCTGCCGCATGCGCTGCGCACCGCGATGGATATCCCGCTCGAGGACCACCGCGCCCCGGATTTCCCCGCATTGACGCTCGGGCTGTTCGAGGATCTCAAGCGCATCTTCAAGCTGCGCCAGGGCCGGGTGTTCATCTTTCCGGGCTCCGGCACGGGCGGCTGGGAGGCGTCGATCGCCAACACCCTGGCGCCGGGCGACAAGGTGCTGATCGCGGTGTTCGGCCAGTTCTCCCATCTTTGGGCGGATCTCTGCCGGCGGTTCGGCCTCGAGGTCGAGGTGGTCGACACGCCCTGGGGCGAAGGCGTACCGGTCGAGACCTATGCCGAGCGCCTGGCGGCCGACCGCGAGCACAAGATCAAGGCGGTCCTGGTCTGCCACAACGAGACCGCGACCGGGGTAACCAGCGACGTCGCCGGCGTGCGCAAGGCGCTGGATGCCGCCAATCACCCGGCGCTTTTGATGGTCGATGGCGTCAGCTCGATCGCCAGCATCGACTTCCGGATGGAGGAATGGGGCGTCGATCTCGCGGTCTCGGGCTCGCAGAAGGGCTTCATGCTGCCGACCGGCCTCGCGATCGTGGCGGCCAGCGCCAAGGCGCTCGAGGCCGGCAAGCGTGCCACCTTGCCGCGCTGCTTCTTCAGCTTCGACGACATGATCGCGACCAACGATCAGGGCTATTTTCCCTACACGCCGGCGACCGTGCTGCTGCGCGGCCTGCGCGCCTCGATCGACCTGCTGGAGCGGGAAGGGCTGGACAATGTGTTTGCCCGGCATCGCCGCCTGGCGGAGGGGGTGCGCCGGGCGATCGCGGCCTGGGGCCTGCAGCTCTGCGCCAAGGAGCCAAAGTGGTACTCGGATACGGTGAGTGCGATCTGCGTGCCGCCCGGCTACGACGCCAGCCAGGTCATCAAGGTCGCCTATCACCGCTACCAGCTGTCGCTCGGCACCGGGCTCAGCAAGGTCGCCGGCAAGGTCTTCCGGATCGGCCATCTGGGCTGGCTGAACGAGCTGAATCTGATCCAGGCGATCGCCGGCGCCGAAATGGCGATGCGCGATGTCGGCATTCCGGTCGAGGCGGGCCAAGGCGTGGCGGCCGCCGAGGAGCACTATCGGCGCACGGCCATGCCGATGGCGCTCGAGCCGAGCGCGCCGGCGAGCGTGCAGTCGCGCTGACCGCCGGGGGCGGCCTGGCGCGAGCTGGCGCCGGGCCGGTTGGCTCAGCCGGCTGGTTCGGGGGTGGGGTCGAAGGCCTCGATCTCGATCGGACCGGTCGGCAGCCGGCGCTCCTCGCCCGGCTCGGCGCCGAGCAGGGCTTGCGCCACCGGCGCGGTCCAGGCGATCCGGCCCTGGCTCGGATCGGCCTCGTCTTCGCCGACGATCCGGTAGGTCACGGCCCGGCCATCCGCTGGCAGCACGGTGACCGCCATGCCGAACACCACCTGCTCGGCGGCATCTGGCTCGGCCAGCTCGGCGCTGGCGAGGCGGGCGCTCCAATAGCGCAGCTCGCGCGAGGCGCGGGCGATCGCAAGGCGGTCACCCGCCGCCGTGGCCGTGCTGAGCTCGGCCTGATAGGCGCCGACCTTGGCCTCGATCAGGCCGAGGCCGCGCCGGGTCACCAGGTTGCGATGCGGGCTGATCGGCCGGTCGGGCAGGCTGTCGAGAGCGTCGTTCTCGGCGCCCTCCTTGACGAAGGCACGGCTCATGCGGGGCATTCTCCTCAGGCAATTTTGTGAGGTGGGCACTGACGGACGGCGCGGCAAGGCCTGATCGCAGCCGGCGGGCCTGCGGCCTCAGGCCTGAACCGGGCGGCGCTGCAGGCGGCCAGCGAAGCCGGCGCCCAACAGCGCCAGGCCACCGGCAGCGGCCAGGAAGACCGGCGCGAAGCCGAAGCGGTCGACCACCAGCCCGGCCAGCCAGATCCCGATCGCCTGGCCCAGGAACAGGGCGTTGGCGAAGGTCGAGACGGCCAGGCCGCGTGCTTCGGGCGCCATCTGGGTCGCGTTGGTCTGCAGCGTGTTGTGCAGCATGTAGAGGCCAAGGCCGAGCAGCATGATCGCCGGCGCCATCAGCCAGAGCGGGCCAAGCGCCACGGCGGCCATGCCCAGCGCCAAAGCGCCGCCGCCCCAGCTGGCGAGGCCGCGCTCGCCCAGGCGGCGGACCAGCTGGCGGACCGCCAGCGTATAGGCGAGGCCGCCCAGGCCCATGCCGCTCAGCAAGAGCCCGACCGTGCCGAAATCGAGCTGGAAGCGGCCATGCAGGTCGGCGCCGATATAGGTGAAGGCGCCGTAAAACAGGAAGCCTTCGATGAACACGATGGCCAGGATGACCCGCGCCCAGGGCCGGCTGAGCAAGAGGCGGTAGCCGGCCGCAGTCAAGGCCAGGCTCAGCCGTTCGGCCAGGCGCGGCGGCGGCAGCCGGCCGCGGCCGAGCTCGGCCAGGAGCAGGCCGCCCATGACCAGGAACACCGCGCCCAGCAGCGGAAAGACCGCCCGCCAGCCGACCAGCTCGCCGATCACGCCGCCGAACACCTGGCCGAAGATCACGCCGATGATCGTGCCGGACAGGAAGCGCGCCAGCACCGTCTGGCGCTCCTCATAGGCGACGTGATCGCCGATGAACGCCATCGACAGCGGCACGATCGCCGCGCAGGTGGCGCCCGAGACCAGGCGGGCAGCGCCCAGCATGCCGAGGCTGCCGGCCAGGCCGGCGGCGCTGGTCGTGAAGGCCGAGGCGAGGGTCATCAGGGCGATCAGACGGATCTTGCCGAAGCGGTCGCCGAGCGGACCGTAGATGAACTGGCACAAGCCATAGGCGATCGTGAAGGCGGTGCTGACGATCGCGGCCTCGCCGGCGCTGACCTGGAACTCCTGCGCCACCTGGGGCAGCAGGGCGTCGGCCACGCGCATGGTCGCGACCGAGGCGAAGGCGGCGACCGAGAGCAGCAGCGTCGCGTTGCGGATCGTGGGCTCAGCCATCGCTCTACCGTCCGCTGCGCTGATTCATGCTTGCCTGCCCCTGACGGCCCGCTGCCGCCGATTGGCTGCAACCTTAGCCAGGCTAGAGGGTTCCCGGCCGGTTTGCGAGCGGCGGCCGGGCGGCTAGACTGCCGGCCTGGAGCATGCCGCAAGGGAGAGCCAGCCATGCCATTCGTCGAGCCGGACGCGGATGATGCCGCCTTCATGGCCGAGGCCCTGGCCGAAGCGCAAGCCGGCTATGACGAGGGCGGCGTGCCGGTCGGCTCGGTCCTGGTCGCGGGCGGCGTGCTGCTCGGCCGTGGCCACAACCGGCGGGTCCAGGAGGGCGATCCGATCGCCCACGGCGAGATGGACTGCCTGCGCCGGGCTGGCCGGCGGCCGCATTATCGTGATACGGTACTCTATACCACGCTCAGCCCCTGCATGATGTGCACCGGCACGATCCTGCAGTTCGGGATTCCGCGCGTGGTGGTCGGCGAGCGTCGCAATTTCGAAGGCAATTGCGACTTCCTGGCGGAGCGGGGGGTTGCGGTCGTGCTCCTGGACGACCCGGCCTGCATCAGCCTGATGGCGCGGTTCATCAGCGCTCGGCCGGATCTCTGGCACGAGGATATCGCCGAGGACGCATGACAAGGCAGCAGCCGGCGCCCGCACCGATTGGCGCACAATGGCGAAGCTGCCGGGTTCGACCCGAGGCAGTCAACCAAGCCCAACCCAAGGAGGTTGCCGATGGGCAATTATGTGGACGGATTCGTGTTGCCGGTGCCGAAGGCCAATGTCGAAGCCTATCGCCAGATGGCGACGGACGCCGGCAAGGTCTGGCGCGAATACGGCGCGCTCGACTACGTCGAGTGCCTGGCCGACGACGTGAAGCCGGGCGAGGTCACCTCGTTCCCCCAGAGCGTCCAGCTCAAGGACGACGAGACAGTGGTGTTCGCCTGGATCGTCTACGAGAGCCGCGAGCATCGCGATCGCGTGCTCGAGCAGGTCATGAAGGATCCGCGCATGGCCAACATGAACCCGCAGACCATGCCGTTCGACGGCAAGCGGATGTTCTGGGGCGGGTTCAAGGTGCTGGTGCGGGTCTGACCAGCGCCACGCGCCCGTGAAGGAGCGCCCATGAAGGCCGCGGAGCTGCTCGTGCGGTGCCTGGCGAACGAAGGTGTCACGCATATCTTCGGCGTGCCGGGCGAGGAGAACCTGGATCTGGTCGAGGCGCTGCGCGGCAGCCAAATCGAGCTGGTCCTGACCCGGCATGAGCAGGCCGCGGCCTTCATGGCGGCCACCTACGGCCGCCTGACCGGCCAGCCGGGCGTGTGCCTCAGCACGCTCGGCCCGGGCGCCCTCAACCTCGCGACCGGCGCGGCCTATGCCCTTCTCGGCGCCATGCCCATGGTCCTGATCACCGGCCAAAAGGGCATCAAGAGCAGCAAGCAGGCGCGCTTCCAGATCGTCGACGTGGTCGCGTCGATGCAGCCGCTCACCAAGGCATCGCGCCAGATCGTGAGCGGCACGAGCATCCCGACCCTGATCCGGGACGCCTTTCGGGTCGCGGCCGAGGAGCGGCCAGGCCCGGTCCATCTGGAGCTGCCGGAGGACATCGC
>CADEGR010000118.1:13660-14313 GCA_902826935.1 uncultured Alphaproteobacteria bacterium | reverse complement strand
AGGACATTGTGGGTGATCACCACGATCGCCACGCCCTCCTGCTTGATCCGGGCGATCAGCTCCAGGCCGCGCCGGGTCTGCTCGACGCCCAGGGCCGCGAACGGCTCGTCCAGGAGCACCAGGCGCCCGCCCCAATGGACGAAGCGGCACAGCTCGATCGCCTGGCGCTGGCCACCCGACAGGTTCTCGACCGCCGTGCGAACCGACGGAATATGCGTGCCGACGCTGGCCAGCGCCCGCTCGGTCTCGGCCTGCATCGCCGCTTCCCGCAGGAAGCCGATCCCGGCAACGCTGTGGACCAGCTCGCGGCCCATGAAGAAGTTGCCGACCACGTCAGCGTTCGGGCAGAGCGACAGGTCCTGGTAGACCGTCTCGATGCCGAGCGCCTTGGCGTCGCTTGGGCCGCGGAGGTGGATCGGCTGGCCGGCGAAGATCAGCTGCCCGGAGCTTGGCTCGAGCGCCCCGGACAGGATCTTGATCAGGGTCGACTTGCCGGCGCCGTTGTCGCCGAGCAGCGCCACCACCTCGCCCGGATGGACCTGGAAGCTGACCCCGTCGAGGGCGGTGACCGCGCCGAAGCGCTTGCTGATCCGATCCGCCCGGAGCAGCGGCTCGGCCTGGGCGACAGTTGATGCTGACGAGCTGGCCATGGC
>CADEGR010000118.1:4125-13650 GCA_902826935.1 uncultured Alphaproteobacteria bacterium | reverse complement strand
CTCGGCGGCCGGCTTGGCGCCCAGCATCAGGCCCAGCCAGTGGGTCTCCTGGCCGGCCTCCAGGATGACTTTCAAGGTCATGGTGATCGGCACCGCCAGCAGCATGCCGAGCGCCCCCAGGATCCAGCCCCAGAAGATCACCGAGATCAGGATCACCAAGGGTGCCAGATTGAGGTCGTGGCCCATGTAGCGGGGCTCGACGCCGTTATGGATGCCGAGATTGATCACCAGATAGCCGAGTGCTGCGATGATGCCGGTGCCGAAGCCGAACTCGAGCAGAGCGAGCACGATGCCGGGCGCGCTGGCGACCAGGGCGCCGACCACCGGCACGAAGTTCAAGACGAAGGCGAGCAGGCCCAGGGTCAGGGCGAAGTCGACGCCGAGCGCCAAGAGCAGGGCGATCACCAGGGCGCCGGTCAGCAGGCTGGTCATGGTCTTGAGCACCATGTAGCGGCGCAGATCGAGCCCGATCTGGCGCAAGGTGCCATAGACGCCGTCGCCGAAATCGGTCATTTGCCTGACCTTGGCCGGCAAGGCGGTGGCCTCCAGCAGCATGAAGATCGTGATCACCAGGACGATGAAGGCGGTCGCGATCAGGTCGCCGAGCTTGGTGACCACCGCGCCCAGATTGCGGATCGCCCATTCCAGGTTGAAGTAGTCGCGGGCGGCGCCGGAGGTCGCGATGCCATGCGCCTCGAGCCAGGCGAACAGCTCGGCGGTCCGGCTGCGCAGCGCGGGCTGATACTGGACCAGGAGGTCGGCGTAGTTGCGGACGGTCAGATTGACCAGAGCGGTCAGGATCACGACCATGACCACCATCACGCCGACCACGACCAGGAGCGCCACCCCGGTCGGCACGCCGCGCTGACGCATCGCCATGAAGGGCGGAGCTGCGACCACCGCCAGGAAGATCGCGAGCAGCAGCGGGCCCAGCAACGGTGCCGCCGCCTTCATGCCGGCAATCACGATCACCGCGGCCGCGAGGGTCATCAGATAGCGGCTGGCATTATGCTCCGGCACCCGCAGCAAGGGCACGGGCGCGCTGGCCACGGGCGCCGCTTTGGGAGCGTCCTGCCCTAGGGGATCGCGTCGTTGTTGCAATGAGGCTCCTCAGCGCTTGGCTGCCACGCCAAGCCAGGCATTCTACGCAGCGGCGAAGCCGATGGAAATGGCCGACACAGGCGTCGGCGCCTACCCAGCTACCCCGGGACCACCCGCTGGCCGCTCGCTTGCCGACCGGGCCAGAGCGCGCTTGCGGTCTGCACCAGGATGGCGTGCAGCCGGACCAGCTGCGCCAGATCGGGCGCGTAGCCGCCGCCCAGCACGCAGGCGACCGGAATGCCGCGCTCGAGGCAGCTCGCCAGGACGTGGCGCTCGCGCTCGGCCAGGCCGGCCTCGGTCAAGGCGAGCCGACCGAGCCGGTCGTCGACATGGGGATCAACGCCGGCATTGAAGAACACCAGGTCCGGGCGCACGCGATCAAGCAGGCCGGGCAGATGCTGGGCAAGCGCCGCCAGATAGGCGGCATCGCCGGTTCCGGCCGGCAAGGCGACATCGAGGTCGCTGGTCCGCTTGTGCAGCGGATAGTTGGTCGCGCAATGCATCGAGAAGGTGGCGACCCTCGGCTCCTGCTCGAAGATCGCCGCGGTGCCGTCGCCTTGATGGACGTCGAGATCGACCACCACGGCCCGGCGGATGCGGCCTTCGGCGAGCAGCAGCCGGGCCGCGATCGCGACGTCGTTGAACACGCAAAAGCCAGCACCGTGCTCGGCGAAGGCATGGTGGCTGCCGCCGGCGGTGTTGCAGGCCAGGCCGTGCTCGAGCGCCAGGCGGGCGGTCAGCACGGTGCCGCCGCAGGCCGCCTGGGCGCGGGCGGCGACCGCGGCCGTGATCGGCAGGCCGATCCGGCGCGCGATCGGGGGCGCCACCCGCTGGGTCAGGACCGCCTCGACATAGGCTGGCGCATGGACCAGCTGCAGCCAGGCTGCCGGAGCCGGCATGGGCGCATGGACCTGAGCCGGCTGGATCAGGCCGCTCGCCAGCAGATGCGCCATGAGCTGGCCGAATTTTTGCATCGGAAATCGGTGCCCGGCCGGCAAAGATGCCACATACGCGGGATGATGGACGATCGGCAGCATGCTGCATGGTAGCAAAAAGCGGCCAGGTGGCGTTACGTCTTGCCAGGTGGTTGCGCCGGCTGCGGCCCCAGCGGTCAAGGCACTCAAATAGCGTTCGGGCTGAGAGGATTATGGCGTCTTATTTAAGCAAAAGTCGCAATATCGTGATCGCGGCGAACTCGGTTGCGTTCTAGTCTGATGAGCGTTGCGTGCTTGGCGGAACATGATTTGTCGGCCTCGCTCCCGTTAGGACATTCTTAAGCTATCCCGAACATGCTAGCAGCCATCCCTGTGGATTGAGGGGTCCGAGGCCGTGCAGCTCGAACAACCAACATCGCTCAACAGCCCAAGCCGCGGCAGCGCCTTGAGCTGGGGTCAGGTCATTGGCCTGCCGGTCAGTGTCGGCAACATGACGTCGGTGTGCGGTGCGATCATCCAGCAGGCAGCGGCCCGGCTGAAGGGCTATGTCTGCGTGGCGAATGTGCACATGCTGGTGACCGCTCGGCTCGACGCGTCGCTGCGCCAGGTGCTGGAAAGGGCCAGCCTGGTGGTCAGCGACGGCACGCCCCTGGCCTGGCAGCTGCGACGGGAAGGTTTCGCCAATGCCGAGCAGGTGCGCGGTCCTGAGCTGATGCTGGAGGTCTGCCGGGCCGCCGCCCAGGCCGATGTCGCGGTCTACTTCTATGGCGGCAACCAAGCGCTGATCGGGGAGCTGCAGCTGCAGCTGCAGCAGCGCATGCCCGGGCTGCGGATCGTCGGCGCCGAGGCGGCGCCGATGCTGCCGGTCCAGCCCGAGGTCGATGCAGCGACCGCGGAGCGGATCCGGGCGTCCGGTGCCCAGATCGTGTTCGTGGCCCTGGGCTGCCCCAAGCAGGAATACTGGATGCAGGCTTACAGCCAGCATCTGGACGCGGTCCTGATCGGCGTCGGCCAGGCGTTCAGCATCACCGCCGGCCAGCTCGCGGAGGCGCCACGCTGGATGCGCGACCATGGCCTGGAGTGGCTGTTCCGCCTGGTCAACGAGCCGCGCCGGCTGTGGCGCCGCTATCTGGTGACCAACAGCCTGTTCATCGGGCTGCTCGCCTGGGATACCCTGCAAAAGCTCTGGAAGCGCCAGGAAACCCGCGTGCCGCATAGCCCGTGAGGGCAATGAAGCCCGTCCCGCCCGGCGGGGAGCGCCTGGCGCCGAACTGACCGGCCGCGGCCGCGCTTCAAAGCAACCGTTGCAGTCAATGTGGCCTCCTCGCCCACAACAGCCGTCAGGGCTGGGATCTAAGGCGCTGGCATCCATTGCGGATGCCGTCAATCCACCACCAAACCTCAGCATGGGCAGCCGGTCGCAGATCGACCGGCTGAATGGTCGGATGGGCTGGGCCGGCAAGCCTGGCGGTCCGGCTCATCAGCATCCTGTGGGTGATGGACTGGCGCCTGCAAGGCGCTTCGAGCATGGCCCCCGATGGTCCCAGCCATGCAGTGGCGGCAGGACGAGGCCAGGGGCATCTGCTCCCCGATCGTGACGCCGCGATCCAGAGCCGCTTGGGGCTCCGGGCGTCCGTCGGCGTGTTGCCGGCGGATCTAGGCTCGCTCAGGCGGACCGGGGGCGGCCGATCAGCAGGAACAGGCCGCTCACCACCAACAGCAATGCCGCCAGCTCGGACCAGCCGACCGGCTCGGCCAGGAGCAAAGCGGCGCTGATCACGCCGACGACAGGGACGGCTAGGGTGCCGATCGCGGCGACATGGGCCGGCAGGATCGCCACCAGCTTGAAGTAGGCGGTGTGGCAGAACACCATCGCGACGAAGATCGTATAGAACAGGCCGAACGCGGCCGGGCCGCTCAGGCCCGCCAGGTCAGGCACGGGCTCGAACAGCCACCAGCCGACCAGGATCGGCAACACGCCCAGGAGCTGCTGCCAGCCGGTCAGCGCCAGGACCGACATCTCCTGCCAGGCCAGCTTCTTGACCAGCACCGTGCCGATCGCCCAGGACAGCGCTGCCAGCGCCATCAGGAGCGCGCCGATCGGCGCGGTGCCGAGCATGCGCAGATCCTGACCGATCAGGAGCGCCAGGGCCGCCATGCCCAGGCCCAGCGCCAGGAGCTGGCGCGTGCTCGGCCGGACGCCCAGCCAGAGGGCGCTCAGTAGGGCGACCCAGAGCGGCATGGTGTAGCCGATGATCGCGGCGCGGCCCGAGCCGGTATGGAGCAAGGCGAAGGCCGAGCAAAGGTGCCAGCCGGTGATGTTGAACAAGGCGGTCAGCGCCATCGCCGGCAGCCGGCGCAGCGGAAAGCCGACCCGCTGCCCGGCCAGGCGGGTCAGCAGCAGCAAGGTGGCGCCGCCCAGACTGAGGCAGAGGCTGCGGAAGGTCCAAGGCGGGATCTCGAGCAGGGCCAGCTTCATCAGCGGCCAGTTAACGCCCCAGGTGAGGGTCAGGCTGACCAGGAGAAACAGGCCGAAGCCGGAAACGCGGGCAGCCGGCGGCGGCGCGGCCGCTTCGGTCTCGAGCGAGCGGGCCATCGCCAGCTCAAAAGTCGGAGCAGCGGCCGGCCTTTTCCCAATCGCCGTAGCGGGTCGGCTCCGGCCCGGCCGGCCCGCCGATCTCGGGCGGCAGGGCGGCCGGTGGCACGGCTTGGCCGGCCTCAGCCGGTGCCTGCTCGGCGCCTGGCTCGACCGGAGCCGGCGGCAGCGCGCGATCGGCGGGCGACGGCATGGTCAAGGCGGCCTACTGCGCCTTGATCTCGGCCAAGGCCTGGCGGCGGAAATCGAGCAGATGCTTGCTCAGCAGATGATCGCTGACCGCGATCGACTTGGCGGCCAGGTCGGTCTTGACCTTGGCGAAGATGTCGTCGTCGCCGGGCGCCTCGAAGTCGATCAGGACCACATCCTTGGCGTAGCTGGTGGCCGCGTCGCCGGTCAGGCCGAGCTGCTCGGCGACCCACATGCCAAAGAGCCGGTTGCCGCGGTTGCGGGCCTTGAACTGCAGTTCCTGATCATGCTTGAAGCGCGTCTCCTCGTGCTTCTCGCGATCGTCGAAGGTGGTCATACTTGCCTCTGCGCTAAAAGATTGGCGGGCGGCACGGGCCAGCCACTATATCGGTCGCTCTGGCGCGCGGCTAGCGGATGGAAGCGAGGGCGCGACACAATGTGCAGCCTGGTGATCCTGCGCCGGCCCGGCCATGCCTGGCCGGTCCTGATCGGCGCCAACCGCGACGAGCTGGTCGAGCGGCCCTGGCGGCCGCCTGGCCGGCACTGGCCGGACCGGCCGGAGACCGTGGCCGGGCTGGACGAGCTGGCCGGTGGCAGCTGGTTCGGCGTGAACGACCACGGCGTGGTCGCGGCGATCCTCAACCGGGTCGGCTCGCTCGGGCCGGCCCAGGACAAGCGTTCGCGCGGCGAATTGGTCCTGGAGGCTTTGGAGCATGCCGAGGCGACTGCCGCCGCGGCCGCCCTGGCCGAGCTCGATCCGGCCGCCTATCGGCCGTTCAACCTGGTGATCGCCGATGCCGAGGCCGCGTTCTGGCTGCGCCATGCCGAGACGCCGGGCCGGTTTGCTTGGCGCGATCGCGCTGGCCAGGCCCGGATCTTCGATGTCCAGCAGGCGCCGCAGCTGGTGTCGAGCTCGGCGGCCGCCGCCGCGATCCAGTGCCAGCCGATCCCGGCCGGCCTCGCAATGATCACCGCCCATGACCTGAACGATCCGGCGGCACCGCGCATCCGCCATTTCCGGCCACGCTTCGCGGCGGCACCGCCGCCGGATCCAGCCAGCAATGACTGGCAGAGCTGGATCGAGCTGCTGGCTGCGCGTCAGGGCGCCACGACCGCCCCCGAGGACGCCATGACGATCGTCACCGAGCGCGGCTTCGGCACGGTCTGCAGCCAGCTGGCCGCCCTGCCCGCCTTCGGCCCGCCGCGCTGCCTGTTCGCCGCCGGCCGGCCGGGCGAGGCGCCGTTCCTGCCGGTGCCGCTCTAGCAGCCGAGCCCGATCAGCCGGCCAACCGGTGATGCCGCGGCTGGCTCTGGCCATGGCCGCGGTTGTTTGCCATATCAGCGGCCATGGATCAGCCTGCCCTGCAAACCGCCGCGCCGCCCGCAAGCGCCGCGCGCGGCTCGACCTTCGGCACGCCGTTCGATCTCAACCTGATCGGCGTCTGGACCCTCTACAAGCGTGAGGTCTGGCGCTTCTGCAAGGTGCCAGGCCAGACCCTGGCAGCGCCGGTGGTCACCACCTTGATGTTCATGCTGATCTTCAGCGTGGCGCTCGGTCAAGGTGGGCGCATGGTCGCCGGCGTGCCCTTCCTGGCCTTCGTGGCGCCTGGGCTGATCATGATGGCGATCATCCAAAACGCGTTCGCGAACAGCTCTTCCTCGATCCTGATCGCGAAGATCCAGGGCAATATCGTCGATATCCTGATGCCGCCCTTTCGGCCGGGCGAGCTGCTGTTCGGGGTGATCGGAGGCGCGGTGACCCGCGGCTTGCTGGTCGCCCTGATCACCGGCCTGACCATGGTCGGCTTGGTGGCGCTCAGCCCGGTGCACTGGTGGGCGGTCCTCTTCTATGCCGCCGGCGGCTCCCTGCTGATGGCGCTCCTGGGCTTCATCGGCGGGGTCTGGGCCGAGAAGTTCGACCAGATGGCGGCGATCACCAACTTCCTGATCACGCCTCTGTCGTTCCTGTCCGGCACCTTCTATTCGGTCGAGCAGCTGCCCGAGGCGGCGCGCGTGGTTGCCCACCTCAACCCGTTCTTCTATCTGATCGATGGCCTGCGCTACGGCATGATCGGCCAGTCCGATGGCAGCATCACCGCCGGCGTGGTGGTGACGCTGGCGATCAATGCCGCCTTGTGGGCGCTGGCGCATCGGATGCTCAAGACCGGGTACAAGCTGAAAGCCTGAAGGCCCGGGAGCTGGGCCGGCCTCTTGGATTGACAGTCCCCGCCGATCTGCCAAGGATGCGGCTTTGCAACCGTGGTTGTCGGTACCATGCTCAACGCCCCGTTTCCCGCCCTTCTGCCAGTCTACAAGCGCGCCGAGCTCAGCTTCGAGCGCGGCGAAGGGGCGTATTTGTTCGATCGCGCGGGGCGGCGCTATCTGGACTTCGGCAGCGGCATCGCGGTCACCGGGCTCGGCCACAGCCATCCACATCTGGTCGAGGCGCTGAAGGCGCAGGCCGAGCGGCTGTGGCACTGCTCCAACCTGTACCAGGTCGAAGGCGCCCAGCAGCTGGCCGAGCGGCTGGTCGCGGCCTGCTTTGCCGACACGGTGTTCTTGTGCAATTCCGGCGCCGAGGCGCTGGAGGCGTCGATCAAGATGGCGCGCCGCTTCCACTATCAGCGTGGCCAAAGCGAGCGCCACCGCATCCTGACCTTCGAGGGCGCTTTCCACGGCCGCACCATGGCGACCATCACGGCCGGCGGCCAGGACAAGTATCTGGAGGGCTTTCGGCCGGCTCTGCCCGGTTTCGACCAGGTGCCGATGGGCGACCTAGCGGCGGTCGAGGCGGCGCTGGGACCGGAATCGGCAGCGATCCTGATCGAGCCGATTCAGGGCGAGGGCGGCATCCGTGCTGCCACCCCTGCGTTCCTGAATGCGCTGCGCCAGCTGTGCGACGAGCGCGACCTGCTCCTGATCTTCGACGAGGTGCAATGCGGCATGGGCCGCACCGGCCATCTGTTCGCCCATCAGGCGACCGAGGTCCAGCCCGACATCATGGCGCTGGCCAAAGGCCTGGGCGGCGGCTTTCCGATCGGCGCCTGCCTGGCCACGGCGCGCGCCGCGAGCGGCATGACGCCCGGCACCCACGGCTCGACCTTCGGCGGCAATCCGCTCGGCTGCGCCGCCGCCAATGCGGTCCTGGACGTGCTCCTGGCGCCTGGCTTTCTGGGCCAGGTCGAGCGGATCGCGGCCGAGCTGACCCGCCAGCTGAAGGGCCTGGCGGCGGCCTACCCGGAGACCATCCTGGAGGTCCGGGGCGCCGGCCTGATGCTCGGCTTGCGCCTGGCGCCGGTCAACACCGAGATCCAGGCGAAGCTCGCGGCGCGCGGCCTGCTGACCGTGGCGGCCGGGGACAATGTGCTGCGCCTGCTGCCGCCCTTGATCATCGGCCAGGCCGAGGTCGACCAGGCGGTCGGCATTCTGGAGGAGGTCCTGGGTGCGGCCGGCGGGCGGGAGGCGGCCCAGTGAGCGGCGCTCGCCATTTTCTGGACATCGCCGATGTCGACAGCGGCACGCTGCGCCAGATCCTGACCCTCGCCGGCGAGCTCAAGAGCAGCGAGGCCGCCCCGCCCAGGCTGGCCGGCAAGACGCTGGCCATGATCTTCGACAAGCCCTCGACCCGCACACGGGTGTCGTTTGAGGTCGCGATCAAGGCCTTGGGCGGCGACGCGGTGGTCCTGAACTCGCGCGACATGCAGCTCGGCCGCGGCGAGACGGTCGCCGACACCGCGCGCGTCCTGACCCGCTATGTCGATGCGATCATGATTCGGACCGACCAGCACGCCAAGCTCCTGGAACTGGCCGAGGCGGCGGGCGTGCCGGTGATCAACGGCCTCACCGACTTCTCCCATCCCTGCCAGATCATGGCCGACGTGATGACCTTCGAGCAGCATCGCGGGCCGATTCGCGGTCGGACCGTGGCCTGGACCGGCGACGGCAACAACGTTGCCACCTCCTGGATCCATGCGGCCCAGCGCTTCGATTTCACGCTCCGCCTCGCCTGCCCGCCGGAGCTGGCGCCGCGCCCGGAAGTGCTGCGCTGGGCGGCCGAGCGCCAGGCCCGGGTCACAGTCCACGAGGACCCCATGGCCGCGGTCGCCGGGGCGGCTGCGGTCATGACCGACGTCTGGGTCTCGATGGGCGACGGCGAGGCCGAGCAGCGGCGCCGGATCCTGGATCGCTACCGGGTCGATGACGCGCTGATGGGCGCTGCGGCCGACGATGCCTTGTTCCTGCACTGCCTGCCGGCGCATCGCGGCGAGGAGGTCACGGCGGCGGTGATCGACGGCCCGCAGTCGGTCGTGTTCGATCAGGCCGAGAACCGGCTGCATGCCCAAAAGGGCATTTTGGCTTGGTGTCTGGGCTGAGCTGCCGCTAGCTTGCCCGCCATGTTCGATCGTCTTTCCTTGAGCGTTCCCCCATGTCTGCCGAAGTGATCCAAGACGACCTGGCGCGTCCATTCCAGCTCGAGCAGTCGGCGCTGCGCGGCCGGCTGGTCCGGCTCGGCCCAACCATCGATCGGGTCCTGACCCGGCATGATTATCCGCCGGCGGTCAGCCAGCTTTTGGGCGAGCTGTTCGTGCTGGCGGCGACCCTGGCCGGCGGCCTCAAGTTCAAGGGCACCTTCAGCCTGCAGATCCGGGGCGGCGGCCCGATCGGCCTGATGGTCGCCGATTGCACCAACGATGGCGCGATGCG
>CADEGR010000118.1:0-4025 GCA_902826935.1 uncultured Alphaproteobacteria bacterium | reverse complement strand
GCGATGGCGCCGATGGCCACTGGCGGGCCGGGGCGATCCTGGTGCAGTGCCTGCCCGATCAGCTGCCGAGCGGCGAGGCGGCGCTGCAGGCTGAGGAGGATTGGCGGCGCACGATGCTGCTGCTCGGCACCGTGACCTCGGCCGAGCTGATCGCGCCGGACCTGACGCCGGACCGGCTGCTGCTGCGGCTGTTCCACGAAGAGGGCGTGCGGGTGTTCACGCCGCTCGAGCTGTCCTTCGCCTGCCGCTGCAGCCGGACGCGGGTCGAGACCATGCTGCGCCGTTTCCCGCCCGAGGACTTCGAGGACATGAAGCAGGCGGATGGCGGCCTGGTCGTGACCTGCGAGTTCTGCAACGAGCGCTATGGGTTCAACGACGCCGAGCTTGCCCAGCTGCAGCCACGCCTGCGGCATTGATGCCCCGGCCAGGCGCAGGCGGCCTGGCCGGGGCAGAACATCAAAGATGGAGGGGGCGGCCTAGAGCTCGCGCAGGGGGAAGGTCGAGCGCCACTGGCCGGACTCGTCGTAGAAGCTGATGGTCTTGCCATCGCCGCTCATGACCGCGGTCTGGCAGCTGCCCTTCCCGAACTTGTTGCACAGGCGGCCTTCCTCGGTGATCTGATAGCTGGCGTTCTCGGCCTGACCTTCGTTCTGCTGCAGGGTCATGATCCCGTCCCGGCCCAGGCTCACGGTCAAGGCACCGGCCTGGTTGATGCCGGCCAGGGTCCGGCCGACCACCAGCTCATGCAGCTCTCGCGCGGACACCGCGTGGCCCTCGCTCAAGGCCGCCTCGAGCGGCTGCTTCTTGGCCGGCGCCTGGCACGCCGCCAAGGACAAAGCGGCGCAACCCATCATCAGCCATCGTGTCATCTGTCGATCCTCTCGCTGTCTGCCGGTCGATTGCGACGGCGGGGCGGATCGTGCCATGATCAATCAAGAGTGTAAATATTATCGTCATTGATCAACATAAAGGATAATTGGAGCGAGCGCTCCGCGCCCATCTCAATAGTCGTACTTCCACTTGACGCCGACGCCGCCGGTGCCGTTTTCGCTGGTCTCGGCCTCGACCGCGACGTCGGGCAGGATCTCGACCTCGACCCGCGCCTTGCCGCTGGAAGCGGCCGTGCCGCGCTCGACTTCGAGATAGACGTCATCGCTTAGATACTTGCCGGCGCGCAGCCGGCTATCGGTGGTGGTGTCGCCGCTGACGATGTCGAGGGTGTCGATCGCCAGCCGGTCGCGCAGCTCGCTGAACAGGTCGAAGCCGCCGCCGCCGCGCAGGCGGTTCAAGGCGAGCGCCAGACTGGCCGCCTGGGTCGGGCTGATCTCGCTGATCTGGCGGTTGAACAAGAGGCGCGAGAGCACCTCGTCCTGCGGCAGGACCGGCTCGCTCTCCAAGGTCAGCTCCGGATCAGTCGCCGGCCCCTTCAGCCAGACGATCGCGGTGAAGTCCTCGGCATCGGCTGTGGCTTTGAGCGACAAGAGCGGGTTGGGCGGCGAGCTGCCGTCGAGCTCGATCGTGCCCTCCTCGAGCGTGAAACGCTTGTCGAGAAAGTCGAAATAGCCGCGCTTGACCGCGAGCTCGCCGGCGATCAGCGGCTCGCTGACGCTGCCGGTCAGCGCCAGCTGGCCCTGCCACTCCGAATCCAGGCCACGGCCGCGCACATAGACCCGCTCCGGCAGGTCGAGCTTGAGGTCGAAGCGCGGATCGATGGCGGGTGCCGAGGGGTCCGGCGGTGGCGGCGCCTTGGCGCCGGCGACCTGGACGTCCAGGACCGGCACGTCCGGCCCGCCGCCCTCGGGGATGCCGATCTCGGCCTGGTCGACCTTGAGCTGGCCCCGGACAAGGGCGGACCGGAGATTGCCGGTGACGCCGATCTGGCCGCCCAGGGTCGCCTTGATGTCGTCCCGCTGCACCACCGGCGCCTGGTCGAGGGTCAGGTTGAGCACAGTCGGCCAGCCGGCGGCCGGATCCAGCGTGATCGAGCCATTGCCGGACAAGCTGCCCTGTTCGCCGACCTGGCCGGTCAGACGGGTCAGGGTCAGCGCCCGCGGGCTGAGCGCGGCGCGCAGCTCCAGCGCGCTCAGGACGCTGCCGCTCGCATAGTTCTCGTAGTGGCCGCCGATCAGGTTGATCGGCCCGGAAACAGCCGGGGCGGCAGCAGTTCCGGCAATGGTCAGGTTGGTCACCAGGCGTCCCGCCAGCCGCTGCCGGTCGAGGCCGAGGAGATCGACCAGCCGGGCCAGCTCCAGCTCACCCGCGACCCGGCCGGCCAGCTCGCCATCGGGCGGCAGGCTGACCGCGAAGGGCCGCAGCGACCAGTCCAGCGGCGCTGCCAGCCGGGCGCTGACCGGCCGTTCGGCCAAGCCCCGGAGCGCCAGCGCCAGGTCGAGCCGGCGGCTCGCGAGGCTGGCATCCAGGGTCAGCCGGCCGGGCGGCACCGTCGCCGCCGAGCCCGCAGGCTGCAGGCCGTCGAGCGCCACGGACAAGGTCGCTTCGGGCGCTGTGGCCCTGCCCGCCAGCGTCAGCTGGGCGCGGCCGGTGCCGGCCAGCGCCGGGCCGCCGAACCGTTCGGACCAGGCGAGCGGCACGCCGTTCAGCTGCAGCTGCCCGGTCAGGTCGCGCTCGCCGAGCTTGGCCGCACCGGCCAGCCGGGCCTCGCCCAGGCGCAGGTCGAGCCCCGCCAGCTCCAGGGCCTGGCCGGCCGCGGTGACGGTGAGCGGTGCGGCCAGCTGCAGCGGCAGACCGGCGAACCGTCCAGCCAGGCGCTCGACCGCCACCTTGGTGGTCGGCCCCAGGCTGAGGGCGAGATCGGTCTCGAGATTGAGCGGCTGGCCGGCTTGGCCGACCAGGCTCGCCTGCACCGCAAGGCGCTCCAGGTCACCCTTGGCCGTGGCGTCGAGCCGGTTCACGATCGCCGCGCCCTGGCCCAGGCCGATGCCGGCCACGCGCGCATCGACCTGGGGCCGCGCCAGGAGATCCGCCAGCTTCGCCTCGGCGCGCAGGCTGCGGGCACGGCCGAACGGGCTCTCGAAGCCGGCCAGCGCCAGGCTGGCCTGGCCGTCCTGACGGCCGGCTGCGCTGCGCAGCTGCAGATCGAGGTCAGCCGCCCCCTGGAGCGGCAGCGCCAAGAACGGCGACAAGGCCGTCAGGCGCTCGATCCGGCCGCCAAGCTTGCCGTCGGCCAGCAAAGTCGCAAGATCGAGATCGAGCTGGCCCGCCAGCCGGCCGCCCGGCAGGCGCAGGCCCAGATCTTGCAGCTGCAGCCGCTGGCCGGCCAGGCGGTAGCGCGTGCCGAGCTCGGCCTCAGACTTGCGGGCCGCAAGGTTGAGCGTGAGCTGGCCGGCGGGCGCGTCAGCGAGCTCGCTGGCATCGGCAGCCAAGGTCGCCCGATCGAGCCGGACGCCCGTGGCGGTCAGCTCGGTGCCGGTCGCGTTGAGGGCGATGGTGGGCGCATTGGCGCTGCCGGCCAGCGTCGCCTCGGCCGTCAGCTTGCCGGCAAGGCCGGGCGAGAGGTCGGCCAGCACTGCCAGATCGGGCAGCGTGAGCGAGACCGTGCCGGCAAGCGCCTGGGCAGCATCAAGGCCGAGGCGGCCGCTCGCCGCCAGCTCAGCATGGCCGGTCGTGACCCCGAGATCGGTCAGTTCCAGGCGCTGGTCGGGGCGCAGGCGGGCGCGGGCGCTGAGGCTCGCTTGGCCGCCGACCAGCTGACTGGCGCCAGGTGGCAGGCCGGCCAGATCCTGGAGCGCGCCATGCAGGGTCACATCGAGCGCTTCGGCGGCGGGGGCGAGGGCCAGATCGGCCTGCAGGGTGGCGGCACCGGTCAGCGTCTGCCCGTACCGAGTCGCCAATGGCGCCAGATCCGGCGCCGCCAATGCGAGCTTGGCAGCACCGGCCAGCTTGGCCGGATCGAGCTGGCCGCTGCCGGTCAGCTGGAGATGCTCGCTAGTGAGCTGGAGCTGGCTGAGATCGATCGGCCCGGATTTCGGCGCCACGGCCTGGAGGTTGAAGGCCAGCGCCCGCTC
>CADEGR010000117.1:8750-14325 GCA_902826935.1 uncultured Alphaproteobacteria bacterium | reverse complement strand
CGCAGGGCCAAGGCCGGCTGGTCGAACCAGCGGGCGTAGTCGGTGGCCCGGCGCAGATAGTCCATGTAGCGGCCGTGGATCTTGGCGCTCATCGGATCGGCGCTGCCGAGCTCGCCCAGGACCGCCATGCTGACCTCGGCGAGCGCCCGGTTGACGTCCTCGGGATAGGTCCGCAGCTCGACCTTGTGGCGTTCGACCATGGGCGCGAGGGTCATGACATTGTGGAAGCGGTAATCGGCGTTGTAGTCGATGGCGCTGGCCATGGCGGCGGCCTCGACCACGGCCTGGAGATCGGCCGGCAATGCGTCCCAGGCGGCCTGGTTGATCAAGAGCTCGGCGGTCGGGCCGACCTCGTGGAAGCCCGGCAGGATGTAGTAGCTCGCCACCTGGAATAGTCCGAAAGTCTCGTCGTTCCAGGGGCCGATCAGCTCGGCGGCATCGACCGTGCCGCTGGCCATGGCCTGGAACACCTCGGCCGGCGGGGTCAGCACGGTGGTCGCGCCCAGGCGGCGCATGACCTCGCCGCCCAGGCCGGCGATCCGGAACTTCAGCCCCTTGAGGTCAGCCAGGCTGCTGATCTCGCGCCGGAACCAGCCGCCGGCCGAGATGCCGCTCGAGCCCGCGAACAGCGGCTTGACGCCGAACGGGGCCAGCGCCTCGGTCCATAGCGCCAGGCCGCCGCCGTGATACAGCCAGCCGGCGATCTCGCTGTCCATCAGGCCGAGCGGGATCGAGCCGAAATAGTTCAGCGCCGGCGCCTTGCCGAGCCAGAAGAAGGGTGCCGAATGGGCCAGCTCGGCGACCCCCTGGCTGACCGCGTCCAGGCATTCGAAGGCCGGCACCAGCTCGCCCGCGCCATAGAGCTGGACGGTCAGCCGCCCGCCGCTCATGGCGCCGATCCGATCGGCCAGGCGCTGGGCGGACGTGCCGACGCCGGGCGCGTTCTTGGGCCAGGCGGTGACCATGCGCCATTCGATCCGCTCCTGGGCGATGGCCGGCGCGGCGAGGGCGGTGGCGCCGAGCGCGGCGCTGGCGGTGAGCAGGCGGCGGCGGTTGGTCGGCATCGACGGTGCTCCGGCTTGGGTTGCGCCCTGGGGCGGTCCGCGGCGGTCGGTTGACAGCCGACCGGCGAGGGGCCACCTTCAAAGCCTCGTATCAAGCCGGGGTGCCCCGCTCGTGGGGCTGAGAGCAGACCCGTTGAACCTGATCTGGGTCATTCCAGCGCAGGGAGCCGATACGGTCGCGATCGACCTGTCCCCACAAGTCATCGTCGCGGCGCTCGGCTCCAAGGGAGGAGACGATCGATGCCGCAGCATGCTGAGGCAAGCTGGCACAGCTTGCAAGCGATCCGGCGGGACGCGCCGCTGATCCACAACATCACCAACTTCGTCTCGATGGACATCGCGGCCAACGCGCTTTTGGCGCTGGGCGCCTCGCCGGCGATGGTCCATGCCGAGGACGAGGTCGCCGATTTCGTCAAGATCGCGCGCGCTTTGGTGGTCAATATCGGCACGCTCTCGCCGCCCTGGGTGAGCGCCATGGTGGTCGCGGCCAAGGCGGCCAAGGCGGGCGGCAAGCCTTGGGTGCTGGATCCGGTCGGGGTCGGCGCCACGCCGTACCGGACCCGGGTGGCGAGCGAGCTGGCGGCGCTGGGGCCGACCGTGATCCGGGCCAATGCCTCGGAGATCCTGGCGCTGGCGGGGGCGGCCGCGGGCCCGACCAAGGGCGTCGACAGCACCCATGGCAGCGATGAGGCGGTCCACGCGGCGCAGGCTCTGGCCAAGCAGGTGGGGGCGGTGGTCGCGGTGACCGGCGCGCTCGATCACGTCACCGATGGCGAGCGCGTGCTCAAGGTCGCGAATGGCCATCCCATGATGACCAAGGTGACGGCGCTCGGCTGCAGCGCCAGCGCGATCGTGGGCGCGTTCCTGGTGGTCGAGCCCGATCCCTTGGTCGCGACCGCCCAGGCTTTGGCGGTGTTCGGCCTCGCGGCCGAGCTGGCGGCGGCGAAGGCGGCGGGGCCGGGCAGCCTGCGCTGGCGGCTGCTGGACGAGCTGGCGGGCCTGGACGAGGCGGCGGTGCTGCAGGGGGCGCGGATCGCATGAGCGGGCGGCAGGCATTCGATCCGACGCTCTATCTGGTGACCGACCCGGACCTGGCGGGCGGGCGGGCGCTGGTCGAGCTGGTGGCGCGAGCGGTGGCCGGCGGAGTCACGCTGGTCCAGCTGCGCGACAAGCGGGCGGATGCCCGGCCGCTGCTGGAGCAGGCGCGTGCCTTGAAGGCGCTGCTCGCGCCCAAGGGCATCCCCTTGATCATCAACGACCGGGTCGACGTCGCGGCGGCGGCCGGGGTCGGCGCCCATGTCGGCCAGAGCGATCTGCCGGTGGCCGCGGCGCGCGCCTTGCTCGGCGAGGACGCGATCCTTGGTCTCTCGATCGACCAGCCGGAGCAGGTCTGCCAGACCGAGCTCGGCCTGATCGACTATGTCGGCCACGGGCCGTTCGCAGCGACCGGCACCAAGCCCGATGCGGGTGTGCCGGTCGGGGTCGCGGGCCTGCAGGTCATGCGTGGCCTGCTCCGCCGGCCGCTGGTCGCGATCGGCGGGATCCACGAGGGCAACGCGGCCGAGGCGATCGCGGCCGGCGCCGATGGCGTGTCGGTGGTCTCGGCGATCGTGGCTGCGGCCGACCCGGAGGCCGCCAGCCGGAGCTTGCGCCAGGTGGTCGACCAGGCGCGCGCCGACCG
The DNA here is from genome assembly GCA_902826935.1 of uncultured Alphaproteobacteria bacterium. Lineage (GTDB taxonomy): Bacteria > Pseudomonadota > Alphaproteobacteria > Geminicoccales > Geminicoccaceae > CADEGR01. The sequence goes on along the minus strand of CADEGR010000117.1, from coordinate 11,580 downwards.
CAAGGTGGCTTGAGGAGCGCGCGGATGGCTGCCCGGATCGCCAATGTCCTGACCATCGCCGGCAGCGACCCCTCGGGCGGGGCCGGGATCCAGGCCGATCTCAAGACGTTCTCGGCGCTGGGCGCCTATGGCATGTCGGTGGTGACCGCGCTGACCGCCCAGAACACCGAGGGTGTCCGCGCGATCCACGACGTGCCGGCGGCGTTCATCGGGGCGCAGATCGACGCGGTGTTCGAGGATATTCGGGTCGATGCGGTCAAGCTTGGCATGCTCTCCCAGCCGGCGGTGATCGCGGTCGTGGCCGAGCGGCTCGAGCGCTACCGGCCACGCTGGCTGGTGCTCGATCCGGTGATGGTCGCGAAAGGCGGCGACCGGCTGCTCCAGCTGGACGCGATCGCGGCCTTGCGCGAGCGGCTGCTGCCGCTGGCGAGCGTGATCACGCCGAACCTGCCGGAGGCGGGCGTCCTGCTCGACCAGGCGCCGGCGGCGAGCGAGCCGCACATGATCGAGGCGGCGGCGGCGCTGCGGGCGCTGGGGTCACAGGCGGTGCTGCTCAAGGGCGGCCATCTCGCAACGGGCGACGCGGTCGACGTGTTGGATGATGGCGGCGAGCCGATGGTCCTGGCTGCCCCCAGGATCGCGACCCGGAACACCCACGGCACCGGCTGCACGCTGTCCTCGGCGCTGGCGACGCTCCTGGCGCGCGGCCGGCCGCTGCGCCAGGCGGTGCGCGAGGCCAAGGCCTATATCACCGGCGCGATCCAGGCGGCCGATCAGCTCTCGGTCGGCCATGGCCACGGGCCGGTGCATCATTTCCATGCGCTCTGGCGCGCTTCGGCGGCCGACGAGCGATGAGCTTCAGCCAGGCGGCCTGGCGGCGGACCGAGCCGATCTATCGGCGGATCCTGGCGCTGCCGTTCAACCGCGAGCTGGCGGCGGGCACGCTGGCGCGCGAGCGTTTCGTCTTCTATCTGCGCCAGGACGCCCATTACCTCGCCTGGTTCGCGCGCGCCTTGGCGGCGACCGCCGCGCGTGCCGACGACCATGACCACGTGATCCAGTTCGCCGGCAGTGCCCGCGAGGCGCTGGTGGTCGAGCGCTCGCTGCATGAGGGCTTCTTTCGCGACTACGGCATCAGCCAGGAAGATCTGGCCCGGACCGAGCCGTCGCCGACCTGCGCCCATTACGTCCACTACCTGGTGGCGCTGGCCCACAACGCGCCCTACGAGGTCGCGGTCGCCGGACTCCTGCCGTGTTTTTGGATCTATCGCGAGGTTGGCCAGGAGCTGATTGCGATCGCGGCGCCGGACAATCCCTACCAGGCCTGGCTCGCGACCTATGCCGACGAGGCGTTCGCCGAGAGCGTCGAGCGGGTAATCGCGATCGTCGATCGGATCGCCGCGGCGGCCTCGCCGGCGGTGCAAGAGCGCATGGCGGCGGCCTTTGTCCGAGCCTGTCAGCTGGAGTGGATGTTCTGGGACAGCGCTTATCGGCAGGAGGCCTGGCCGGTCTGAGGTGAATTTCCCGGCCGCTTGGCTGTTAGTCCAGCCAAGGGCGGCCGAAAGCGAGCCGTCCATCGCCTCGATCGGATTGGCAGCTGCTTGGCTTCCCGCGCACGGCGCCCTTGGCGTGATCTGCTGGCTTGGCTGACCTGCACGGTGCTGCTCGGCGCTGGCGCCGCATTGGCGCAAGAGCCGCTGCTGCCGCCCGACGAGATCTGCGCCGTCACGGCGATGACCGCAGAGCGCCAGGTCGATCCCTTGCTGCTGGTGCGCTATCTGATCGCGGCTGGGCGGATCGGCGATGCGGCGCTCGATGCCAATGGCGATGGCGACACGCTGTTTGCCGAGAAGCAGCTGGCTTTGGTCGAGCCCAATTTCTGCCAGGCGGCGCCGGGGCGGCGCTGCACCGAGACCGAGCGGAGCGCCCTTGAGGGCCTGCGCTTGCGCTTGGTCGAGTTCGTCAAGGCGGCCGGCGGGCCGCGCTATGTCATGCAGCGCCTGCGCACGCCGACCGCGCAGGAGCGCCAAGCGGCGGAATTCCTGGCGCGTCGCTTCGAGCAGTCGGGCCAGGCCTTTCAGGCGGGCGAGCTGCTCGATCGGACCGGCCGCTTCGTCCGGGTCGCCTGCCAGGCGCCGCCGCCGGTCGCGGTCGCCGAGGGCACTGCGGCCGTGGTGCCGCCGCAGCCCCATTGGGTGCTGAACGCCAAGGGTGTCGATGGCGTCCGCCTGACCGGCGAGGTCGACGATCTGCCCAAGAACCGGAGCAAGCTCGGCAACGTCAAGCCGGCCGAGCTCAGCATCAGCCAGGACCTGCAGGAGGACGAGAAGAGCTATCAGGTGCGCGCGGTCGCCGGCTACGAGTTCGGCATCGAGCGCGGCACCAGCTTGCAGACCTCGCTGATCCCGTTCCTGCTCTATGAGCGCTTCTTCGACGGCGAGATCGACCAGATCGACAAGCTGGGCCTGGGCATCCAGGAGGCGATCACGGTCAATCTCGCGGACTATGCCAAGAACGACTTCGCGGTGACCCCGCTCTATCTGACCGACAGCGACCTGCGCTCGGACGTCGGCCTCTTGAAGCTGCGCTGGACCCCGACCTTGGCCCAGAGCAGCTCGATCCCGCTGGGCTTCAAGCGCGAATTCGGCCCGGCCCTGCTCCAGCTCGACCTCGATGCCCTGGCCGATATCGGCCGCGTGTTCGATCCCGGCGACAATGCCGATCTCGACGACGAGGACGACTTCTTCCGGCTGGGCGGCCGCTTCGGCCTGCGCCTGCGGGGTGCTCCGAACCACTGGTTCGACCAGATCGAGCTCAGCATCACGAACAA
>CADEGR010000117.1:6313-8650 GCA_902826935.1 uncultured Alphaproteobacteria bacterium | reverse complement strand
TGCGAGGCGTCATGCTCGATCCCGCTTGGCCGATCCCGGCCATGGCCGGCCATGCTCCGGACCGCCGGCTGGGCCTGGCCTTGTCCGGCAGCGGCCTGCGCGCGGCGCTGTTCCAGGTCGGCGTGCTCGCCCGGCTGGCCGAGCTGGATCTGCTGCGCGAGGTCGAGGTCCTGTCCTGCGTCGGTGGCGCTGCGCTCACCGGCGGGCTTTACTATCTGCATCTGCAGCGGGAGATCGAGGCCGAGGGCGACGTCGCCAGCGACCGGCTGATCGAGCTGGTGGGCGAGGTCGAGCGGCAGCTCCTGGCGTTCGTCCAGAGCGATCTGCACTGGCGCTGCCGGGCCAGCCTGCGCGCCAATTGGAAGGCGGCCAGCACCGACGAGGCGGCGACCGAGCAGCTGGCCCGGCTGCTCGATCAGGAGCTGTTCCAGCTGGTCGCCCAGCGCGCACTTGAGCAGCCGGTGCGGCTGCGCGATCTGGCGATCCGGCCGCGCGGCGATGCCGCGTTCAATCCGGCCAGCGACAATGCCGGCCGCTATTGCAAGGTGCCGGCGCTGATCCTGCACGCCACCACCTTGCAGACCGGCCATGGCTGGCGCTTCGAGGCGGCGCAGATGGGCGAGCCGCCGCCGGACCGCCGGCTGGAGCGCGGGCTGCAGCTGGGCCCGGCGCGCTATGACCGGCTGCCGGCCGGACTGGCCGACCTCACCCTCGGCCAAGCGGTCGCCGCGGCGCTAGCCGAGCCGGGCCAGCTCGCCCCGCTGCAGCTGGCGGCGGCCGACCGGCGGGTCGCCTTGGCCGATGGCGGGCTGGCCGACAGCCTCGGCAGCGACGCCTTGCGCGCCCGCGGCTGCAGCCACCTCGTGATCAGCGTCGCCACCGGGCCGATCGAGAGCGCCGCGGTCGATGCCGCTGCCGGCTTGACCCGGCGCAGCAACGCCCTGCTGCGCGCCCGGGTCCGCGAGCTGCAGCTGGCGGCGCTGGCCGCCGCCCTGCCGGAGCGGCTCGCGCTGATCCACAGCCAGCGCGAGCTGGCGGCAGCCGCGGCGCCGGGGCTCGGGCTGGCGGGCGAGACCGCGACCGCGCCCGATCGGGCGGCGCAGGAGCTGACCAGCTACGGCGTGCAGCGGCAGGTCCAGCAGCATCTGGCCGGCCTGCGCGCGGATCTGGCGGGCTGCACCGAGATCGAGGCCTGCGCGCTGATGGCCGATGGTTATCTGGTGACCGGCCGCGAGCTGGCCGATCGGCAGGCGGCGAGCATGCTCTGGGACGTCGTGCCTTGCGCCCATCCGGCCAGCTGGCAATTCGCGGCGATCTGCGGCGTGCTCGCCAATCCGCCGCCGGCGCTGCTGCGCCAGCTGGCGGCGCGCGGCCAGCGGGTCGGGCGGCCGCGGCGGCTGGCCTGGCTGCGCCGCGGCGGACGCCTCGCGGCAGCGCTACCCCACTGGCTGCTGGCGCAGGTGCAGCTGTGGCTCAGCCGGCGGCGCCTGAAGGCCGGTCGGCTCGCCAGCCTGGGTCTGGCGGCACCGGCCGCGCCGCGGCCCTTGCCCATGCCGCAGCCCGCCGTGGCGGTGGCGGCCGAGGACGCCGAGCGCGCGGCCTGACGGGCGGCTCAGGCGGCCGGCGGTGCGGGCGGCAGCTGGGCGAGGTGGCCGCGCTTGAGGTAGAGCCGGCAGCCGCTGGCGCTCGCAAGCTCGGGGGCGGGGCCGATCGGCGCGCGCCGCCAGGTGCCTTGCGGATAGTCGCCATTGGCATCGGCGCAGGCGCCGCTCAGCACGAACAGCTCCTCGCCGCCGGGCAGCTCGCGGGCCGGCAGGGCAGCACCCGGGGCCAGGCGGTAGAGCGCGTTGGTCTCCTTGCCGAAGGCGTGCAGCGGCATGACCTCGACGCCCGGCCAGCCGGTCTGCTGCCAGAGATCCTCCAGCCGGGTGTCGATCCGCACGAACTCGCGGTCGTCGGGGTGCATCCACCACAGCTTGACCAGGATCAGGCAGCCCTCGTCGGTCTGTGGCCGATGGCTGGAGCCGACCGGATTGCGCGCATAGCTGCCGGCCGGGTAGGTGCCGTGGTCGTCGGCGAAGACGCCGCTCAGGACCAGGAACTCCTCGCCGCCATGGTGGGTATGGGGCGCGAAATGGCTGCCGGGCGCGTAGCGCACCAGGCTGGTGACCCGCGCCACCTCCGCGCCGTCCCGCTCCAGCATGCGTCGTTCGACGCCGGGCAAGGGCGAGGCGACCCAAGGCAGGCTGTGGCTGTCGACCACCGCCCGGACTGTCAGGTCAGCATTGATCTGCATTCAAGCCTCCCAACCGGGCCTTGATCGGCCCCATTGCCCCC
>CADEGR010000117.1:0-6213 GCA_902826935.1 uncultured Alphaproteobacteria bacterium | reverse complement strand
AGCTACGGCCAGATCGTCGGCCAGGTCGACATGCCGAACACCGGCGACGAGCTGCACCATTTCGGCTGGAACGCCTGCAGCTCCTGCCTGTGCCCGAACGCGCCGCATCCCCATGTCGAGCGGCGCTACCTGGTGGTGCCGGGCCTGCGCTCCTCGCGCCTGCACATCGTCGACACCAAGCCCGACCCGCGCGCGCCCAAGATCGTGCGGGTAATCGAGCCCGAGGAGATCGCCGAGAAGACCGGCTACTCGCGCGTCCACACCATCCATTGCGGGCCGGACGGCATCTATGTCAGCGCGCTCGGCAATCCGGAAGGCGACGGGCCGGGCGGCATCTTCCTGATGGACCACGAGACCTTTGAGGTGCTGGGCCGCTGGGAGGTCGACCGCGGGCCGCAGCAGCTGGCCTACGATTTCTGGTGGCATCTCGGCCATGACGTCATGGTCACCAGCGAGTGGGGCACGCCCAACATGATCGAGGGCGGCCTGGTGCCGGAGCTGCTGCTGGGCGGCAAGTACGGCCATGCCATGCACATCTGGGATCTGCACAAGCGCAAGCATCTGCAGACCCTGGATCTCGGCCAGCAGCACCAAATGGCGCTCGAGCTGCGGCCGGCGCACGATCCGACCAAGGCTTACGGCTTCCTGGGCTCGGTGGTCAGCCTGGAGAACCTGTCCGCCTCGATCTGGACCTGGTATCGCGACGGCGATCGGTGGGCGATCAAGAAGGTGATCGAGATCCCCGCCGAGCCGGCCAGCGAGGACGAGCTGCCGCCGCTGCTCAAGGGCTTCAAGGCCGTGCCGCCTCTGGTCACCGATATCGACCTGTCGATGGATGACCGCTTCCTCTACGTGTCCTGCTGGGGCACCGGCGACTTCCACCAATATGACGTGTCCGACCCGTTCAACCCGAAGCTCACCGGCAAGGTCCGGCTCGGCGGCATCGCATCCCGCGCCAGCCATCCGGCCGGCAACGGCCCCTTGAACGGCGCGCCGCAGATGGTCGAGATCAGCCGCGACGGCAAGCGGGTCTACTTCACCAACTCGCTGTACGGCGCCTGGGACAAGCAGTTCTATCCGGACGGCGTCGATGGCTGGATGGTCAAGCTGGACGTCGACACCGAGCAGGGCGGCATGAGCCTCGATCCGGAGTTCTTCGTGCACTGGCCGAAGGGCCACCGGCCGCATCAGGTCCGCCTGGAGGGCGGCGACTGCTCGTCGGACTCCTATTGCTATCCATGAGCGCTGAGCCGCCGGGCGGAACGGAGGCGCCTGCCGCCTGGGCATGACTCTGGCGTGGCCATGGCTGGCCCTGGCGGGGCTGGGCGCCTTCCATGGCCTGAACCCGGCCATGGGCTGGCTGTTCGCGGTGGCGCTGGGCCTGCACCGGCAGAGCCGGCGGGTGCTCCTGATCGCGCTGGTGCCGATCGCGCTCGGCCATGCGCTCGCGACCGCGGCGGTGGCGCTCGCGGTGGTGACTCTCGGCCTGATGGTCGACCAGCGCCTGATCCGCCTCCTGGCCGGGGCGGCGCTGCTCGGCTGGGCGCTCTATCACCAGCTCTACGGCCACCGGCACCGGGTCCGCTTCGGCATGCAGACCGGCTATCTGGGCCTGGCTGCCTGGTCGTTCCTGATGGCGACCGCGCACGGCGCCGGGCTGATGCTGATCCCGGCCCTGATGCCGCTCTGCCTGGCCGACACGCCGGCGGCGTCGCTGGTCTCGGCCGGCGTCTGGCCGGTGGCGCTGGCCGCGATCGGGGTCCATGCGCTCGCCATGCTGCTGGTCACCGGCACGGTCGCGCTCCTGGTCCATGACTGGCTGGGCCTGGAATTCCTGCGCCGCGGCTGGATCAATCTGGACCTGATCTGGGTCGCCGCACTGACCGTGACTGGGATCGTTCTGCTGCTTTTCTGATCAGCCCGGCGGCAGCTTCGATTGCCGCCCACCGGGTGCCGGCCTAGGATCGAGCCGGGGTGCTCCTGCGAAGGGTGAGGCATGGCCGATCCGATGATCCAGAGCCGCCGGCCGCGGCATCCCGGCGCCGGCGAGCGCCGCGGCAGCCGGCATCCCAAGGGCCGCCAGCTCGACGACCACGCCGTCGAGGAGGTGCGGGCGCTCCTGCTCGACCGGCCGCGCGAGCGCGTCTTGCTGATCGAATTTCTGCATCTGATCCAGGACCGTTACGGCCACCTGTCGGCGGCGCATCTGGCCGCTCTGGCAGCGGAGCTGAAGCTCGCCCAGACCGAGGTCTACGAGGTCGCGACCTTCTATGCCCATTTCGACGTGGTCAAGGAGGGCGAGGCCGCGCCGCCGCCGGTGACCATCCGGGTCTGCGACAGCCTGACCTGCGCGCTCATGGGCGCCGAGGGCCTGCTGGCAGCGCTTCAGGCGGAGGTCGATCCGGCCCGGATCCGGGTGGTGCGGGCGCCTTGCATGGGCCGCTGCGATCTGGCGCCGGTCGCCGAGCTCGGCCATCACCATGTCGACCAGGCGACGCCTGCGACGGTCCGGCGCGCGCTCGAGCATGGCCACATTCATGCCGTGGTGCCGGAGCAGCAAAGCTACGCCGAATACGTCGCCGCCGGCGGCTATCAGCAGCTGGCGGCCTGCCGGAGCGGGGACCGGACCGTGGCGCAGGTGCTGGCGACCGTCGGCGAGGCGGGCCTGCGCGGCCTCGGCGGGGCTGGCTTCCCGAGCGGCCGCAAATGGCAGTTCGTGCGCGCCGAGCCGGCACCCCGCTATCTCTGCGTCAATGCCGACGAGGGCGAGCCCGGCACTTTCAAGGACCGGCTCTATCTAGAGGCCGAGCCGCATCGCGTCCTGGAAGGGGCGCTGATCGCCGCCTGGGCGGTCGAGGCAGCGGCGGTCTACATCTACCTGCGCGACGAATATCCGGCGGCGCGTGCGGTCCTGCTCGGCGAGATCGCCAAGCTCGAGGCCGAAGGCGTGGTGCCGCAGGGCTACCTCGTGCTGCGGCGCGGTGCCGGTGCCTATATCTGCGGCGAGGAAAGCTCGATGCTGGAGAGCATCGAGGGCAAGCGCGGCCTGCCGCGGCACCGGCCGCCCTATGCCGCCCAGGTCGGCCTGTTCGGCCGGCCGACCCTGATCCACAATGTCGAGACGCTGGCCTGGCTGCCGGTGATCCTGGCCAAGGGGGCGGAGTGGTTTGCCGGCCAGGGCGTGCGCGGCTCGAAGGGCTTGCGCAGCTACTCGGTGTCCGGCCGGGTCACGGCGCCGGGCGTCAAGCTGGCGCCGGCCGGGAGCACGGTGCGGGAGCTGATCGACAACTATTGCGGCGGCATGGCCGAGGGCCATCGCTTCAAGGCCTATCTGCCGGGCGGCGCCTCGGGCGGCATCCTGCCGGCCGAGCTCGGCGACCTGCCACTCGATTTCGGCAAGCTCGACGAGCATGGCTGCTTCGTCGGCTCCCATGCCGTGGTCGTCCTGTCGGATCAGGACCCGATCCGGGAGGTCGCCTTGAACCTGCTGCGCTTCTTCGAGGACGAGAGCTGCGGCCAGTGCACGCCCTGTCGGGTCGGCTGCGAGAAGGCGGTCAAGCTGATGCAGCAGCCGGTCTGGGACGAGGCGCTGCTCGAGGAGCTGAGCCGGGCCATGAACGACGCCTCGATCTGCGGCCTCGGCCAGGCGGCGCCCAACCCGATCCGCAGCGCCATGAAGTTCTTCCGCGCCGAGCTGGCGCTCGTCGACGAGACCAAGCCGATCCGCAACGACCCGCCGATGACGCGGTGGTAGCGGGCGTGAGGCGGATGGAGGGATGAGGTCGCCGGGCAGCGCTGGCGCCTCCGGCCAGGAGCCTGGCGCGCTTGCGGCAACCGTTCGTTAGCCTTGGCCGCCTAGGCTGCCGCGTTCGGCTTGGTCCATGCGACCCTGGGAGTCCGTCCGCTGCCAGCCGCGATGCGCGCGCTTCGCTGCCTCCTGCCGATCATCGCTAACGATTGATTCACCTTGTTCGGGCAGGCTGAGGCAATCGACGGGTTCATGGGGGCCGGGGCGATCGGCAGCTGGCGGGGCGAGGAGCCGAGAGAATGCCAGGATCGGACGGCACAGAATGTGCTGGCGGCATCGCGCTTGCGCTGCCGAGCCGGCGGCTGGCATGGCTGGACTTGGGGTGAGACCGTCAGGCCTTGTCCGGCTGCTGGTTTGCGGCCTTGGCTGCTGCGCCGTCTTGCTGGCGGGCGGGCGCGCTCAGGCGCTGGAACAGGCCGAGGCCAATCAGGGCGAACACGCCGACGGCCAGGAGCGCCGTGGGATAGATCATGGTCTCGACCTGCTCGCTCTTCTTCTCGAACACCAGGACGATCGCCTCCAGGCAGACCGCGATGATGATGATCGAGAAGAACTTGGTCAGCGTGCGCCGGGCTTCGGTCGCGGAGCGCAGCTCGCGGTCGCGCAGGATTTCCTCCTCGATCAGGAACCGGCCGACGTCGAACACCGCGAGCGCGATCGTGATCAGGCCGATGCTCTCCAGGGTCTGCTGCAGGAGCGCGTGCTCGAAGAAGGTGGCGCGCACCAGATTGCTGATCGCGATGCCGACCAGGCTGCAAGCGAACACGGCGAACGACAAGGCGGTGACGCCATAGAACAGCCGCGTGACGAGCTCGATCAGGCGCGTGGTCCGCCCGGTCTCGGATTCTTTTGCCACCCCATGGCCCCCCATTGGCACCTTGCAGCATCGCTAGCGGATCCGGCAACGCCGGTCGAGCCTTGGCACGCTTGGCCTGGCCGGCCGAGCTGATATCCTGGAGCCGAACTGATCCGGAGGGCGCCATGGCATGCTGGCCCGGTGTGGTCGTCGCGGGACTCGCTCTGCTGGCCGATCTCGCCGCGGCCGAGAGCGTCGATCTCGAGCTGGTGCTGCTGGCGGACGCCTCGGGCTCGATCGACGATGGCGAGATCCGCTTCCAGCGGCAGGGCTACGCGGCCGCGATCACCGATCCGGCCGTGCTGTCGGCGATCGAGCAAGGCTACGAGCAGAAGATCGCCGTCACCTACGTCGAATGGGGCGGCGTCGGATCGCAGGATGTGGTGGTGCCCTGGACCGTGATCGATGGTTTGCCCAGCGCCGAGCAATTCGCCGCTACCTTGCTCGAGCGGCCGCGCCGCGCCTTCGGCCGCAACGCGATCGGCGACGCCTTGCTGATCGGCCAGGGCCTGATCGAGAGCAATGCGATCGAGAGCAGCCGCAAGGTGATCGACGTCTCGGCCGACAGCGCCAACAGCTGGGGCGGCGCGCCGATCGAGGCGGCGCGCGCCAGCGTGCTGGCCAGCGACATCGTGATCAACGGCCTGGCCGTGCTCTGCCGGGCGGCGGGCTGCGGCGGCCGGCCGGTCAGCTACGATCTCGAAGCCGCGTTCGCGGCGCGGATCATCGGCGGGCCGGGCAGCTTCGTGGTGACCGCGGACGATCCGGCGCGGTTCGCCGAGGCGGTGCGCAAGAAGCTGCTGCTGGAAATTGCCGGGCGGCTGCCGGACCGGGCGACCCGGATCGGCCGGGCCGACCCGCCGGTCCCGCCGCCGAGCCCCTTCTGATGGCAGCGAGGTTGCGCCGCGTGGAGCGCCGCGCCGACATTCCTCGAGCCGGCCGACCGGCGCTCGACTCAAGGTCGGTGATTCGGTCAGTGGGCTGCGGCGAGGCCTCCGTCCTGCGCTGCGGCATGATCAAGGCGATGCCGCCGCGGGGCGTGCGGTCAGGCCCAGGCGGGCGGGTGTAGAGGCCGTCGCTGCGGCCTGGTTGTCTGATGCCGCCGCGGGGCGCCCGGTCAGGCCCAGTCAGGCGGGTGCAGAGGCCGTCGCTGCGGCCTGATCGCCTGATGCCGCCGCGGGAGCGCGCGGTCGGACCCGGGCCGACCGGTGCAGAGGCTGTCGCTGCGGCCTGGTTGTCTGATGCCGCGGCGGCGGGGCGCGGTCAGGCCCCCGGCCGACCGGCGTGACGGCTGTCGCTGCGGCCTGATCGCCTGATGCCGCCCTGGGGCGCGGTCAGGCGCAGGCCGGCCGATGCAGAGGCTGTCGATGCGGAATTGTCGGGAGCCCGCATCCCACGGGCACCGCGCAGGCCACCGGGCCGCAGCCTCGGGCGGTCTGGCGCCATGCGCCTGATGGCGCCTTTGGTCATGGGCGGCGTGAAGGCCGTCTGCTTAGAGGCCGTTTGGGAGATCAGCATTTTGGGTTTCACGGGTTGGCGGGTTGGGATT
>CADEGR010000116.1:4366-14413 GCA_902826935.1 uncultured Alphaproteobacteria bacterium | reverse complement strand
CCTTGCCCTTTGACCCAAGTCAAACGAAGGGCGGCGCCGAGCAGTAGGCTCTCCGGGGGTGAAGGAGATGCGAGATGGCGCGCGGGGCGGCGGCTGATGGGGGTGTAAGCAGGCCGGCTGGCCGGCCCAATGGGGCGGGGGTGCTGCCGCGGCGCAAGGGTGGGGCCAAGGCGAGGCCGCCGAAGGCGCCCGCCTCGCCGCCGCTGACGGTGGCCGAGGCGATGGAGCCCGTCTCCTATGGCGCCACGGCGAGCGCTGAGATCCTGGATCGCTCGCTGCATGCGGCGACAGCGCGGCTCACGGCGGGGCTATCGCCCTCGGCGCTGATGGCGGCCTATCTGGACTGGGCGACCCAGCTGGCCTTCGCGCCCGGCAAACGGTTGCAGCTGCTGGAGAAGGCGGGCCGCAAGTCCTTGCGCTTTGCCCGCCATGTCGGCGCCTGCATGGCGGCCGGCAAGGTCCAGGAGCCCTGCATCGAGCCCTTGCCGCAGGACCGGCGCTTTGCCGATCCGGCCTGGCAGCAATGGCCGTTCAGCCTCTACTACCAGGCGTTCCTGCTGCAGCAGCAATGGTGGCACAACGCCACTACCGAGCTGCGCGGCGTCACCCGCCAGCATGAGCAGGCGGTGAGCTTCGCCAGCCGGCAGCTGCTGGATCTGGTCTCGCCGTCCAACTTCCTGCTGACCAATCCCGAAGTGCTGGCGCGGACCCATCGGGAGCTGGGGCTGAACCTGGTGCGCGGCTGGCAGCATCTGATCGAGGATCTCGAGCGGGCGGCTGGCAGCAAGCCGCCAGCCGGCGCGGACGCCTTCAAGGTCGGCGAAAACCTGGCGGTGACGCCCGGCCAGGTCATTTACCGCAACCATCTGATCGAGCTGATCCAGTACCAGCCGGCGACCGAGACCGTGCGGCCCGAGCCGATCCTGATCGTGCCGGCCTGGATCATGAAATACTACATCCTCGATCTCTCGCCCGGCAATTCGCTGGTCCGCTATCTGACCGGGCAGGGCTTCACCGTCTTCATGATCTCCTGGCGCAATCCAGGGCCGGACGACCGCCAGCTCGGCCTCGAGGACTATCGGCAGCTGGGCGTCATGGCGGCGCTCGACGCGCTTGGCGCGATCCTGCCGGCGAGGCCGGTCCATGCGGTCGGCTACTGCCTGGGCGGGACCTTGCTGACGATCGCCGCCGCGGCGATGGCGCGCGATGGCGATGCCCGGCTGCGATCGATGACCCTGCTGGCCGCCCAGACCGACTTCACCGAGGCGGGCGAACTGACCTTGTTCATCGACGAGAGCCAGCTTGCCTTCCTCGAGGATCTGATGTGGGAGCAGGGCTTTCTCGACACCCGCCAGATGGCCGGTGCCTTCCAGCTGCTGCGCTCGAACGACCTGATCTGGTCGCGCATGGTGCGGGAATACCTCCTGGGCGAGCGCGCCCCGTTCAACGACCTCATGGCCTGGAACGCCGATCTCACCCGGATGCCCTACGCGATGCATTCGGAGTATCTGCGCCGGCTGTTCCTCGGCAACGACCTCGCCGAGAGCCGCTACCAGGTCGCTGGCCGGCCGGTCGCGATCACCGACATCCGGGCGCCGATCTTCGCGGTCGGCACCCAGACCGACCACGTCGCACCCTGGCGCTCGGTCTACAAGATCCACTATCTCGCCGACACGGCGGTGACCTTCCTCCTGACCAGTGGCGGCCACAATGCCGGAATCGTGTCGGAGCCCGGCCATCGGGGGCGCAGCTATCAGGTCGCGACCAAGCGCGAGCTCGATCTGCAGCGCGATCCGGATGGCTGGCAGACGGCGACGCCGGTGCAGCAGGGCTCGTGGTGGCCGGCTTGGCTCGCCTGGCTGAACGAGCATTCCGGAGCGGCGGTGCCGCCACCGCCGCTCGGGGCGCCGGCGGCCGGCTACCCGTTGCTCGGTCCGGCGCCCGGCCGCTGTGTGCTGCAGCGCTGAGAAAGCCCACCAATCTTGACCCAGCGCAAGGTCCGAGCGGCGCGGCTTTGCCATACCAATGCGGCAATCTCATTTCGGAGGGATCGCCATGGCATTGCCTGAACCGACCAGCAAGCCGTCGGAGCAAGAACCAGCCCGCGCGACACCGGAAATCTGGGAGCCGTTTGCGGCGCTGCGCCGCGACATGGAGCAGCGCTTTGCCGATCTCTGGCGTGGCTTTGGCCTCGGCACCCCGGCGCTGACCGGGCAGACCGCCATGCCGCGGATCGACGTCAGCGAGACCGACGCCGAGGTCAAGATCGAGGCCGAGCTGCCGGGCGTCGAGGAGAAGGATGTCGAGATCCTGCTCGAGGATCGCCGGCTCACCATTCGCGGCGAGCAGCGGCGCGAGAAGGAGGAGAAGAAGCCGAACTTTCACGTGATCGAGCGCGCCCGCGGCTCGTTCGCCCGCTCGATCATGCTGCCGTTCGAGGCCAAGCCGGATCAGGTCAAGGCGAGCTTCGCCAAGGGGCTCTTGACCGTGACCGTGCCGAAGCCGCCGGAGGTCAAGGCCAAGACCAAGCGGATTCCGATCAGCGGCGCCTGAGGGGCAAGCGGATGCGCCGGCGTGGCCGCCCGCTCCTGCGACCGCGCCGGCCGCCGCTCAGCCAGCATGCGACCTTGCCGTCCCCCTGGCGGAGACAGCCCATGAATGACGAAGCGCGCGCCTTCATCCTGATGCAGCTGCGCAAGCATGACTTCCTGACCTTGGCGACGCTGCGGCCGGATGGCTGGCCGCAGGCGACCACCGTCAGCTATGTCAGCGACGGCCTGACCATCTATGTCGCGACCTGGGTCAAGAGCCAGAAGGTCCACAATATCCGGCACTCTGCCAAGGTCTCGCTGACCATCGACGGGCCGAACGAGGACTGGCAGCGGATCCAGGGCCTGTCGATGGCGGCGCTCGCCGAGGAGGTCACCGATCCGGCCGAGCGCAGCAAGGCGTTTGCGCTGATGCGCGCGCGCTTCAAGCAGCTCGAAGCCATGCCGACGCTCAATCTCGACACGATCGACGTGCTGCGGATCACGCCCAAGGTGATCTCGATGCTGGATTATACCAAGGGTTTCGGCCACACCGAGACGATCACGATGTGATCAGGGGCTGCCGGGAGCCTCAGCCCGCTGGACTGCGTTAACCTTCGGCTGAACCGATTGACCTTTGGCCGGAGATCGCCATGCCCTGCCTCGATCCGCAAGCTCTGGCCACCGGCGGCTGCCAGTGCGGCGGCCTGCGCTACCAGCTGAGCGCGCCGCCGCTTGCGGCCTATGTCTGCCATTGCCGGGAATGCCAGAAGCAGTCGGCGTCCGCCTTCGGCATCTCGCTGATGGTGCCGACGGAGGCCTTCCGCCTGACCCGCGGCGACGTCCAGTTCTGGGCCCGGCCGGCGGCGCAGGGCGGCCAGCTGACTTGCGCCTTCTGCCCGAGCTGCGGCAGCCGCCTCTGGCATCAGGCCGCGCGCACGCCGGAGATGCTCAGCGTCAAGGGCGGCTCGCTCGATCAGCCGCCAGACCTCAGCGCCGCGATCCATATCTGGACCACGCGCAAGCTGCCGGGCGTCTTGATCCCAGCCGGGCTGCAGCAGTTTCCCGAGGAGCCGGATTGACTTAAGCATCGTCCGCCTGCCGCGCCAGCAGCTCGGCCAGCACCGCCGCGGCTTCGGCGATATCGGCCTCGAGGGCAGCGCGGGCACCGGCCGGATCGCCGGCGGCCAGCGCATCCAGGAGCTGCTGGTGGCAGCGATTGGCCGCCTGCCAATTGCCCTTGGCATGGAGCAGGTCGAAATAGGGGCTGATCTGCAGCCAGAGGCTCTCGATCAGGCCGAACAGCGTCTCGGAGCCTGCCGCCCGGTAGACCGTGAAGTGGAAGGCGCGATTGGCCGGCACGAAACGCTTGCGGTCCTGGGCCGTGGCGGCATCGGCCATGCGCTCGATCGCGCGCGCCAGGCGGACCAGATCGGGCTCCGGCACGCGGCCGGCCGCCCAGGCGGCAGCCATGCCTTCGATCTCCAGGCGCACCCGGGTCAGATCGCGCAGCCGGGCCAGGGTGAGCCGCGGGATGCCGACCGAGCGGCCGGCCAGCACGGTCAAGGCGCGCTCGGCGGTCAGCCGGTGCAGGGCTTCCCGCACCGGCATGGCGCTGACCCCGAACGCGTCCGCCAGGCTCTGGATGGTCACCGTCTGGCCGGGCTCGATCTCGCCATCCAGGATCAGCTCCCGGATCTGGCGGTAGACCTGGTCGAGCACGCTCGCCTTCGCGACCGGCCGGACCGGCAGTTTCGCCCTCAGCATGCCGCCCAGCCCATGTCGCCTGGCTCCCCGGGGCGCATCGCCCGCGGCCGCAAGCTTGTCGGCATGCCAGCAATTGCCGCCTCGCCGGATCTATGATCTATGATCAAATGATCGTCAACGGCCTCGGCAAGAGGCCACCAAGGCGGACCAGGCGGCCGGGCGCGATGCCGGCGGCCGGATCAGGGAGAACGTCGCATGAAGGCACTGTCGCGCTGCGCTGCAGCCGGCGCTCTGGCGATGCTCGTGGCCGGGCTCGCGACCAGCGCTATGGCGCAAGAGAAGTTCAAGATCTTCCTGTCGATGAGCTACATCGGCAATGACTGGCAGGCCGAGGCGGCCAACATGGTCAAAGCCATGGCCGCCCATCCGAGCCTGGCCGACAAGGTCGACCTGCAGATCCAGGTGGCCGGGCCCAACGCCCAGCGCCAGATCCAGCAGATCAACTCGATGGTCCAGGCCGGCGCCGACGCGATCGTGACCTTCCCGATCTCGCCGACCGCGCTCAACAACGTGGTCAAGAACGCCTGCGACAAGGGCGTCACGGTGGTCGCCTACGACGCCGAGATCACCGAGCCTTGCGCCTACAACGTCCATATCGATCAGCTGGAAGCCGGCCGAGTCACCGCCGAGTGGCTGGCCGAGCGCCTGGGCGGCAAGGGCAACATCGTGGTGCTCACCGGCGTGCCCGGCACCTCGGTCGACACCCAGCGGACCCAGGCGGCCAAGGAGGTCTTCGCCAAGCATCCCGACATGAAGATCGTCGCCGAGGCGGTCGGCATGTGGAGCCAGGCCGTGACCCGGACCGAGCTGTCCAAGATCCTGGCGACCCGGAGCTGGGACGATATCGACGGGTTGTGGCTGCAGGTCGGCTGCTTCACCGCCAACGCGATGCAGCTGGAAGCCGGCAAGAAGCCGGAGGAGCTGCTGCCTTGCGCCGGTGAGGGCTCGAATGGCGGCCGCGTCCAGATGCTGGCGGCCGACACCCAGGTCGAGGGGGCGGAATGCCCGTACTGCCCGCTGGCGGCGCCGCGCATCTCCTATGCCTCGCCGCCCTATTCCGGCGGGCTGGCTCTAAAGCTGGCGGTCGCGATCCTGGAGGGCAAGCAGGTCGAGAAGACCACGATCCTGCCCTTGCCGATCGTGACCAACGACACGATCAAGCTGTGCGAGACCGGCAGCTGGCAGGAGATGAACAACGGCTGCAACGCGTTCCCGCCGTCCTTCGTGCCCAATCCCGGCTGGTTCGCCTCGATCTTCTCGAAGGAGACGCCGGAGCTCGGCATGCAGGCCGCTTTGGTCGGCCAGCCCGAGCTGGAATAGCCAGCCCGCAGGCCGGACCGGTGGCCGCGTCAGCCGCCGGTCCGGCCGGGTGGCCTTGCGCAGGATGCCAATCCGATGAGCAGCGTCCCGGCGATGGCACTTGCTGGCATCACCAAGGCCTTCGGGGCCACGCTCGCCGCCGACCAGGTCGCGTTCGAGGTGGCCGAGGGGCAGATCCACGCCCTGCTCGGCGAGAACGGTGCCGGCAAGTCGACCATCGTCAAGCTGCTGGCCGGCCTGATCCGGCCGGATGCGGGGACGCTCCGGCTATTCGGCCAGCCGGTCCACCTGGCCTCGCCGCGCGCGGCCCATCGCCTGGGCGTGCAGACCGCGTTCCAGGAGCTGACCCTGGTGCGCGATCTGACCGTGCTCGACAACATGCTGCTGCCCTATGCGCCGATTGGCCCGTTCGGCCTGCGGCGGCGGCGCCAGGGCGAGCGGCTGGTGCGCGCCCACATGGCCGAGCTGGAGCTGGAGGAGGTCGACCTCCATGCCGAGGTCCGCGAGCTGGATCTGGCGCTGCTGCAGAAGATCGAGATCGCCCGGGCGGTGTTCCGCCGGCCCCGGATCCTGCTGCTCGACGAGCCGACCTCCAGCCTGTCCGGCCGCGACATCGACTGGCTCGGCCGGATCATGGCGCGGCTCAAGGCGGCTGGCGTCACCCAGCTGTTCATCTCGCATCGCCTGCCGGAGGTCCGGCGCTTCTGCGACACGCTGACGGTGCTGCGCAACGGCCGGGCGATCGCGAGCCATGCGCTGACCGAGGTCGATGACGACCAGGTCATTCGCATGATCCTCGGCCGCGCGCTCGACCAGACTTTCCCGGCCAAGCCCGCGGACCGGCGGCCCGGCCCGGTCGTGCTGCGCGCCGAGCGGCTGGCCGCCGGCCGGCTCGAGGCGGCCAGCTTCGAGCTGCGGGCCGGCGAGATCCTGGGGGTGGCCGGCCTCCAGGGCATGGGCCAGCTGGAGCTGTTCCTGGCCTGCTTCGGCATGGTCGAGCGGCGTGCCGGCACGCTGGCGGTCGACGGCCAGCCGGTCAGCCTGCTCTCGCCGGCGGATGCGGTGCGCGCCGAGATCGGCATCAGCCTGGTGCCCGAGGACCGCAAGACCGAAGCGCTGTTCCTGCAGCTGAGCGGCCGGCACAACGCCTCCTTGCCGGTGATCGACCGCTTCACCCGGCTGGGCCTGATCGATCAGGCCGCCGAGAGGGCGGCGGTCGGGCGCGCCTTCGATCTGGTCCAGGTCGATCGGCGCGCCTTATGGACCCGCGTTGGTGCGTTCTCCGGCGGCAATCAGCAGAAGATCGCGATCGCCAAATGGCTGCTGGCCGAGAGCCGGATCCTGCTGCTCTACGACCCGACCCGCGGCATCGACGTCGGCACCAAGCACGAGCTCTACGGCCTCATGCGCCGCTATGCCGATGCCGGCGGCGCCGTCCTGTTCTATTCGACCGAGATCCCGGAGCTGGTCGGCCTGGCCGATCGGGTGGCGATCCTCTATGGCGGCCGGATCGCCGAGATGCTGCCGGCCGAGGGGCTGACCGAGGAGGCGATCCTGCGCGCGGTGCTAGGTGGCAGCCGGGCGCTGGAGGAGGTCGCCTGATGGCGGTGGGCAGCCTGCCGGCACCGCGCCCGCGCGCCCGCGGCAGCCTCAGGCTTGGCCGCCATCGCGGCCTGATCATGGCGATCGCGGTGTTCTGCCTGTTGTTCCTGATCGTCGACTGGATCAGCGCCGGCCCGATCTCCTATTTCGAGGTGAGCTTCCTCTCCAGCGGCGGCGCCACGCTCGCGATCGCCGCCATGGGTGCCACGCTGGTGATCCTCTCGGGCGGCTTCGACCTGTCCGCCGGCGCCGTGATCTCGCTGGTCAATGTCGTGCTCGCCAGCCACATGCAGGACACGCCCAGCTCGATCCTGCTCTGGAGCCTGGCCGGCATCGGCGTCGGCCTCGCGACCGGCGCCTTCAACGGCTTCTTCATCGCCGTCTTGCGCCTGCAGCCGATCGTGGTGACGCTCTCGACCATGTTCATCGTCCAGGGCCTGACCCTCCTGGTCATGGACAAGCCGGGCGGCATGATCCCCTACGGTCTGACCGGGCTGCTCGCCGGCGACGCGATCCCGAACTGGCTGCCGATGCCGCTGGTGCTGGTCGCGGGCCTGCTCGGGCTGTGGTGGCTGCTCAAGCGCAGCCGGTTCGGCGTGGCGCTCTACGCGCTCGGCAGCGATCCAGCGGCCGCCACCGCGGCCGGCGTGCGCGTGCGGCGCGATCTGTTCCTGGTCTATACGCTGGCGGGTGGCTTCTACGGCGTGGCCGGCCTGTTCATCACCGCCCAGACCGGCAGCGGCGATCCCCTGGTCGGCAATCCGATGCTGCTCCAGATCTTCGCCGCCGTGGTGGTCGGCGGCGTCCGTCTGGGCGGCGGGCGGGGCGGCCTGACCGGCCCGGTGTTCGGCGCCTACACGCTGATGCTGGTGGTCAACATCCTCCTGGTCCTGAATGTCTCGGCCTATTACAGCACGGTCGCGGAGGGCCTGATCCTGATCCTGGCGGTGCTCGGCGCCTCGCTCAGCCGCGACTCCAGCCTGGCGCAGCATCTCCGGCTCGGCCGGGCCAAGCTCGCCGCCTGGGGCGCCGGCAGCCTGCCCGGCCAGCGCCAGACCCAGCCGCCGCGGCTGCGGCTCGATGGTGCAGCAGCAGCGCCGGCCGCCAGCCAGCCAACGGGGGTGCTGCCCGGCTTCTGGCTGCGCCACGGCGAAACCCTGCGCCATGCCTTGCCGGCCTATGTCTGCCTGCTCGTGGTCGTGCTGGTGACCCAGCTGGTGCTCGGCCACGCCTTGTTCAGCCCGAAATACTACAACGCCTTGATCGTGCTCGGCTCCTTCATGGCCATCCTGGCGCTCGGCCAAGGCACGGTGATTCTGACCGGCGGGCTCGATCTGTCGGTGCCCTGGACCATCGGCCTGAGCGGCATTCTGCTGACCGGCATCGTCGCCGGCTCGGACGCGGCGTTGCTCTACGCCTTGCCGCTGGTGCTGGCGATCGGCGCGCTGATCGGCCTGGTCAACGGCCTGGGCATCGTGGTCCTGGGCCTGTCGCCGATCGTCATGACCCTGGCGACCAACGGCATCCTGCAGGGCCTGGCCCTGGTCTATAGCGGCGGCACGCCGGCCGGCTTTGCCTCGCCCTCCTTGCGCTGGTTCATGACCGGCAGCCTGCTCGGCGTGACGCCGGTGGTCTGGCTGATGGCGCTGTTCGTGCCGGCGGCCGTGCTGCTGCTGGGCCGCACGCCGTTCGGGCGGCGGGTCTACGGCATCGGCAACAGCCAGCGGGTCGCGGCGCTGTCCGGTATCCAGACCGGCAAGACCCTGCTCGGCGTCTACGCGCTTTCGGGCTTTTGCGCCGCCTTGGTCGGCGTGCTGCTGGCCGGCTTTTCCGGCCAGGCCAGCCTTGGCATGGGCGACGACTACCTCTTGCCCTCTATCGCGGTGGTCGTGGTCGGCGGGGCGCTGATCACTGGCGGCCGCGGCCACTATCTGGGCATCCTGGGCGGCGTGCTGCTGCTCACCGCCCTGCAGACCCTGCTCGCCGGCACCACCTTGCCCTATGCCACCCGCGCCATCCTGTTCGGCCTGGTGGTGCTGGGCGCGGTGATGGCCCTGCGCGAGCGTGCCAGCTGAGCTGAAGGAGCTTTGCCCGCCATGACCGATCCCGCCCCACGCATCGCCGGCATCAAGCCTGGCCTGCGGGTCTTCATCAGCGCCGGCGCCAACGGCATCGGCCGGCGCATCGCCGAGGCCTTCATCGCCCATGGCGCCAAGGTCATGGTGTCCGACGTCGACGATGCGGCGCTCGATGATTTTCGCCGGAGCCATCCCGACCAGGCGGCGACCAAGGCCGATGCCGGCAGCGCCGCCGAGACCGAGCGGGCGTTCACCGAGCTGCGCGCCAAGCTCGGCGGCCTGGACGTGCTGGTCAACAATGCCGGCATCGCCGGGCCGACCGCACCGGTCGAGCAGATCGGCCTCGAGGACTGGCAGCGCACCCTCGACGTCAACCTGTCCGGCCAGTTCTACTGCCTGAAGCAGGCCGTGCCGCTGCTCAAGGCGGCCGGGGCCGGCAGCATCATCAACATCAGCTCGGTCGCCGGCCGGCTGGGCTACGCCTATCGCCTGCCCTACGCCGCGACCAAATGGGCGATCGTCGGCATGACCGAGAGCCTCTCGATCGAGCTCGGCCGCTTCGGCATCCGGGTCAACGCGATCCTGCCCGGCATCGTCGAGGGGCCGCGCATCGACCAGGTGATCCAGGCGCGCGCCGACGAGGTCGGCGTTCCCTTCGCCGACATGCGCGCCCAATATCTGGCCAAGACCGCGCTCGGCCGCATGGTGAGCCCCGACGACATCGCCGACATGGCGCTGTTCCTGTGCTCGCC
>CADEGR010000116.1:0-4266 GCA_902826935.1 uncultured Alphaproteobacteria bacterium | reverse complement strand
CACACGCCCTCGATGTCGCCGCATCTGCCGGTGACGGCGGAGGAGATCGCCGATGCCGCGATCGGGGCCGCGGAGGCAGGCGCCGCGATTGTCCATCTCCATGCGCGCGATCCCAAGACCGGCCGGCCGGATCAGACGCCCGAAGCCTTCGCGCCGTTCCTCAAGGTGATCAAGCAGCGCTCGGCCTGCGTGATCAACCTGACCACCGGCGGCGCGCCGCACATGCGGGTCGACGAGCGGGTCAAGCCGGCCGCGACCTTCAAGCCCGAGGTCGCCTCGCTCAACATGGGCTCGATGAACTTCGGCCTGTTCCCGATGCTGAACCGCTTCAAGGACTTCAAGCATGACTGGGAGCGCCAGCATCTCGAGAACAGCCGCGATCTGGTGTTCCGCAACAGCTTCCAGGACATCGAATATGTCCTGAAGACCTGCCTCGAGAACGGCACCCGCTTCGAGTTCGAGTGCTACGACATCGGCCATCTCTACAACCTCGCCCACTTCCTCGACCGCGGCCTGGTGCAGCCGCCTCTGTTCGTGCAGAGCGTGTTCGGCATCCTGGGCGGGATCGGGCCGCATCCCGAGGATGTCGCCCACATGAAGCGCACGGCCGATCGCCTGTTCGGTGAGCAATATCGCTGGTCGGTCCTGGGTGCTGGGCGCCATCAAATGGCGATCGCGGCGATGGCGGCGGCCATGGGTGGCAATGTCCGGGTCGGCCTCGAGGACAGCTTGTGGCTGGGTGCCGGCAAGCTCGCCGAGAGCAACGCCGTCCAGGTCAAGCAGGCCCGCCAGATCATCGAAGGTCTCGGCCTCGCGATCGCCAGCCCGGACGAGGCGCGCCAGATCCTGGCGCTCAAGGGTGGCGATCAGGTGGCGTTTTGATGCTCAAGATCGAGCTCCTGGCCGACTGCCGGAACCTCCTGGGCGAAGGCCCGCTTTGGGACGTCCAGGAGCAGCGCCTCTATTGGATCGACAGCTACGGCAAGACCGTGTTCCGGGCCGATGCCAAGGGGCAGGGCATCGAGCGCTGGCCGGTGCCGGAGCATATCGGCTCGATGTGCCTGCGCGCAGAGGGTGGTGCCGTGGTGGCGCTGCGCACCGGCTTTCACTTCCTCGACTTCAAGAGCGGCGAGGTGCTGCTGATTGCCGATCCGGAGCCCGATCTCCGCCGCACGCGGCTCAACGACGGCAAGGTCGACCGCCAGGGACGGTTCCTCGCCGGCTCGATGGACTACGAGGAGCGCGAGCCGATCGGCGGGCTTTACCGGCTCGATCCCGATCTCAGCCTGCACCCCTTGGAGACCGGCATCATCGTCAGCAACGGCCCGTGCTGGAGCCCGGATGGTGCGACCTTGTATTTCGCCGACAGCTTCCAGCGCGCGATCTTCGCCTATGACTACGATACCGCGAACGGCAATGTTCTTTGCCGTCGCCTGTTCGCCTCGTTCGAGCGGCTGCGCGGCTATCCCGACGGCGCCACGGTCGACGAGGAAGGCTGCGTCTGGAGCGCCGAGGTGTTCAGCGGCCGGCTGATCCGCTTCACGCCCGATGGCGTGATCGACCGGATCGTCGGCCTGCCGGTCTCGAGCACCACCAGCGTGATGTTCGGCGGCGCCGATCTGGACGTGCTCTACGTGACCTCGATGGGCCGGCCGATCGGCGGCGTGCGGCCGCCCGAGCGCGAGGCGGGCGGGCTGTTCGCCGTGCACGGTCTGGGCGTGCGCGGCCTGCCGGAGGCGCGATTCAGGGGATAGGCTCAATTTGGGCCAAGCACGGGGGAGACGGGGATGCGAATCGAGGTGCTGGTGGACGTCAAGACCACGCTGGGCGAAGGGCCCTTGTGGGACGTCGATGAGCAGCGGCTCTACTTCATCGACAGCTTCGATGGCCGGGTCTTCCGCTGCACGGCCGAAGGCGGCGAGCTGCGCGCCTGGGACGTGCCGGCCAAGATCGGCTCGCTCTGCCTGCGCCGGGATGGTGGCGCCATCTGCTCGCTCGCCAGCGGCTTCCATGCGCTGGACTTCAAGACCGGTGACTGCACGCTGATTCACGATCCGGAGCCCGACAAGCCCAACAACCGGATCAATGACGGCAAGGTCGACCAGCGCGGCCGGTTTCTCGCGGGCTCGATGGACACCATGGAAGAAGGCGGCAACGGCGCCCTCTACCGGCTCGATCCGGATCTGTCGGTGCACAAGCTGGAGGAGGGGATCGTGGTCAGCAACGGGCCCTGCTGGAGCCCGGACGGCAAGACCTTCTACTTCTCCGACACCTGGTCCAACGAGATCAGCGCCTACGACTACGATCTCGCGACCGGCGGCATCAGCAATAAGCGCTGCTTTGCATCCTTCGCGCCGCTGGGCGACGGCGTGCCGGATGGGGCGACGGTGGATAGCGAGGGCTGCGTCTGGAGTGCTGCGGTCTATGGCGGCAAGCTCTACCGCTTCGCGCCGGACGGCACGCTGGAGCGCCAGATCGACATGCCGGTCAAGAAGGTCACCAGCATGAACTTCGGCGGGCCGAATCTGGACGTGCTCTACGTCACCTCCATGGCCAAGCCGCCCTTGCCGCGCTTTCCCGGCGACGGCGTGCTGCGCGGCGCGCTGTTCGCGATCCACGATCTCGGCATCCAGGGCGTGCCCGAGCCGCGCTTCGCCGGCTGAGCGCTTGGCCTAGGCGACCGCGGTCAGGGCGCCTTCGCCCTTGAACCAGGAGCGGATATTGGCGAGCACGCAGTCGCCCATGGCCTGCATGGTCTCGGCGGTGTTGCTGGCGATGTGCGGCGTCAGCACGACATTGTCGAGTCCGAGCAGGGCCTCTGGCACCTTGGGCTCGGCCGCGAACACGTCGAGGCCGGCGGCGCCCAGCCGGCCCTCCAGCAGCGCGCTCACCAGCGCCGGCTCGTCGACCAGCCAGCCGCGCGCGATGTTGACGAACACGCCCTTGGGCCCGAGCGCGTCCAGGATCTCGGCGGTGACCAGGTTGCGCACGCCAGCGCCACCGGCGGCGCACAGGAACAGGAGCTCGGACGCCTCGGCGAGCGCGACCGGCGAGGCATAGGCCTGATAGGGCAAATCGGGCTTGGCGATCGGATCGTAGTAGCCGATCGTCATGTCGAACGCCGCCAGGCGCTTGGCGACCGCCTGGCCGATCCGGCCGATGCCCATGATCCCGGCGCGCTTGCCCGAGAACTTCCGGCCAAGATCCATCCGCCCCTCCAGCCACTTGCCGGCGCGGACATAGCGATCCGCCTCGGCCAGGCGCCGGCAGGCGGCCATGCCGAGCAGGATCGCGAGATCGGCGACGTCGTCATACAGGACCGGCGTGATCGTGACCGCGATGCCCCGCTGCCGGGCCAGCGCCAAATCGGTGGTTTCCAGCCCGACTCCGTTGATCGCGCAGATCTCGAGCTTTGGCAGCGCCTCGATCGCCGCGGTCGGCAGGCCGACCATGCCATGGCTGACCGCGCCCCGGATCCGCTCGGCATGGGGCGCCAGCGCCGCCTTCAGATCCGGCGCGTCCCAGACCTTGTGCAGCACGAACTCCTGCTCCAGGGCGGCCAGGACGGTTGGACGCTGGGCGCCGATCGCGGCGATCTCGATGGTCAAGGCAGGCCTCCGCTGCAGCGTTGCTGGCTGGCGAGCCATTGAAAATGCGTGGCCGCCGCGAATTCATGCTTGCCTCCCCGGCCGCAGCCGTCAACATCTGGAGGCAGGGAGGCCGCCGATGAAAATCACCGAGGTCCGGGTCCGCAAGGTCACGGGCACGATGCCGACCGAGGGCCCTTTCTGGGAAGAGCGGCTGTGCCGGCCGGTCGACATCTATCCGGAGCACCGCGCCGTGCGCCTGCTGGCGGAAGGCGGCGTGCAGCTGGATGACCACCGGCTGGAGATCGAGGCCTTTTTCCTGACGATCCGCTCCGATGACGGCGTCGAGGGCCTGGCCGGACCATTTCGCGAGCCCTGCGCCCACGTGGTCGCGACCCAGCTCCGCCCGATCCTCCTGGGCCAGGATCCGCTCGCGACCGAGTATCTCTGGGACGTGATGCATCGCCTGCTGGTGCATGGCCGCCAGGGCGAGGCGATGTTCGCGATCAGCGTGGTCGATTGCGCGCTTTGGGATCTGAAGGGCAAGTGGCTGGGCCAGCCGGTCTGGCGGCTTTTAGGCGGGCCGACCCGGCGCAGGATCCCGGCCTATGCCAGCATGCTGGGCTATGAGGTGCTGGATCCGGGCAAGGTGCGCGAGCGTGCGCTCGCCTACCGCGAG
>CADEGR010000115.1:8542-14519 GCA_902826935.1 uncultured Alphaproteobacteria bacterium | reverse complement strand
GCGAACTCGCGGCATTCCTGGCGGAACTCGGCGATCGGCACCGCGTCCTTGTCCTGGCCGGCCTTGCGATAGCGCTGCTCGATCTGCCACTCGATCGGCAGGCCGTGGCAGTCCCAGCCGGGCACGTAGGCCGCATCCTTGCCCAGCATCTGCTGGCTGCGGTTGATCACGTCCTTCAGGATCTTGTTGAGCGCGGTGCCCATATGCAGATGGCCGTTCGCATAGGGCGGGCCGTCATGCAGGATGAACTTCGCGCGCCCCGCCGCCGCCTGGCGCAGCCGGCGATACAGATCGAGCCTGGCCCAGCGCTCCAGGATCTCCGGCTCGCGCGCCGGCAGATTGGCGCGCATCGGGAACTCGGTCCGCGGCAGAAATACGGTCGTGCGGTAATCGGTGGTCATGATCCGGCTCGCGACAGGCGCAAGGAGGCGCGGCTGCGCCCTTGGTGCGCCTTGTTTACGCAACTTGGTGGAAAAGTCACCCCGGCAGCGCGGCCGAGGGCCGGCTCCGCCTCAAATCGACCGGCCCAGGCGCAAAAGCTCCCCGCCGTGCCAACGCCAGGGCCATGATCGCCGCCAGGCCATCGACCATCACCATCCGCTCGTTCGCCTCTAGATATAGAGGCTGCTCGCCGTGCTGGCCAGGATCCGGCGCGCCTGGGCGCAATCCTCGGCCATTTGCGCCTGCAGCGCCGGGATGCTCTCGAACGCCACCTCGTCGCGCAGCCGCTCGACGAAGGCGCAGCACAAGCGCTGGCCGTAGAGATCGACGCTGCGGTCCAGCAGATGGACCTCCAGCACCAGATCCCGGCCGGCGAAGGTCGGCCGAAAGCCGAGGCTGACCGCGGCATCGGCCTGCTCGCGTCCATCCGGGCCGGACCAGGCGGCCTTGGCGGCGTAGATCCCGGCCGGCGGCCAGAGCAGCTGGCCCGAGACCGGCCGCAGATTGGCGGTCGGATAGCCCAGCTCCCGGCCGCGCCGGTCGCCCGCCACGACCCGGCCCTCGACCGTGAAGGCATGGCCCAGCAGGTCATTGGCGAGCGGCAGATCGCCGGCCGCGACCGCGGTCCGGATCCGGCTGGACGAGCAGACCTCGCCTTGCCAGCGCACCGGCGGCAGCGCGCTCACGCCAAAGCCGTACTCCTCGCTGAGCTTGGTCAGCAGGGCGACGTCGCCGGCCGCCCGGTGGCCGAAGCGGAAATCGTAGCCGACCACGACGTGACGGGCGCCGAGTCCGCCCGCCAGCACGTCATGGACGAAGGCTTCCGGCGATTTGTGCCGCAGATGCTCGTTGAAGGTCAGCGCGAACAGATGGTCGACGCCCAGCGCCGCCAGCAGGCGCGCCTTGCCGCGCAGGCTGGTCAGCAAGAGCGGCGCCTGGTCGGGCCGCACCACCTGCAGCGGATGCGGCTCGAAGGTGATCACGGCGAGCGGCGCGCCCAGCTGATCGGCGCGCGCCCGGGCGGCCTCGATCAGGGCCCGGTGGCCACGATGCACGCCGTCGAAATTGCCGATCGCGACCACGCCGAACAGGGCGGCCTTGGGCAGGGACCAATAAGCACGGTGGAGCAGCATGGGCCTTATGTGCGCGGGGCGCACCAGCCTGTAAAGCCTCTTGCCGGCGGTGCTGGCCGCAGCCCCTGGCGGCGTCGGCCGGCGGGCAGGGGCTCAGCCTTTCTTGGGCGTGCGGCGCGAGATCATCAGGACCGCCTCGCCATCCAGCACCTTGGTCTCGCCGACCGAGCAGATGGTGGCGAAGGTGGCGCGCCGGCGCTCCGGGACCAGCTCGGCGACCGTGACCTTGGCGATCACGGTGTCGGCGATCCGGACCGGCGCCAGGAAGCGCAGGTTCTGGCTGACATAGATGGCGCCCGGCCCCGGCAGCTTGGTGCCCAGCACGGTCGAGATC
This sequence comes from uncultured Alphaproteobacteria bacterium, assembly GCA_902826935.1. GTDB lineage: Bacteria > Pseudomonadota > Alphaproteobacteria > Geminicoccales > Geminicoccaceae > CADEGR01. Next base: position 12,611 of record CADEGR010000115.1, on the reverse strand, counting down.
AGGCTGGCGGTCAGCATGCCATGGGCGATCCGGCTCTCGAACATGGTCCGGCTGGCGAAATCCTCATCCAGATGAATGGGATTGGTGTCGCCCGACACGCCCGCGAACATAAGAAGATCAGCTTCGGTGATCGTCTTGCTGAAGACCCTGCTCATGCCGACGCTCAGGTCTTCGAAGTAAAAGCCGTGCCGATCGTCCATTGGGCAGCTCCTTTCCGGCGATCCTGTCGGCATTGGCTGCCGAACGTAACTTGTGCATCGCACCATAATTAGGTATTTCTAGCAGAAAAGCAACTGTTACGCGCTAGTGCGTTGCAACACAAACGGTGTTGTCGATGAGCATAGACGGGCGCAGGTAAAGATTTGCCTAGCCTGGCCGCTCTGGCCGCCGATCCCTTGCCCTCCAGCCGCGTCCAGGGCACAAACGGGGCTTGTTGCCGCCTTTTTGCCTATGGGAATCGTCTATGGAAGCTCTGGCCGCGCTGTTGTCGCGCCATTCGGTCGCACCTGGCTTCTTGCGCGAGCCGGCCCCGGCCGGGTCGGCCCTGGAGCGGATCCTGGCGGCCGGGGCCGCGGCCCCCGATCACGGCCGCCTGCGGCCCTGGCGGTTCATCGTGATCGCCGGCGAGGCCCGCGCGCGCCTCGGCGAGCTGTTCGCGTCGGCCCTGGCCGGTCGTCAGCCGGATGTGTCCGAGGACGTGCTGGCGCAGGAGCGCGCCCGGCCGTTGCGCTCGCCTTTGATCATCGCGGTGGCCGCCAAGCTGCAGCCGGAGCATCCCAAGATCCCGGTGGTCGAGCAGATCGCGGCGACCGCGGCTGCCGCCCAGAACCTCCTGCTCGCGGCCCATGCCGAAGGCTTTGGCGGCAAGTGGCTGACCGGCCCCTCGGCCTATGACGAAACCGTCAAGGCGGGCCTCGGCCTGGCCGCCAGCGATCAGGTGATCGCCTTCATCCATCTCGGCACGGTCGAGGGCGCGCCGCCCACGGTGGCCCATGCCGAGCCCGCGGCCGGCACGATCATGTGGCAGGGTCCGACGGACTGACCATCCGGCCGGCCGGCGTCCCGCCGGCCGAGCGAAGGCAAGCGCAGGCGGGGGGAAAGCTGATGGCGCCGCGGCCGATGATTATCGATTGCGATCCGGGCCAGGATGACGCCCTGGCGCTGCTGCTGGCGCTCGCCTCGCCCGAGGAGATCGAGCTGATCGCGGTCACCGCGGTCGCCGGCAACGTGCCGCTGGCGCTGACCGAGGTGAACGCCCGCAAGATCATGGCGCTGGCCGGCTGCCAAGGGGTGCCGGTCCATGCCGGCTGCGAGCGGCCCTTGGTGCGCGAGCTGGTCACCGCCGAGATGGTCCATGGCAAGACCGGCCTGGATGGCGCCGATCTGCCGCCGCCGACCACGCCGCTGGCGCCGGGCCATGCGGTCGAAGCGCTGATCCGCCACCTGCGCGCGCGGCCGGAGCGCAGCGTCACGCTCTGTCCGGTCGGGCCGCTCACCAACATCGCCCTGGCCCTGCGCCTGGCCCCCGACATCCTGCCGAAGATCCGCGAGATCGTGCTGATGGGCGGGGCGGTCGGCGTCGGCAACATCACGCCGGCGGCCGAGTTCAACATCTATGTCGATCCGCATGCCGCCGACATCGTGTTCCGCTCCGGCGCCAAGATCACCATGCTGGGCCTGGACGTGACCCATAAGGCGCTGGTCAGCCCGAGCCGGCTGGCGGCGATCAAGGCGCTCGGCACGCCGGTCAGCGAGGCGGTGGTCGGCCTGCTCAGCTTCTACAACATCTTCGACCAGGCCAAGGGCGAGGGGCAAGGCGCCCCGCTGCATGATCCTTGCGCGGTCGCCTATGTGCTGCGGCCGGAGCTGTTCGGCGGCCGGCGCTGCAATGTCACCATCGATCTGGGCGAGCTGTGCCTGGGCCGGACCGTGGTCGACTGGCGCGGCCGGAGCGGCAAGGCCGCCAATGCCATGGTGATCGACGACATCCAGGCGGACGGCTTCTTCGCCTTCCTGACCGAGCGGCTGGCGCGCCTGCCGCGGCCGCCAGTTGACAGGGGCTCGTCAGGCGCTAAGCCTCGATAGCGCAACGCCATGCCGTCGCGGGGCATGGCGCGGATCGTCGGCCACGAAGGAGCACCGGTCATGACCAAGTCCCGTTGGATCCAGGGTGCCGCCGCCTGCGTCCTGGCCCTGGCTCTGGGCCATGGCTCGCCCCGGGCGGAAACGCCGGCCAACATGCTGGTCCAGGCGATGCAGATCGACGACATGATCACGCTCGATCCCGCCGAGATCTTCGAGTTCCGCGGCGCCGAATATGGCGCCCAGGTCTATGATCGGCTGATCACCTACCCGGTCGACGATGTCGAGAAGCTGCAGGGCCATGTCGCCGAGAGCTGGACCATCGCCGACGACGGCAAGACCTACAGCTTCAAGATCCGGGACGGCATCACCTTCCACAGCGGCAATCCCCTGACCGCCGAGGACGTCGCCTGGTCGCTGCAGCGGGTGATCAAGCTGAACAAGACCCCGGCCTTCATCCTCAGCCAGTTCGGCTTCACGGCCGAGAATGTCGAACAGCGGATCAAGGTGCTGGATCCCAAGACCGTTCAGATCGAGCTCGATCAGCCCTATGCGCCGACCTTCTTCCTCTACTGCCTGACCGCGGGCGTGGGCTCGGTGGTCGACAAGCAGGAGACCATGGCGCACGCGGCGGATGGCGACATGGGCTATGGCTGGCTGAAGACCGCCTCGGCCGGCTCAGGCCCGTTCAAGCTGCGCAGCTGGAAGGCCAATGAGAGCCTGATCCTGGACGCCAATCCCGACTATTGGGGCGGGGCGCCCGGGGTCGAGCGGGTGGTCACCCGCCATGTCGCCGAGCCGGCGACCCAGGTCCTTTTGCTGCAGAAGGGCGATGTCGATATCGCCCGCAATCTCGAGGCCGACCAGGTCAAGTCGCTCGAAAGCAACCCCGACGTGGTCATCAAGAAGGTGCCGAAGGGCGCCATCTATTATCTGGGCCTCAATCAGAAGAACGAGTATCTGGCCAAGCCGGAGGTCCGCCAGGCCTTCAAGTACCTGGTCGACTATGACGGCATGGCGAACTCGATCTTCCAGGGCTCGGTGGTGGTCCACCAGTCGTTCCTGCCGCAGGGCTTTTTGGGCGCGATCGACGACAAGCCGTTCAAGCTGGACGTGGCCAAGGCCAAGGAGCTCCTGGCCGCGGCCGGCCTGCCGGATGGCTTCAAGGTCACGATGGAAGCGATCAACCATCCGCCCGAGCTGGACATGGCCCAGGCGATCCAGGCGACGCTCGCCCAGGCCGGCATCCAGCTCGAGCTGATCCCCGGCGACGACAAGCAGACCCTGACCAAGTACCGCGCCCGCAACCACGACATCTATGTCGGCCGCTGGGGTCCGGACTATCAGGACCCCCATACCAACGCCGACACCTTCGCCTCGAACCCCGACAACTCGGACGAGGCCAAGCTCACCGGCAAGCTTGCCTGGCGCAACAGCTGGGCCTTGCCGGAGATGAGCAAGGAGACGGCGGCCGCCGTGCTCGAGCGGGATGCCGCCAAGCGGGCCGCGATGTACGAGAAGCTGCAGCGCGAGCACCAGCAGACCTCGCCCTTCGTGATCATGTTCCAGGACATCGAGGTGATCGCCGAGCGGGCCAATTTGAAGGGCATGATCTGGGGGCCGTCCTTCGACGACAACCGTTATTGGCAGGCGAAGAAGGGCTGATGCGCCAGCGGCGCGCGGGCTGCGTCGCTTGAGGCTGGCCTGCGCATCGGCTGCGCCGGGCTGGCGCAGCCGATGCGCCGCCGGCGACTGATCTGATGCGCCTGCTGCGGCCGCTTTCGGGCCTGCTGCTCAGCCTGGCGCTGACCTTTTTGGGCCTCCTCCTGATCACCTTCCTGATCGGCCGGGTGATCCCGATCGACCCGGTCCTGGCCGCCGTCGGCGACCGCGCCAGCGCCGATGTCTACGAGCAGACCCGCCGCGAGCTGGGCCTGGATCTGCCGCTCTGGCAGCAGTTCCTGGTCTATGTCGGCGACGCCCTGCA
>CADEGR010000115.1:0-8442 GCA_902826935.1 uncultured Alphaproteobacteria bacterium | reverse complement strand
AGGTTGATGACGAAGCCGGTCGCCATCTGGACGCTGGCGATCAGGGCGGCGGCGGTGCCGGCGCGCTCGCCGAAGGGAGCCAGCGCGCCTGCGGTCGCCTGGGCGATCACGAAGCCGGCGCCGAGGAAGCAGACGGCCATCAGGCCGACGATCGCCGCGAGGCCACCCAGGTCTGTCCAGCCGGCAATCGCCAGGCCCAGGCCGGCCGCGGCCTGGAGCGAGGCGCCGATCAGAGTGGCGCCGGCGGCGCCGAAACGCATGCCGGCACGGCTGCCGGCGATGCTGCCGATCATGTAGCCGATGATGACGGCGCCGAAGGCGAAGCCGAAGCGCGCGGGCGGCACGCCGAAATAGTCGATCACGACAAAGGCCGAATTGCTGACCCAGGTGAACAGGGCGCCGAAGCCGAAGGCGACCGCCAGCATGAAGCCGGTGAAGCGGCGCTGGCGCAGCAGCCAGCCATAGGCGCGCAGCATCGCGGTCGGCGCCAGGCCGCCGATGGCATTGGCCGGCCGGGTCTCCGGCAGGCGCCAGCCGAGCCAGGCGAGCAGGAGGCCGCCATAGAGGGCGAGGAACCAGAAGTTCGAGCGCCAGCCGAACGCCGCCTCCAGCCAGCCGCCTATGAAAGGTGCCACCAGCGGGCCCAGCGCGATCGCGCTCGACATGTAGCCGAGCATCCGGCCGGCGTCCTTCGGGCCGTAGACGTCGCGCACGATGGTCCGGCTCAGCACCGGTCCCACCGAGGCGCCGATCGCCTGGACCAGGCGGCCGGCCAGCAGCCATTCGATGGTCGGCGCCAGGGCGCACAGCGCGCTCGCCACCACGAACAGGCCCATGCCGCCCCACATCACCGGCCGCCGGCCGAACCGGTCGGCGAGCGGCCCGCAAAACAGCATCATCAAGGCAAAGCCGAGCACGAAGCCGCCGATGGTCAGCTGGGCCTTGGCCTGGCTGGCCGCCAGATCGCGCGCGATGCCGGGCAGGGACGGCAGATAGAGGTCGGTCGACAGCGGCCCGATCACGGCGAACAAGGTCAAGAGGATGGCAAAATCGAAACTCGGCCGGCGGCGCTCGACCTGACCGGTAGTCTCGGCAAGGAGCGGGCTGGTCAAGGGGGTGCCAATCTGGTGGGCCGAGCGGCGGTCCGGCCGGACAGGGTGCCCGGCCGGCTTGGCCAACTGTTCCAGCCTTGCCCGGCAGCGTCAACCGCCGGGTCGGCTAGGGCTGGGCGATCGCCAGGCTGGGGCCGTCGGCGGTATCGCGGATCACGATATAGTCGTGGTCGTTACGGTCGGTCATCGCGACCGCGACGGGCGCGCTGTTCTGGTAGTTCTTCCACATCTGGTAGATCGCGGCGGTCGACATCAGATGAGCATCGCGGCTGCCGTCGATCAGCCATTCAGACGTGGGTGTGACGCGCAGCGTGCCGTCCTCAAGCTGATCGACGCGGTCGACCACAGGATAGCCCAGCTGGTTGTTGATCCGGCGGAGCAGCTGATCGAAGCTCTCCGAATATTTCAGGAAGCCGGCGTCGCTGAGCTCCGAGGGGGCGGCCAGGCCGCTGGCGGCGACCCGGTCGAGCAGGCCTTCGTAGATCCAACCCTCCTGGCCGTTATCGAGGACCCGCACGCCGACCCAGTTGCCGGAGCGGGTCAGCTCGATCACCTCGTCGCCGGCATTGACCCGGCCGCGCACATTGGTGCTGTCGGAAGGGCCGGCGCGCAGATTGACCAGCTCGGCGCCGCTGACCCGGTGGAGATCGCCCGGCGCCGCCCAGAGCGCGCTGCTGGCCGCGAAGGTGCCCACGATGCCACCGATCGCCATCGCCCGGATGACCGTCGCCCGGCAGGACATGGCCGCTCTCCCGAAGAGGTTGATGATCCTCAAACGGTCGAGCGAAGCGCGTGGTTCCTCTATTCCGCGGCCGCCAGCAGGCCGGTCAGGCTCTGCTCGATCGCGCCGATCGCGGCGGGCGCCTCGGCACCGTTGGGGCCGCCGCCCTGGGCAAAGTCGGGCCGGCCGCCGCCGCCCTGGCCGCCTAGCTGGGCGACCCCGACCCGGACCAGATCGACCGCGTTCAGCCGGCCCTTGAGATCCTCGGACACGGCGACGACGATCGCCGCCTTGCCCTCGTGCACGCTGACGATCGTGGCGACCCCGGAGCCTAGCTGGCGCAGAACCGCATCGGCCAGGCCGCGCAGCTCCTTGGCGGGGACGCCCTCGACCTGGCGGGCGGCGAAGCGGACACTGCCGATCTGCTTGGTCTCGGCACCGCCGCCAGCCCCGCCGGTGGTCAGCTGCTGGCGCAGCCGGGTCAGCTCCCGCTCCAGCTCGCGCCGCTCGGCCAGCAGCGCCTCGAGCCGGCCGGGCAGCTCCTTGGCCGAGGTCCGCAGCGTGCCGGCCAGATCCTCCAGCAAACGCTCTTCCTCGGTGACATGCCGGTAGGCGGCCTCGCCGGTCAGCGCCTCGATGCGACGGACGCCCGCAGCGACCGCGGATTCGCCCAGGATCTTGACCAGCGCGATGTCGCCGGTGCGCCGGACATGGGTGCCGCCGCACAGCTCGGTCGAGGTGGTCCGGCCATCTGGCTCGTGGCCCATGCGCACGACCCGGACCTCGTCGCCATATTTTTCGCCGAACAGCGCCATGGCGCCGGCCTGGATCGCCTCGTCGCGGGCCATGACCCGGATCGAGGTGCCAGCGTTCTGGCGGACGAAGTGGTTGACCTCGGCCTCGATCGCGGCGCGCTCGGCCGGGCTCACCGCCTTGGGATGGCTGAAGTCGAAGCGCAGCCGGTCGGGGGCGACCAGCGAGCCCTTCTGGGTGACGTGGTGGCCGAGCTGGCGGCGCAAGGCGGCATGCAGCAGATGGGTCGCCGAATGGGCCCGGCGGAGCCGCTGCCGCCGGCTGCCGTCGATCGCCAGCTCGACCGTGTCGCCGACCTCGAGGGCAGCGCCGGCGAGCTGGCCGATATGGACGAACAGATCGCCCGCGCGCTTTTGCGTGTCGGTCACGGTGACGACCGCGGGGCCGCGCTTGAGCGTGCCGGTATCGCCGATCTGGCCGCCGCTCTCCCCGTAGAAGGGGGTCTGGTTGGTCACCACCATGACCTCGGCGCCGGGCTCGGCGCGCGCGACCGGCTGGCCGTCGACCACCAGGCCCACGACCTGCGCCTCGGCGGTCTCATGCTCGTAGCCCAGGAACTCGGTGGCGCCCAAGGTTTCGCGCAGCTCGAACCAGATGCGCGCCTCGGCCTGCTCGCCGGAGCCCTTCCAGCTGGCGCGCGCCTCGGCCCGCTGGCGCTCCATGGCCGCCTTGAAGCCGGCGAGATCGACGGTCATGCCCTGGGCGCGCAAGGCGTCCTGGGTCAGATCGAGCGGAAAGCCGTAGGTGTCGTAGAGCTTGAAGGCGGTCTCGCCGGGCAGCTCGCCGCCCATCGGCAGGCCCGAGGTCGCCTCCTCGAGCAGGCGCAGGCCGCGTTCCAGGGTCTCGCGAAAGCGCGTTTCCTCGAGCTTCAACAGCTCGGTGATCAAGGGCTCGGCGCGGCCCAGCTCCTGGTAGGCCAGGCCCATCTCGGCGACCAGGACCGGCACCAGGCGCCACATCAAGGGCTCCTTGGCGCCGAGCAGCTGGGCATGGCGCATCGCCCGGCGCATGATCCGGCGCAGGACGTAGCCGCGGCCTTCGTTGGACGGCATGACGCCATCGGCGATCAGGAAGGCAGAAGCGCGCAGGTGGTCCGCGATCACCTTGAAGGACGGGCGCGCGGCACCGGTGGCCGGCTTGCCGGTCAGCTCCTCGCTCGCCTGGATCAGGCGGCGGAACAGGTCGATGTCGTAGTTATCCTGCTTGCCCTGAAGGATCGCGGCGATCCGCTCCAGGCCCATGCCGGTGTCGATCGAGGGCCGGGGCAGGGGCTCGCGCTTGCCGCCCTCGACCTGCTCAAACTGCATGAAGACCAGATTCCAGAACTCCAGGAACCGGTCGCCGTTCTCGTCGGGCGAGCCAGGCGGGCCGCCGGCGACCGTGGGGCCCTGGTCATAGAAGATCTCGGAGCAGGGGCCGCAGGGGCCGGTGTCGCCCATCATCCAGAAATTATCGTAAGTCGGGATCCGGATGATCCGGTGCTCGGGCAGGCCGGCGATCTTGCGCCACAGCTCGAAGGCGTCGTCGTCCTCGTGGTAGACCGTGACCCACAAGCGGTCCTTGGCCAGGCCCCATTCCTTGGTCACCAGCTGCCAGGCAAGCTCGATCGCGAGCGGCTTGAAGTAGTCGCCGAAGGAGAAGTTGCCCAGCATCTCGAAGAAGGTGTGATGCCGGGCGGTGTAGCCGACATTGTCGAGATCGTTGTGCTTGCCGCCGGCGCGCACGACTTTCTGCGCCGTGGTGGCGCGCTGGTAGTCGCGTTGCTCGACGCCGGTGAACAGGTTCTTGAACTGGACCATGCCGGCATTGGTGAACAGCAGCGTCGGGTCGTTATGCGGCACCAGCGGCGAGGAGGCGACGACCTGATGATCGTGCTGCTGGAAGTAGTCGAGAAACGCCTGACGGATCTCGTTGGCGCTGGGCATGGTCGGCTTCCTGCTGCAAACGACGTGACGCAGGCTGATAGATAGCGGCGCCGGCGCATCGGGGAAAGGCCGGAGCGCGCCGCCGGCTAGGGCAGGGCGCGGACCAAGGCGCTTGGACCGCCTGGCCAGACCCCCTGATCGACCGCCTTGGCGCCGTCGAACACCAGATAGCTGACCCGGCCGTAATGGGGCAAAGGCCGCATCAGGGCGGCGAGCGCTTCGGCATCGGCGGCGGCGACCACCAGGACCGGCGGCGCAGCCTGGCGCGGCGCGGTCCAGACGCGCGCGGTGCCGCGGCCCGCCAGGGGCTCGGGCACGCCCGGGAGTTTGAGCCGCTCGAAGACGGGGGCGAGCGTGGTTTCGAGGCCGATCGCCAGGACCGGCGCCCGGTCGAGCGTGGGCTCGCCGAGCGGCACGGGCTTGGCCTGCTCGAGCAGCCGGCCGCCCAAGGCGGCGGCGATCTCGGCAGCACCCGGATCGCTGCCGGTCGCCAGCACCAGCTGGGCCTGGTCGCTGAAGGTGACGTCGCGCAGGATCGGCGGGGTCTCGCCGGGCAGCAGCCGGCGGAACAGATCGTAGCTTTGGTCGACCTCGACCGCCGTGGGCTTGGCCTCGAGGGTCAGCTCGGCGCTAGCCTGCTCGCCGGTCAGCTCGATCACCTGCTCGATCGGCGCACCGCCGGTGCGGATCACCACAGGCACCTGCAGCGCATAGGTGGGCTTGGCCTGGCGCAGGCCGAGCCGCAGCCGGTAGCCGTCGCCGCTCGGCTGCAGCTCGGCCTGATCGAGGGTCACCTTCGGCGCGCCGGGCCGCTGCAGCCACTGCTCGAAGAAGCGATCCAGATCCTGGCCGGATACGGTCTCGAACGAGCCCTGCAGCTCGGTCCAGCTGGCGGCGGTGAAGCGGTAGCGCTGCCAGAAGTCGCGCAAGCCCGCCTGGAACCGCTCTGGGCCGAGGCGCAGCGCCAGCATGTGGAACAGCATGGCGGTCTTGTTGTAGCCCACCACCTGGTCGGCGGCATGGCCCTTGGCCACGAACGTCGCCGCCGGCTGGTCGCGCGCCGGCGGCAGGGCGGCGTAGTCGCGCAGCCAGCCGAGGCGCAGCTCGCGGGCGGCTTCGGCGCTGTCGTCCACGGCCAGGGCGTGATCGGCCAGATAGGTGGTCAGCCCCTCCGCCCAGTTGCCGCGCCGGGCATCGATGAACACGCCATTGCCCCACCAATTGTGCAGGATCTCATGGGCCAGCGAGCGGGTCCGCATGAACGGCATCGGCAGGATCTGCCGCGAGAAGTAGGTGAGGCCCGGAAAGCCCATGCCGACCGGCAAGGGGGCAGCGATCATGGCGAAGCTCGGATAGGGATAGGCGCCGATCTCGGCCTGGAAGCGATGCAGATACTGCGCGGCCTGCTCGAGGTAAGCCTCGGCCAGGTCCGCCTGGTCGGCGTAGAAGTAGCTGCGCAGGGCGACGCCGTCGCTCATCCGCTCGCTGATCCGATAGGGTCCGACGAACACCGAGGGCGGCTCGGTCGGCTCGCTCGCCTCGAACTCGACCACCCGGCGCAGGGCATCCTCGGTCTCGCTGACCAGCCGGCCGGTCGCGATCGCGACCTGGCCCTTGGGTGTCTCCAATCGCAGCCGATAGGTCACCCAAGCCTCGTCGGCGGCGGCCAGCCAGCCTTCGCCATAGGGCAGGAAGCCGCCCTCGGCGGTCAGGATCGGCGGCTCGGCCGGACCGTCGCCCGACGCTGCGAGGCGGCCGCGGAACTGGAACGCGACCTGGTGGCGCTGCTGGTCGGGCAGCTGGACCTGCCAGCCGGCCTCGCCCATCGCCGCCCTGACCGGCACGCCGTCCAGCTTGACGTCCTGCAGCTCCAGCCCGGCAGCCGGCCGGAGCGCCACATGCGTGCGGCCGACCACGGTGACCTCGTCGATGCCTTCGAGCCGCCCCGCGGCCGGGTCGAGCTTGAGCGTGATCTGATGCCGGACTGGTTCATCCGCCTGGCCCGGTGCTGCCAGCATCAGCCAGCTGCCGAGGCCGGCCAGGATCGCCAGGCACCGCTGGCGCGCGCGGCTCACGGCCCCTCGCTGGCGGCCGGAACCGGGAAGCGCGCCACCAGCTCCAGCACCTGGCCATCGCGCCGGACCTTGAGCGGCAGCCAGGTGCCGGGCGCCTGGCGCTCGATCACGGCAACCAGCTGGTCGGGCTGGCGCATGCCGACGCCGGCCGCTTCCAGGATCTGATCGCCCGACTGCATGGTGGCGGCCGCGGCGATGCTGTCCTCGACGACGTCGAGCACGGCCAAAGCACCACCTTGCGCCTCGACCATCACGCCCAGCCGCGGCCGCTCGGCGGGCTCGGCCTCGGCGGCTGCTGGCGGTGTCAGGAACACGGCTTCGGCGATGCCGGCGGTCAGCTCGGCGCAGGGTGTGGCAGCCGGTGCCGGCAGGAGCACGGCGGCGTCGGCGATGCCGAGCGCTGCCAGCTGATGCGGCACGCCCCAGCCATGCTCGAGATGGCCACTGCCGATGATGCCGACGACCAAGGGCTGATCGGGCCCGCGTTGGGCGGCCGCCAGCGCCTCGGCCATGGCGCGATCCCAGGTCAGCTGGCCCTCGACGAAACGGCCGAAGGCCGGCTCGGCCAGGGCGGCCGTCCGCTCGGCCGCAGCCTGCGCATCGGCATCGGCGCTGGGCTCGGCCGCGGCTGGCGCGGCGGCCTGTGGCACGGGCTGCGCCGCGCCCGGCGCCGGCGCCTCCGGCTGGCGCGGCCGGTGCGCGAGGTAGATGTCGACCAGCGATTGGCGATACGCCGGGTCGGCCGGGGCGGGCGCGCTCAGGCCCTCGCGTTCCGCCGCCGGCACGGCATCGAAGCCGTCGCGGCCGACCTTGGCGACCAGCGTGCGCTCGACATTGAGCGCCACCATCTTGATCCGGTGCAGCCGGGCGAAGTGGAACAGCGGCAAATAGAGCTGGGCGTCATAGCCCCAGACCTTGCGCCACTCGACCGCCTGGAGGAAGGCCGGCTCGTCCAGCTCGCCTGCAACCCAGCGGTCGAGGATCGGCTGGGCCTTGCGCGGCAGCGCCTCGATGCCCAGCACGACCGGCTGCCGGCGGCCATGCAAGGCGGCCAGCATGCCGAGCTGCCAGCGGTGATGGTCGGCATCGGTGTGGGTTTCGCCCAGCAGCACGATCGGACGGGCCGCCAGCGCGGTGATCAGGCCGACCGAGTCGATCGTCTGCCGCTTGGCGGGATCATACCATTGGCCGCTGCTGGCGCAGGCGGGTGCTTCGGCTTCGGCGGTGGCCTGGCTCGTGGCCGCCAGGACTAGGTGCGGCCAGCCGGCGCATACGCCCGCCAAGGCCGCGGCAAGGCCGAGCGCGGCTGGTTTCATCGCGTTCTCTCACCTGGCTGATCGGCCGCCCCGCGCCAGCGCTGGATGGCTGTCCCCGCGGCGGCGGCCGGCCGTTCGAAGGCTGGCAGCATCGCCGCTGATGGCTGAAAAGGCAAGGCGGGCCGCCTGTGCCGGGCGCCGCCGGTCGGCTCAGCTGTCGAACACGATCTTCGGGAACGGCTTTCTCGCCTGGCTGCTGGCGGCGAGGCTGTCGAGCACGGCGCGGGCGATCATGAGGTAGCATTGGGCCTGCGGGCTGTCCGGCCGGATGACCACCAGGGGCTGTCCGGAATCGCTGTTCTCGCGGATCTCGAGGTCGAGCGGGATCTCGCCCAGGAAGTCGACGCCATAGTGGAGCGCCGTCTGGCGGGCGCCGCCATGGCTGAAGATGTCGCTGCGGTGGCCGCAGTTGGGGCAGCAGAAATAGCTCATGTTCTCGACGATGCCGAGCACCGGCACGTCGACCTTGCGGAACATGTT
>CADEGR010000114.1 GCA_902826935.1 uncultured Alphaproteobacteria bacterium | reverse complement strand
TCCGGCATCGACACGCGCTCGGGATTGAGGAAGCGCTCGAACAGGAGGCCGAAGCGCAAGGGATCGAGATCGGTGATCTGGAGCGACCAGGCGACCACCGAGCCGGCGCCGGAACCGCGGCCTGGCCCGACCGGAATGCCTTCCGACTTCGCGTACTTGATGAAGTCCGAGACGATCAGGAAGTAGCCCTCGTACTTCATGCGCAAGATGACATCGAGCTCGTAAGCCAGGCGCTCCTGGTAGACCGCCTGCTCGTCCGCGCTCTTGTCCAGGGCCGCCAGGCGCAGAGCCAGGCCGGCTTCCGCCTGGGCCCGCAGCTCGGCGGCCTCGTCGCGCCCAGCGGTGGTGTCGAAGGCCGGCAGGATCGGCGCCCGGCTCGCGACCATGAAGGCGGTGCGCTGGGCGATCACCAGCGTATTGGCGACCGCTTCCGGCAGATCGGCGAACAACGCCGCCATCTCGGCCGGCGTCTTCAGGCGATGCTCGCGGGTCAGCCGGCGCCGCTCGGCCTGGGCCACCTGGGCGCCCTGGGCGATGCTGAGCAGCACGTCCTGGGGCTCGAACTGGTTGGGCTCCAGGAAATGCACGTCGTTGGTCGCGACCAGCGGCAGGTCCTTGGCATAGGCCAGCTCGACCAGCCGCGGCTCGATCTGGTCCTCGACCGGCAGGCCATGGCGCATCAGCTCGACATAGAGCCGGCCTGCAAACGCGCCGCGCAGCTGCTCGATGAGGCCCTCGGCGCGTTCGCCGTCGCCCTGCAGCAGGGCCCGGCCAACCGGCCCGTCCGGCCCGCCGGTCAGCAGCAGGAGGTCGCCCGCATGGGCGAGCAGCGCCGGCAAGGCGACCTGCGGCGCCGCACCCGGCTCGCTTTCCAGATGGGCAATGCTGAGCAGCTTCAACAGGTTGCGGTAGCCGGCTTCGCTCTGGGCGTAGATCGGGACCCAGCTCGGACCGAGCGCGCGGCCATTGCTGGTCGGCGCGCCCTCCTCGGCCAGCGGCAGGAGGCAGCCGATCAGCGGCTGGATGCCGGCCTTGGCGGCCTGCTTGCTGAAGTCGAGGGCGTTGAACAGGTTGGCGCGATCGATCACGCCGACCGCCGGCATCCGGTCGCGCCGGCAGCGCGCCAGCAGCTCCGGCACGCGCACCATGCTCTCCAGAAGCGTGAAGCAGGAGCGGACCCGCAGATGGACGAAGGGCGCGTGGGCCATCGGCCGAACCTCGCTGCTCGGGCGGATGTCCGGCAGCAGCCGGCGCCCGCGTTCACACGCCGCCGAAACTACCGGGCCGGACTGCTCAATTCAACGCTATGTCGCGCGACCGCCGACGAGCCGGGCAGCACCCGTAGGTGCGGGCCGCTCCAGCACGATCTGACCGTTCTGCAGCCGGGCGATCGCATCGGTGCGCGCGGCGAGCTCCGGATTGTGGGTCGCGATCAAGAGCGCAGCACCGCGCTCGCGGGCGGTCGCGGTGAGGGTCGCGAACACCGCCGCCGCGGTCGCCTCGTCGAGATTGCCGGTCGGCTCGTCGGCCAGCAGCACGGCCGGCCGGTTGGCCATGGCGCGGGCGATCGCGACCCGCTGCTGCTCGCCGCCGCTGAGGCGCGCCGGCCGGTGGCTCTCGCGGCCGCCAACGCCGAGCGCCTCGAGCAGCACCCGCGCCTCGGCGATCGCATCCGTCCGGCTGCGGCCGGCCAGCATCTGCGGCAGGACCACGTTCTCCAGCGCCGTGAACTCCGGCAGCAGATGGTGGAACTGGTAGACGAAGCCCAGATAGTCCCGACGCAGCCGGGTGCGCTCGCCATCGGGCAGCCGGCCGCAGGCGCGCCCGGCGAGCAGGATCTCGCCTTGATCGGGATGCTCCAGCAGGCCGGCGATCTGGAGCAAGGTCGACTTGCCCGAGCCGGACGGGCCGACCAGGGCCATGACCTCGCCCGCCGGCACGTCGAGATCGATGCCGCGCAGCACCTCGAGCCGGGCTTCGCCCTGGCGAAAGCGGCGCACGATGCCAGCCAGGCGAAGGGCGGGCTCACTCATAGCGCAAGGCCTCGACCGGATCGAGCCGGGCGGCCCGCCAGGACGGATAGATGGTCGCGAGCAGCGACAGGCCCAGCCCCATCAGCACCACGCTCATGACGTCGCCGGTCTCGATCCGGGTCGGCAGATGGCTGAGGAAATAGACCTCGGCGGCGAACAGGTTGGTGCCGGTCAGCCATTCCAGCCAGCCCTGGATCGTCTCGATATTGGCGGCGAACGCGACCCCCAGCACGAAGCCCAGGAGCGTGCCGGTCACGCCGATCGCGGCCCCGCTCATGAAGAAGATCCGCATGATCGTGCCGCGGGTGGCGCCGACCGTGCGCAGGATCGCGATGTCGCGGCCCTTGTCCTTCACCAGCATGATCATGCCGGAGATGATGTTGAAGGCGGCGACCATGATGATCAGCGACAGGATCAGGAACAGGACGTTGCGCTCGACCTTGAGCGCGTTGAAGAACTGGCTGTTCATCTGCTGCCAGTCGGTCAGCTGGCCGACCTCGCCGACCAGCGGCACCAGGGTCATGCGGAAGCCCGCGACATTGTCGGGATTGTCGACCATCAGCTCGATCATGCTGGCGCGGTTCTCGAGCTGGAAATAGAGCTGGGCGGCCGGCATCGACATCAAGATGAAGCTGTTGTCGAACTCGAACATGCCGACCTCGAACAGGGCGCCGACCTCGTAGGCGCGCATCCGTGGCACCGTGCCGAAGGCGGTCGAGCTGCCTTGCGGCGAGATCAGGGTGACCTTGTCGCCGACGCCGACGCCCATGCGAAAGGCCATGCGCGCGCCGAGCGCGATCCGGTCCTGGTCCAGGCGCTTGAGGTCGCCCGCGATGACGTGGTCGGCGATCACGCTGTCGCCGGCCAGATCGTCGATCCGGACGCCGCGCACGATGGCGCCCGAGGCGACGCCGTTGGCGGTCGCCATGACCTGGCCTTCGACCATGGGCGTGGCGCTGACCACGCCGCCGACCTCGCTCAGGCGCTTGGTCAGGGCCTCGAAATCGGTCAGGCCCTCCGGCCCGGCGCGGACCACGAAATGGCCGCCCACACCTTGCAGCAGGCCCATGATCTCGGCGCGGTAGCCGCTCATGACCGCCAGCACCACGATCAGCGTGCCGACCCCCAGCATGATGCCCAGGAGCGAGAACAGGGCGATCACCGAGATGAAGCCCTCTTCCCGCCGCGGCCGCAGATAGCGGCCGGCGACCCAGCGCTCGACGGTGCCGAACATCAAGCCGCGAAGCGCTGGAGCAGGGCGTCGGGCGAGAGCTGCTCGCGCGCGCCGGTGCGCCGGCATTTCAGCTCGACCACGCCCTCCTTCAGGCCGCGCGGTCCGACCACCGCCTGCCAGGGCAGGCCGATCAGGTCCATCGCGGCGAACTTGGCGCCGGGGCTGTCGTCGCGATCATCGACCAGGACCTCGACCCCGGCGCGGGCGAGCTTGGCCTCCAGCTCGGCGACCAGGGCGCTGCAGCCTTGATCGCTCGGCCGCAGATTGATCAGCCCTAGGCGGAACGGCGCCACCGGCTCCGGCCAGCAGATCCCGGCCTCGTCATGGAAGGCCTCGATCAGCGCGCCCACCAGCCGGGACACGCCGATGCCGTAGCTGCCCATCTCGACCGGGATCTCGGCGCCGTCCGGCCCGACCACCGTTGCGCCCAAGGGCTTGGAGTATTTGGTGCCGAAATAGAAGATGTGGCCGACCTCGATGCCGCGGCCGGAGCGCAGCCGCTCGGGCGGCACCGGGCAGCTGGCCGGATCGTGCTGCTCGTCGGTGGCGGCGTAGAGCGCTTTCAGCTGCTCGACGTCGAGCTCGTCCTGGAGAAAGTCGATGTCCTCGAAGGCGGCGTCGAAATACACGGCGCTCTCGCCGGTTTGCGCCAGGATCTGGAACTCGTGGCTGAGGTCGCCACCGATCGCACCGCTGTCGGCGCGCATCGGGATCGCGGTCAGGCCCATCCGCCGGAAGGTCTTGAGATACGCCAGCAGCATGGCGTTGTAGGAGCGCAAGGCGCCAGCGAAATCCAGATCGAACGAGTAGTTGTCCTTCATCAGGAACTCGCGGCCGCGCATCACGCCGAACCGGGGCCGGATCTCGTCCCGGAACTTCCACTGGATCTGGTAGAGATTGAGCGGCAGGTCCTTGTAGCTGCGCACGCTGCGCCGGAAGATGTCGGTGACCACCTCCTCATGGGTCGGGCCGTACAGCATCGCCCGGTCGTGGCGATCGGTGATCCGCAGCATCTCCTTGCCGTAATCGTCGTAGCGGCCGCTCTCCTTCCAGAGCTCAGCCGGCTGGATCGAGGGCATAAGGATCTCGTGGGCGCCCGCCCGATCCATCTCCTCGCGCACGATCTGCTCGACCTTCCTGAGCACCCGGTAGCCGAACGGCAGCCAGCTATAGATGCCGGCCGAGCTTTGCCGGATCAGGCCGGCGCGCAGCATCAGCTGATGCGAGACGATCTGCGCTTCGGCAGGCGTCTCCTTGAGCAAGGGCAGGAAATATCGGGACAGCCGCATGCAAGTCTCTTCGCCAGGTCGAGGGGGCCAGGATGCGCGTCAATCTAGGAGCATCCTGGCAGGCTGACAATGCGCTGGCCCGCCGGCCTGGCGGCCCGCGGTTGATTGTGCGGTGCAAAGTCGCGCAAAGAAAAAAGCCGCGCCAGACGAACTGGCGCGGCCAAGGTAGGGAGGAAACGCCTCAAGTCGGGTGTCACAGGGGAAACATCCCATGAACACTCCACTAATATGGCTAAGCTCATTGAACGTTGCAAGAGAAATTTTCACACATGAAAGTAACCAGAGGGGGATTTTTACATCGCGTTTGTTCAAAATTTTTCCTCAAATTTTAAGCTTTATTCATGACTTCGAGGATAACACGAAGTACTGCAGCAGTTCTGCGGCCAGCCGGACGGCCACGGCGGGGCGGCGGCCCGGTCGAGCGCCAGGGAACGTGAATGATCGGGAACGGCCGACGGGCCGGGGCGGCTCAGCGCGGCGGGCGCAGGTCGATCAGGCCGCTCTGGATCAGCCACATGATCGCGGCCGTCACGACCACGGCCAGGCCGGTGGTGATCCCGGCCTTCAGCCAGAGCCGGGGCTTGGCCGGGGCGCTGGTCGCCAGGCCCGGCTCGATCTCGTCCGGCGGGGCCGCGCCGAAGGGCAGCGCCATGAAGAAGATCAGCCACCAGACGACCACGAAGACGATGACCAGCGCGTACCAGTCCATGGTCCGCTCAGGCCTGCTCCAGCTCGACCAGCGTGCCGCTGAAATCCTTGGGATGCAGGAACAGGACCGGCTTGTCGTGGGCGCCCAGCTTCGGCTGGCCATCGCCCAGGACGCGGGCCCCGGCCGCGACCAGGCGATCACGCGCGGCCATGATGTCGGCGACCTCGTAGCAGACGTGGTGGATGCCGCCATTGGGGTTGCGCGCGAGGAAACCCTTGATCGGGCTGTCGTCGCCGAGCGGCGCCAGCAGCTCGATCTTGGTGTTCGGCAGCTCGATGAACACCGTGATCACGCCATGGGCCGGCTGCGCCACCGGCGCCGACACATTGGCGCCCAGCACGTCCCGATATTGGGCGCTCGCGGATTCCAGATCGGCGACCGCGATCGCGACATGGTTCAAGCGGCCGATCATCAGGCTGCTCCCCGATCGGCCAGGCCCTCCAGCACGTCCGGATCGAGGCGGGTGATCTGGACCTCGATGATCGGCCGCTTCTGCCTGACCAGCTTGAAGGCGCGCCGCACGGAGGTGCGCACGGTATCGCGGATCCGCTCGTCGTCGAGCGCATCCTCGTCGTCGAGATCCTCGATCGCGTCCTCGAGCTCGCCCTGGACCGCCTCGGCCAGGCCCGGCTCGCGGCCGAGATCGACCGCGCCGAAGGCGGAGAGCTGCGGGCTGGCCAGCAGGCTGCCATAGGGGTCGAGCACCAGGCCGATCACCACCGTGCCGTGGGCCATCAGCCGGCGGCGGGTCCGGAACAGCTCGTCGCCGGCCGCGATCAGGGTGTCGTTCTCGAGCACCAGGCGGCCGGTCGGCACCTGCTCCAGGACCTCGACCGGCCCCGGCGCCAAGCGGACCAGGTCGCCATTGCGCAGATCGACCGCCTGCTCAATGCCGAGCCGGCGGGCGAGCGCGATATGCTCGTGCAGATGGCGCGCCTCGCCATGCACCGGGATCGCGATCCTGGGCTTGATCCAGCGGTACATCTGCTCGACCTCGTCGCGGCAGGGATGGCCGGAAACGTGGACGAAATGGTCCTGCTCGGTGATCACCTCGAGACCGCGCGCGACCATGCTGTTGTGCAGATTGTAGAGGGTGCGCTCGTTGCCGGGGATGATCTTGGACGAGAAGATCACGGTGTCGCCCTGCTCCAGCCGCACGCTCGGATGCTGGCCGGCCGCGATCCGGGCCAGCGCCGCCCGGCTCTCGCCCTGGCAGCCAGTCGCCAGCCACAGCACCTGATCGCGCGGCAGCTCGGCCGCGACCCGCTCGTCGATCGGCACCGGCGCGTGGCGCAGATAGCCGCAATCGCGCGCCGCCTGGATCATCTTGCGCAGCGAGCGGCCGACCACCGCGACCTGCCGGCCGGAGCGCTCGGCGACATGCAGCGCGGTCTCGACCCGGGCGAGGTTCGAGGCGAAGGTGGTGATGACCACCCGGTTCGGCAGCTTCGCGACCAGGCCGGTCAGGCTCTCGCGCACCTCGGCCTCGGAGCCGGAGGTGCCAGGCGTGAGGATGTTGGTCGAATCCGCGACCATGGCCAAGACGCCCTCGGCGCCGAAGGCCTCGAGCTGGTCGATCGCGGTCAGCTCGCCCACCAAAGGCGCCGGATCGAGCTTCCAGTCGCCGGTGTGCAGGATGTTGCCGAGCGGCGTGCGCAAGGCCAGCGCATTGGCTTCCGGAATGGAATGGGTGACGTGGATCAGGCAGCAGTCGAACGGCCCGACCTGGAAGCGCTCGCCCGGCTGGACCTCGTGGATCACGACCTTGCCCTTGAGGTCGGACTCCTCGAGCTTGCCGCGCAGCACCCGCGCGGTGAAGCGGGTGCACCAGATCGGGCAGCGGAGCCGCTCCCACAAATACGGCACCGCGCCCAGATGGTCCTCATGGGCATGGGTCAGGATCAGGCCGCGCAAGGCGTCCCGCTCCTGCTCGATGAAGCGCGGATCCGGCAGCACGATCTCGACCCCGGGCAGGGTCTCGTCGGCGAAGCTGATCCCGAGATCGACCATCAGCCACTGATCATCGAGGCCGTAGAGATTGAGGTTCAACCCAATCTCGCCGGCGCCGCCGAGCGGTACAAACAGCAGCTCCTGGTCCATGCCCTCCCCTATCGCCTAGGGCCGGCGCAGTGTTGCGTCGGCGTAGAACAGCTCGACCAGGCCGGCCATGGTCAAGTCGCGGTCATAGTGCTGGATGACCTCGGTGGCGCCAGCGAACAAGCCGCCCAGGCCACCAGTCGCGAGCACCGTCATGGGCGCGCCAAACTCGGCCTTGATCCGGCCGATCAGGCCCTCGATCAAGCCGACATAGCCCCAGAACACGCCAGACTGCATCGCGGTCAGGGTCGAGGTGCCGATCACCTTGGGCGGCCGCTCGACGCCGATCCGCGGCAGCTTGGCGGCGGCCCGGTGCAGGGCTTCGAGCGAGAGATTGACGCCGGCGGCGATCACGCCGCCGCAATATCTACCATCGCCATCGACCACATCGAAAGTCGTAGCGGTGCCGAAATCGACAATAATCAACGGCCCGCCATAGCGCTGATGGGCCGCGACCGCGTTGACCAGCCGATCGGCGCCGACCTCGCGCGGATTATCGACCGCGATCTCGACGGTCACGGCCAGGTCCTCGCCGACCACCCGGGCAGCGCAGTCGAAGAAATCCCGGCACATCGCGCGCAGCGCCGGCAGGGCCTGTGGCACCACCGTCGAGATGACCGCGGCCCGGACCGCGCGATAGTCGATGCCCTTCAGCATGATCAGCTGGGTCAGCGCCGCGCCATACTCGTCCGCGGTGCGCTCGCGCACGGTCGAGATCCGCCATTGGCCGAGCGGCGCGCGAGCGCGATAGAGGGCGAACACCGTGTTGGTGTTGCCGACGTCGATCGCGAGCAGCAGGTCGCTCATGCTTCAAGCGCCGATATGGAACACCTCGCCAGCGCTGATCTCGCGGCGACCGCCGCCAGCCAGCTCGAGGAGCAGCGCACCGCTCTCGCTGAGGTCGACGAATCGGCCGCTCACTTCTTCACCTTCCAACCGCAGCCGAACCGCGCCGCCCAAGCCCAGGCCATGGCGCCGCCAGGCGCGCCTGATCTCAGCAAACCCCTGAATGCGCCAGCGGTCAAGCCAGCCGGCCAGGCGCTGCAGGTAGCCGGCCAGCAGATCGGCGGGCGCCAGCGGCGCAAAGCCCTGCTCGATCAGGCAGGTGGCCGGATAGGGCGTGTCCGCCGGCGCGCTCGTGATATTGACGCCGGTGCCGATGATCACGAAGCCACGCTCGCCGGGACCGGCATCGCTCTCCAGCAGCACGCCCGCGACCTTGGCGCCGTCGATCAGGAGATCGTTCGGCCATTTGAGGCGCGGCTTGCAACCGGCCGGCGCTCGCTCGGCCAGGGCTTCCAGCAGGGCGATCCCGGCGACCAGCGAGAGCTGCGCGATCTCGGCCGGCCGGCGATCGGGGCGCAGCAGGACGGACGCATAGAGATTGCCCGCGGGCGAGCTCCAGCTGCGGCCATAGCGGCCGCGGCCGGCGGTTTGGACCTCGGCCGTGACCACCAGCCCGGCCGGCTCGCCGGCCAGCGCCCGGGCGCGCAGCACGTCGTTGGTGCTGGCGACCTCGGCGAGCTGCAGCAGGCGGAAGCCCGCCGGCAGCGCGGGCTGGCTCACGTCAGGAGCGCCGCCGCCGCTCGCTGCGCCTGCCCAAGCAGCCAGCTCGGGGCCAGGCAGAACACCAGATTGAAAATCGCAGCGGCGCCCAGGATGATCGAGAACTCGCGGCCGATCGGCCGGTCGAGCACCTGCGAGGATTCGTCGAAATACATCAGCTTGACGATCCGCAGGTAGTAGTAGGCGCCGACCACGCTCGCCAGCACGCCGATCACGGCGAGCGGCACGAGATTGGCCTGGACCGCCGCCATGAACACGTAGAGCTTGCCGAAGAAGCCGGCGAGCGGCGGGATGCCGGCCAGCGAGAACATGAAGATCGCGATCGCGGCCGCGAGCATCGGCTGGTGGTTGGCGAGCCCTGCCAGATCCTCGATCTGCTCGACCGCCTGGCCCTTGCGCCGCATCACCAGCACGCAGGCAAAGGTGCCGACCGTCATGATCAGGTAGATCGCGAGGTAGACCAGCACGCCGTGCACGCCCTGCTGGGTGCCGGCGGCGAAGCCGACCAGGGCATAGCCGATATGGCCGATGGCGCTGTAGGCCAGGAGGCGCTTGATGTTGCTCTGGCCGATCGCGGCGAAGGCGCCCAGCAGCATCGAGGCGATCGAGATGAACACCAGGATCTGCTGCCACTCCGGCGCCCAGGCGCCGAACGGCTGGTAGAACACGCGCAAGGTCAGGCCCATGGCCGCGACCTTGGGGGCGGCCGCCAGGAAGGCGGTGACCGGCGTGGGGGCGCCCTCGTAGACGTCCGGCGTCCACATGTGGAACGGCACCGCGGCGAGCTTGAACGCCAGGCCGGCGGCGATGAACACCAGGCCGATCAGGACGCCGGTGCTGATCGTGCGGGTGCCATCGGCGGCCGGCGCCAGGGCGCTCGCCAGGCCCTCGAAGGACAAGGTGCCGGTGAAGCCGTAGACCAGCGAGCAGCCGTAGAGCAGCAGCCCGGAGGCGAGCGCGCCCAGCACGAAATACTTCAAGCCCGCCTCGGTCGAGCGGGTCTGGTCGCGGTGGAAGGCGGTCATGACATAGAGCGGCAGGCTCTGCAGCTCGAGCGCCAGATAGAGGGCGACCAGGCTGTTGGCCGAGACCATCAGCAGCATGCCGACGGTCGAGAACAAGGCCAGGACCGGATATTCGAACCGCTCGATCCGCTCGCGCTGCAGGAAGGCCGGGGTCAGCAGGAGGCAGGCCGCCGCGCCCGCCAGGATCAGAATCTTCAAGTAGATCGCGAAGGCGTCCTGCACGAACTGACCCTCGAAGGCCAGGCTCTCCGACTTCTCGCCGACCAGGAGGATGAACAGGCCGATCACCAGGGCCATCACGGCGAGCGGCGTCACCAGGCGGGAGGCGCCTGGCTCCTCGCCCCGGAAGGCGCCCAGCATCAAGAGCGCCATGGCGACGCAGATCAGCAGGATTTCGGTCATGGCGGGGGCGAGGTCGGGCAAGGCTCGGATCCTGCTTTAAGTCAGCGGCCGGAAGTCAGCGGCCGGCGAACTGGCTGACCGGCGTCTGCTGCGCCTGGGTCAGGAGATGATCGACCGACGCGGCCATGGGGTCGAGGAACAAGGTCGGCCACAAGCCCATCAGCAGGACCAGCAGCACCAGGGGCGCGAAGGCCGCCATCTCATGCGGCCGCAGATCGCCCAACCGGGCCAGGCTGTCCTTGGTCAAGGCGCCGAAGATCACCCGGCGATAGAGCCAGAGCATGTAGGCAGCGCCCAGCACCATGCCCGAGGCGGCGAACAGGGCGACCCAGCTGTTGACCTGGAACACGCCGATCAGGACCATGATCTCGCCGACGAAGCCCGAGGTCGCGGGCAGGCCGACCGAGGCCAGCATGAACAGCATGAAGGTCGTGGCATAGAGCGGCATGCGCTCGGCAAGCCCGCCATAGCTCGCGATCTCGCGGCTGTGGATGCGGTCGTAGACCACGCCCACGCACATGAACAGCGCCGCCGAGACCAGGCCGTGGCTCAGCATCTGGATGATGCTGCCCTGGATGCCCAAGGGATTGAGGGTGAAGATGCCGATCGTGACGATGCCCATATGGGCGACCGAGCTGTAGGCGATCAGCTTCTTCATGTCGGTCTGCATCAGGGCGACCAGCGAGGTGTAGATCACCGCCACGATCGAGAGCGTGTAGATGAAGGGCGTGAAATAGGCCGAGGCGTCGGGCAGCATCGGCAAGGAGAAGCGCAGGAAGCCGTAGCCGCCGAGCTTCAGGAGCACGCCCGCCAGGACCACCGAGCCGGCGGTCGGCGCCTCGACATGGGCATCCGGCAGCCAGGTGTGGAACGGCCACATCGGCACCTTGACCGCGAAGGACGCGAACATCGCGAGCCACAGCCAGATCTGCATCTCGGGCGTGAACTCGGCCGCCATCAGGCTCGGGATGTCGGTGGTGCCGGTCTGCAGGTACATCGCCAGGATCGCGATCAGGAACAGGACCGAGCCCAGGAGCGTGTACAGGAAGAACTTGAAGGCCGAGTAGATCCGGCGCGGCCCGCCCCAGATGCCGATGATCAGGAACATCGGGATCAGGATGCCCTCGAAGAACAGATAGAACAGCACGATGTCGAGCGCGCAGAACACGCCGACCATGAAGGTTTCCATGACCAGGAACGCGACCATGTATTCCTTGACGCGGACCTGGATCGATTCCCAGGAGACCAGGATGCAGATCAGCGTGGTGAGCGTGCTGAGCAGCACCAGGAACAGCGAGATGCCGTCGACGCCGACATGGTAGTTGATGTTGAAGCCGGTGAACCACTCGGCCCGCTCGACCAGCTGGAAGTCCGAGCGGCTGGGATCGAAGTCGACCCAGATCAGGAGCGACAGCAGGAAGGTGATGCTCGCGGTCCAGAGCGCCACGCTGCGGGCGTTCTGGTTGACCACCGCGGGCTCGCCGCGGATCAGCATGATGAAGCCGGCACCGGCCAGCGGCAGGAAGATGACCAGGGAGAGCAGCGGCCATTCGCTCATCGTCGTCCGCCCTCCTAGAGCCGGAACAGGTACCAGGTGACCAGGAGCGCGACCCCGATCAGCATGGCGAAGGCGTAGTGATAGACGAAGCCGCTCTGCAGGCGCACGGCGCGGCGCGTGACGACCAGCGCCGAGGCGGCCACGCCGTTCGGGCCGAACCGGTCGATCAGCCCGACATCGCCGGCCTGCCAGAGCAGCGTGCCGAGCGCCTTGGCCGGCCGCACGAACAAGGCGTCATAGAGCTCGTCGAAATACCACTTGTTGAGCAGGAAGCGGTAGAGCCACTGCAGGCGCGCCGCCAGCTGGCCCGGCAGCTCCGGCCGGGCGATGTAGAAGAGATAGGCGACGCCAATGCCGAGCGCGTCGGCCAAGAGCGGCAGCAGCTTGATCACCAGCGGCACGTGATGCGCCTCCTCGATGATCGTGGGCTCGTGGCGCATCAAGATGGCACCGTGCCAGAACTCGCCCGAGGCCTCGACCATGGGCAGGCCCAGGATGCCGGCGAACACCGCGCCGACCGCCAGGATGATCAGCGGCACGGTCATGATCGGCGGCGATTCGTGGACATGGTGCATGACCTCGGCCGAGGCCCGCGGCGTGCCGTGGAAGGTCATGAACAGCAGCCGCCACGAATATAAGGCGGTCATGACCGCGGCCGCGATGCCGAGCCAGAAGGCGTAGCCGGCGAACGGGCTATGGGCCGCATAAGCGCTCTCGAGGATCAGGTCCTTGGAGTAGTAGCCGGCGAAGATCGGCACGCCCGCCAACGCCAGCGAGCCGATCCACATCACCGTGTAGGTGATCGGGACCTGACGCCAGATGCCGCCCATCTTGCGCATGTCCTGCTCGTCGGACATGGCGTGGATCACCGAGCCGGCGCCCAGGAACAGGAGCGCCTTGAAGAAGGCGTGGGTGTAGAGGTGGAAGATCGCGGCCGGATAGGCGCCGACGCCTGCGGCGAAGAACATGTAGCCCAGCTGCGAGCAGGTCGAGTAGGCGATCACCCGCTTGATGTCGTTCTGGACCAGGCCCACGGTCGCCGCGAAGAAGGCGGTGCTGGCGCCGATGAAGGTGACGAAGGCGAGCGCGGTCGGCGCGTACTCGAACAAGGGCGAGCAGCGCGCGACCAGGAACACGCCGGCGGTCACCATGGTCGCCGCATGGATCAGGGCCGAAACCGGGGTGGGGCCTTCCATCGCATCGGGCAGCCAGGTGTGCAGGCCGAGCTGGGCGGACTTGCCCATGGCGCCGATGAACAGCAGCAGGCAGATCACGGTCAGCGCGTCGAAATCGCCGCCGAACACCGTCAGCGTGGCGCCGACGAACTCGGGCACGCGCGCGAACACCACGTCGAACTCGACCGAATCGAACAGCAGATAGACCGCGGCGATGCCGAGCGCGAAGCCGACGTCGCCGACCCGGTTGACCAGGAACGCCTTGATCGCGGCGGCGCAGGCCGACGGGCGCGTGTACCAGAAGCCGATCAGCAGATAGGAGACCAGGCCCACGCCTTCCCAGCCGAAGAACAGCTGCAGGAAGTTGTCGGCGGTGACCAGCGCCAGCATGAAGAAGGTGAACAGCGACAGATAGCTCATGAACCGCGGCACGCTCGGGTCGTGGTGCATGTAGCCGATCGAGTAGATGTGGATCAGGGTCGAGACCGTGCTGACCACGAACATCATGATCGCGGAGAGCATGTCGACCCGGATCGTCCAGTCGGTCTCGAAGGTGCCGGCGTGGATCCAGCGCAGGAGCTCGATCTTGTAGGGCTCCTCGCCGAGCCCGAACAGCACGCCCCAGGCGCAGGCCGCCGAGAGCACCATGCCGCCGCAGGTCACCAGCTGGGCGGCGCGATCGCCGATCAGGCGACCGCCCAGGCCAGCGATGATGGCGCCCAGGAGCGGGAAGAAGACGACACCGGTCGCCAGCATCGATCAGCCCTTCATCAGGTTGATGTCTTCGACCTCGATGCTGCCCCGGTTGCGGAAGTAGACCACGAGGATGGCAAGGCCGATCGCCGCCTCGGCGGCCGCGACCGTCAGCACGAACATCGCGAAGACCTGGCCAGCCAGATCGCCCAGATAGGCCGAGAAGGCGACAAAGTTCAGGTTGATCGCGAGCAGCATCAGCTCGATCGACATCAAGATGACGATCACGTTCTTGCGGTTCAAAAAGATGCCGAAGATGCCGAGCGTGAACAGGATGGCGGCGACCGCCAGGTAATGCGCGATCGGGATCGCCATCAGATGCCGCTCCCGGGCTGGACCTTGCGCACCTCGATCGCCTCCTCGCGGGTGCGATGGACCTGCTGGCCGATCTGCTGGCGGCGGACATTCGGGCGCGCGCGGAGGGTCAGCGTGATCGCCCCGATCATCGCGACCAGGAGGATCAGCCCCGCGATCTGGAACAGGTAGAAGTAGTCCGTGTAGAGCAGCTGGCCGAGCGCCTCGATGTTGCTGGTGGCGCCCGCGACCGGCTGCTCGGCGGCGGCCGCCAGCTGCTCGGGCGAGATCGTCCAGCCGGCCAGGACGACCACCAGCTCGACCAGGAGGATCAGGCCGATCAGGCCGCCGATCGGCAGATATTGCAGGAAGCCCTCGCGCAGCCGCACGAAGTTGATGTCGAGCATCATCACGACGAACAGGAACAGGACCGCGACCGCGCCGACATAGAC
>CADEGR010000113.1:8217-14670 GCA_902826935.1 uncultured Alphaproteobacteria bacterium | reverse complement strand
GCGGACTCCCAGGATCGCATGGACCAGGGGCAGGATCGCCGGATTGGCTGAAGATAAGGTCAATCAGGCAGCGCGATGTCGCCTGCTCGGGCTTTGACCTAGAACGGCCCGGCGGCGAAGCTGCCGATGCAGTGCAGCTGGCTCGCCAGGCCCTGCGCCGGCTGCCAGTGGTGCAGCAGCATGCCGGGCGGCTCCATGATCCAGCGCGGCGGATCGTCGGCCAGGGTCAGCTCGACGGCATGGGCGGTGCCGGGGCCGATCATGGCCGGCCGGCCGCCGACCGTGCCCAGGACCGTGCGGTGGACATGGCCGGACAGCACCCGGACCACGTGGTCATGGCGGGCCAGCACCGCGCCCAGCTCGGCGGCGTCCAGCAGCATCATGCGGTCCATGTGCTCGATGCCGGTGGCAAAGGGCGGGTGGTGCAGCGCCACCAAGGTCGGGCGCGGGCTCTCGGCGAGGCGCTGGTCGAGCCAGGCCAGCTGCGCTGCCCCCAGCTGGCCGGCCGGGCGGCCGGGCAAGAGGCTGTCCAGCCCGATCAGGCGGCACGGCCCAAGCTCCCGCACGAAGGACAGGGGGCCCTCGGCTGCAAACAGGCCGGTTGCGGCGAAGGTCGCGCGCAGCAGCTCGCGGTCGTCGTGGTTGCCGGGCAGCGGCAGGATCGGCGCGGTCAGCTCGGCCAGCGCCGCGTGCAGCGCCAGATGCGCCGCGCGGTCGCCGTCATGGGTCAGATCGCCGGTGATCAGCACGGCATCGGGCACCGGCCGCAGGACATTGACCGCGGCCACGGCGTGCGCCAGGGCGGCCGCCGTGTCGATCCGCTCGAGCACGCGGCGGCCAGGCGGCAGATAATGCAGATCGGAGAGCTGGACCAGCAGCATGGTGGGCTCCGTTCAGCGCCGCGGCCTGCTGACGCGCGGCCTGCAATTTGCTCTCATGGCGCCCTGACGTAGGCGCCGGCGGAGGGTCCGCCCGGCCGAGGGGGGAGCCCGCATGCTGCGACGTTGGTCATGGTTCTGCCTGCTGCTTGGCATCGGGCTGCTGCCGGTCGAGGCCGAAGCGCTCGATCAGGTCAGCTTCGGCACCAATTGGAAAGCGCAGGCCGAGCATGGCGGCTTCTACCAGGCGGTGGCGACGGGGCTCTACGAGCGGCACGGCCTGGCGGTCACGATCCGGCAAGGCGGTCCCCAGGCCAATTTCCGCCAGCTGCTGCTGGCCGGCAAGCTCGACTTCTACATGGCCGGCACCATGTTCTCGGCCTTCAACAACGCCCAGAACCAGATCCCGACCGTGATGGTGGCGGCCCTGTTCCAGAAGGAGCCGGTGATCCTGATGGCCCATCCGGGCGTCGGCCATGACCGGCTGGAGGACCTGAAGGGCCAGCCGATCATGATCTCGCGCCAGGTGGAGCTCACCACCTGGCAATGGCTGAAGGCGGCCTTCGGCTACAGCGACGACCAGATCCGGCCCTACAACTTCAATCCAGCGCCGTTCCTGGCCGATCCCCAGGCGATCCAGCAAGGCTATGTCACCTCCGAGCCGTTCGCGATCGAGCAGCAAGGCGGCTTCAAGCCGGTCGTGCTCCTCTTGGCCGACCATGGCTATGACAGCTACTCGACCCTGATCGAGACCACCATCGAGACCGCCGACACCAAGGCGGATCTGGTGCAGCGCTTCGTCGACGCCTCGATCGAGGGCTGGGCCAGCTACCTGCAGGGCGACCCTGCGCCCGGCAACGCCCTGATCAAGCAGGACAATCCGGACATGACCGACGCCCAGATCGCCTATTCGATCGCCCAGATGAAGGCCCATGGCATCGTCTTGTCAGGCCAGGCCCTGACCGACGGCATCGGCGCCATGAGCGACCAGCGCTGGCGGGAGTTCTTCGCCTTTGCCACCCAGGCAGGGCTCTATCCCAAGGACCTCGACATCAGCCGGACCTACCGGCTCGATTTCGTGAACAAGAAGGTGGGGCTGGGCGCGCGACCGAACTGATCAGAGCCTTACCATCGACCCCAAGATCTCAGGCGTCGACGCCCAGGAAGATCTGCGCAGTCGGATTGTCGGCGATCGCCGGCAGCAGCCCATGCAGCCTTTGATGGTCGCCGACGCTGATCAGCTGCCATTCCAGCAAACCTGCGAGGTAGCCATCCCAGACCAGGGCGATGTCACGGTGCTGGGCGTCACCCTGGGCGCTGGCCAGATGCGCGTTGATCCTGCCAGCCAGCTCGGCATAGGTGGGCAGCTCGGCCATCGCTATCGCCTCGGGACGGTGATGTCGAAATCGGGACCGATCACGCGGATCTCCTGGATCTTGCCACCGGTCAGGTTGTCGGCGCCATAGGCGCGGCGGACCCCCCGTTCGGCGATCTCCTGGGTCACGCCAGCCTGCTGCCGGATGTCGACGACGATATGATCAGCCTGGCCCCGGCCATCCATGATCCGGCTCGCCATGGCCCGAGAGATGCCGTCGCCCGAGGTGTCCTGCACGCCGGAGATCGTCTTCAGCTCGGTGGTCGGGCCGCCATCGATGCGAAAGTCGGGCGTGCGGCCTTCGCCGCGCGGGATCATCTCGACATTGCGGCCGGCATTCAGCTCCAGCTCGACATACGAGCGCTCGGCGGGCGTCAGATCGTCCAGCGAGCCGGTCAGCCGGCCACGGTCAGGCGTGCCATCACGACCGGCCCCGGCGCCCGGTTCCGGCTCGTCGGCAGCGCCGCCGGTGCGCTTGCCGCCGCCTGGGCCATCGGGCGGCTCGCCTGGGCCCTTGCCGCTGCCAGCCTGGGTCGGCGGAGCAGCATCCTCGACCACCTTGGCGCCGTCGCTCGCCTGGTCGCCCGCTCGGGCTCCGTCGGCGACGTTGTCGACGGCGCGAGCGCCATCGCCGACATTGTCCACCATCCGGACGCCGTCATTCGCGGCATCGGCGACATTGACCCCCGTCTTGACCCACTTGGCCCCCGTCGCGCCCCAGCCGGCAATCGGAATCGCGCTGGCTGCCGACAGACCGGCGTCGACGTAATTGCCCTCGGCGGCGTACCAGCCGGCATTGGCGAGATCCGCCACTTCGCCGACCACCGGCACCAGGCCGACGACGTCGAGCGCGGTATGGCCGATCGTGGCGGGCGAGACATTGGCTGCGGCGCGCCTGGCATCGTCGAGCGCGGCACCGAAGCCGTCACCAGCGGAGCGGATGCCGTCCTTGACAGCACCCGCCGCATCGCCAACCCAGCCCCAGCCCATCGACGTCTCCCTTCGAAATCGGCTTGCCTGCAAAGCACGCCAGCTTCAGGCAGTATCACAATGACTTTATGGGCAAGAGCCATAATACCGCCGGGAGCGGTGCAAGATCAAGATTGGCCGCGACAGCACATTGTCCAATGATTGAACGAAGCGAGATCCTTCATGATTGTTCGCTTTGCGATCGATCCGAGCTGCGCGGCGCCAGCCATTGGCGCAAGCGGGCGGCCAAGGAGGGCAGGGGGCCGTCCCGCCAGTTGGTGGTGTAATGGGTCGCCTTGCCGATATTGCAGGCGTCGCACAGCACCTGCAGATTGTCGGCGATCAGCGCCAGCTCGGGATGGCTGGAGCGCGGATAGATGTGGTCGACATGGTAGCGCGCGGCGTCGTGGTCGCCGCAGCATTCGCAGGTCAGACCACCACCGAATGCCGCCCGGTTCTCCTCGAGCACGTCGATGCGCAAGCGGCGCCAGCGATAGGAGCGGTAGAATTCCGCCGCCGTCTCCGGCACCGGCGCCCGCCGGCCCAGCCAGCCGGCGAGCCGGGCCAGGCAGCGCCAGAGCAGGCGCGGCAGATGCCAGAACGCCAGGCGCAGCACGAACCCCAGCAGCCGCAGCTCGAACGGCCACCGCTTGGCGGCTTTGGCCGCACGCTTGCGCTTGGCCATGGCACTCCCGGCGGTCGTGGATCCACAACCCATATTGCCGACAACCGCCGGCAGGCCACAACCTGTAGCACATCGGAACAAAGCCGGTACAGCGCCGGCTGGCGCCGCTGCCGGCGCGCCTATTCGGGCAGGTGGCAGACCGCCTCGATATTGTGGCCGTCGGGATCGAGCACGAAGGCGCCGTAATAGGTCGGGTGATATTCGCTGCGCAGGCCCGGCGCGCCGTTGTCGCGGCCGCCGGCCTTGAGCGCCGCGGCATGGAAGGCGCGCACGGCCGCCCGGTCCTTGGCCTGGAAGGCGACATGGATCGGGCCGCCGACGCTGCCGCTCTGGACCGGCCAGAAATCCGGCTTGCCGCCGACCCCGAAGCCGACCGCCTGGTCGAAATCCAGGACCAGCATGTAGTCGAGCGGCGCCAGCGCCTGGGCATAGAACGCCTTGGCGCGGCCGATATCGGCGACCGGCAGGCTGACATGATCCAACATCGCGCGATCTCCCGGTGCGAGGTTCAGCCCGGCTGGCCCGCGGGCCAGCGCGGCAGGTGGTCGTCCAGCTCGTAATAGTCGCCCTTGAAGTCGACGTAGATATGGCCGGTGGTGGCCAGCCCGGTGGCACCCTCCAGGCTGCCCGCGGCGACCGAGATCTGGGCCGCGTCCAGGCGCTGCCAGAACAGGGTCGAGCCGCAGAGCTTGCAAAAGCCGCGCTTGGCGAAGTCGCTCGACTGGTACCAGGCCAGGCCGCGGCTCTCGGTCAAGGCGAGATCGGCCAGCGCCACATCGGTTGCGGCCAGGAAGTGGCCGGTCTGCTTGCGGCATTGCTGGCAGTGGCAGTTGATCACCGGGCCAGGCGCGCCGTGCAGCTCGTAGCGCACCGCGCCGCACAAGCACGCACCTTGGATGGTTCGAGAGTGCTCGGTCATGGTTGCCTCCAGCGTGACGTTGCGTCGCTTATCATCAACACTCCCGGCCGCCGGCCGGTTGCGCTTGCGCCCGCTCAGGCCTGCTCGCGCTCGGGCAGGCCCGCGGGCGCCGGGCCGCCGCCGGCCTGGCGCGCCGTGGCGCCCCGCTGCCGGAAGGCGATCAGCTGCTGGTCCGCCAGCACGCCGATCAGGATGACCCCGCCCATCACGGCAAAGTTCAAGGAGCTGGGGATGCCCAGGAGGTTGACCAGGTTCTGCAGGACCTGGAGCAGGATCGTGCCCAGCACCACGCCCAGGATCGTGCCTTCGCCACCGCGCAGGCTGCAGCCGCCCAGGACCGCCGCCGCGATCGCGTAGAGCTCGTAGAAATTGCCATGGGAGGCCGGCGAGATCGAGCGGGTGTACATGGCGATGAAGATCGCGGCCAGCGCGGTCAGGCCGCAGCACAGCACATAGGCGGCGACGATCACCCGCGCGGTGCGCACGCCCGAATAGCGGGCCGCCTCCTCGTTCTTGCCGACCGCGAACAGATAGCGGCCGAACACCGAGCGGTGCAGCAGCACGGCCAGCACCAGGGCGACCAGCACGAAGGCGATCATGCTGTGCGGCACGCCGAAGCTGCGGCCGGCGGTCAGCCATTCCAGCGTCGGGAAGCTCTGGCCGAAGGCGAAGCCGGCGGTCGCATCCTCGGTATAGAAGCGGGCGATGCCGCGATAGATCAGCAGGCCGCACAAGGTGACCACGAAGGGCTGCATGCGCATCCGCGTGATCAGCCAGCCGTGAATCGCGCCCATCGCGAGGCCGAGGGCGAGCACGACCAGCGCCGCCAGGCCCCAGGGCAGCCCGACATTGGCGATCAGATCGATGAACACCACGCCCAGGAGCGCGATGATCGAGCCGACCGACAATTCGATGCCGCCGGTGATGATCACGAAGGCCTGGGCCAGGGAGAACAGCCCGAACAGGCCGATCAGGTTGGCGGTGTTGGCGAGGTTGATCGGCGACAGGAAGCGCGGATTGATCGCCGCCACGATCGCGCCCACCACCAGGATCAGGACGAGCAGGCCCAGGTCCTTCTTCAGCATGCGCCGGCGTCCGCCTGGAGCGGCTGGCCGACCGCCAGCCGGAGCACGTTGTGCTCGCTGAACTGGGCGCGCGCCAGCCGGCCGCTGATCCGGCCTTCATGCATCACGGCGATCCGATCGCTCACCCCGATGACCTCCTCCATGTCGCTCGAGATCATCATGATCGCGACGCCCGAATCGGCAAGCGTGCGCATCAGCTGGTAGATCTCGCCCTTGGCGCCGACATCGATGCCGCGGGTCGGCTCGTCGAAGATCAGGACCCGCGGCCGCATCGCCAGCCACTTGGCCAGGACCACCTTCTGCTGGTTGCCGCCGGACAGCGTGCGCGCCTCGGTCTGCACAGTAGGCGCCCGGATGCCGAGCGCCCGGCGCTGGCGCTCGGCGCTGGCGGCCTCGGCGGCGCCGTCGATCAGCCAGGCGCCGGCATGCTGGCCGAGCGCCGGCAAGCTGATATTGGCGGCGATCGGGAAATCGAGCAGCAGGCCCGCCCGCTTGCGGTCCTCGGGCACCAGGAACAGGCCGCGATCGATCGCATCGCGCGG
>CADEGR010000113.1:5732-8117 GCA_902826935.1 uncultured Alphaproteobacteria bacterium | reverse complement strand
ATGTAGAGCGAGCGCAGGTCGCGGCCGATCATCAGCCGGATCATCGCGTCATGGCGGATCTCCGGCCCGGCCAGGCTGCCGACGACCTGGCCGTCGCGCAGCACCACGACCCGGTCGCAGCAGCGCTCGACCTCGTGCAGGCGGTGCGAGATGAAGATCACGCCGACGCCGCTCGCCTTCAGCTCGCCGATCACCTTGAGCAGGCGCTCCGTCTCGGTCACGGTCAGGCTCGAGGTTGGCTCGTCCATGATCACGAGGCGGGCGTCGAGCGAGAGCGCCTTGGCGATCTCGACCAGCTGCATCTGGGCAAGCGACAGGCTGGCCAAGGGCGTCGCCGGGCCGAAATCGGCGCCCAGCCGGGCCAGGATCGGCTGGACCCGCCGGTGCATGGCGCGCCGGTCGATCAGCCGGAGCGGCCCGGCCTGGAGCGGCTCGCGGCCGATCAGGATGTTGCCGGCGACGTCCAGGTTCTCGAACAGGTTGAGCTCCTGGTGGACGAAGGCGATGCCGCCCGCCAGCGCCTCGGCCACGCTCAGCGCTGGCCGGTCCTGGCCATCCAGCCGGATCGTGCCGGCGGACGGCGCCACCACGCCGCCCAGGATCTTCATCAGCGTCGACTTGCCGGCGCCGTTCTCGCCGATCAGGCCGACCACCTCGCCCGGCCGGATCGACAGATCGACCGCGGCCAGCGCCACCACGCCCGGGTAGGTCTTGGCGATCCCGATCAGATCGAGCACGGCAGGCAGCCCGTTGGTGGCATGTTGGCGCTCAGCCTGCCGGCCGGCAGGGCCTGGCCGAGGCGGCAGCGGCGGCCGGCAGGGATCAGCCCGTGCCGGCCGCCCGCGTGCCGGCTCAACCGCCGCTGATGCGCGCCTTCAGCTCGCTCTCGAAGGCATCGACGTTGCTCTGGTCGATCACCTGGCCGGGCACGATGATCAGCGCGTCGGCCGGAATGCCCGACTTGTCGCCCTTGAGAAAGGCGGCCATCAGCTTCATGCCCTGATAGCCCCATTCATAGGGGTTCTGGACCACGGTGCCGACGATCGTGCCCTCGCGCACGCCGCCCAGCGTGATCGGGTCCTCGTCGAAGCCGATCACCTTGATCGTGCCCAGCTGGCCGGCCTCCTTCAGCACCTCGTAGATGCGCGGGGTGTTGTAGGAGTAGATGCCGACCATGCAGCTGATGTCGGGGTTGGCGGCCAGCGCGTCCTCGACATTGCGCTTGGCGCGGGTCTGGTCGATGTCGTCGCCGCGCACGTCGGTCAGCTCGACCTTCGAGCCTTCGAGCGCTGCCTTGATGCCCTCGATCCGCTCGCGCGCGTTGTCGGCGCCGGGCAGGCCGACGAAGCCGATGCATTTGCCGCCGTCCGGCAGGGCCTGCTTCATCAGCGCGCCGGCATTCTTGCCGAGCTCGACATTGGAGCTGCCGATATAGGCGATCCGCTTGCTGTCGGGCGCGTCGCTGTCGGTCGTGAACAGCGGCACCTGCTCGGCGACCCGGTTGAGCGCCTCGGTCGAGGTCTTGGGATCGACCGCGCTCACCATGATCGCGTCGGTGCCGGCCGCGACCAGGTCGTCCATCAGCCGTTGCTGCACGGCGGCAGCCGCTTGCTCCGGATATTTCAGCGACAGCTCGAAGTCCGGCAGCTCGGTCTGGGCCTTCTTGACCCCGGCTTCGGCGATCTTCCAGAAGTCGGAAGCGCCGTTGACCACGAAGGCCAGCGATTGCTTGTCCTGGGCCTGGACGCCCTGGGCCAGCAGAGCCGCGAGCGCCAAGGCGCCGCTTATGAGAATGCGTTGCATAGTGCCTCCCTTCGGCAGTCATCGTTGGACTGCGTGGCCGCTCCAGCCTAGCACAGCGGCCGATCCGCGCAATTATCATATAATATGAAATAAGCGGAATTGGTGCGTGCCTGCGGCCTGGCGAAGGGGGCAGACAAACCGGCCTCGCTGCTGCTAGATACCCACTTTGCTTCGTGGCATTTGACTTGCCATCGATCAGGCCGGAGCGGCCGGGCCGGGCGTTGCTATGCGCGCCGGCGAGGGGTCGTGCGGGCGGATGCGGAGGTGGCGAT
This sequence comes from uncultured Alphaproteobacteria bacterium, assembly GCA_902826935.1. Classification (GTDB taxonomy): domain Bacteria; phylum Pseudomonadota; class Alphaproteobacteria; order Geminicoccales; family Geminicoccaceae; genus CADEGR01. The sequence continues at coordinate 6,042 of CADEGR010000113.1, read as the reverse complement.
GCGCGCACTGATCATCGGTTTGATAATCGCCGCGGCCGGCGCGGCGCCGGGGCTGGCCGCCAAGGGCGATCCGGTGCGGGTGCTGAAGCCAGGCGTGAACCTGCGCTCGGCGCCGGTGCTCCAGGCCGAGGTCCTGCTCACGGTCGGACCCGGCGAGGCCATGGTCGAGCTGACCCGCAAGGGCGACTGGCTGTTCGTCAACCTGCCGGACAAGCACCGGCGCGGCTGGGTGCATCGCTCGGTGGTCGCCGGCGCGGCCGATGCGCCGCCGGGTGCACTGGATGCGTCACCCGGTGCAGCCGATGCGTCA
>CADEGR010000113.1:3098-5632 GCA_902826935.1 uncultured Alphaproteobacteria bacterium | reverse complement strand
CAGCCGATGCGGCGCTGGGCGCCCGGCCGCTCCTGGACAATGCGCCGCCGCCCGGCACCGCCATCGCGACTGAGGCGGCCGACAGCTCGACGGTCGCCTTGGCCGAGCCAGCGCCACCATCGGCCCCGGCCGGCGCCGGCGAGCCGGCCGCGGTCGGCGACTTTCGGACCACGGTGCGCGACCTGAACGAGCGCGCCAAGGCGCTGGCCGGGATCGACCTGTTCACCGATGTCCGGACGCGCGGCGGGGGCGAGATCGACGTGCTGGCGACCGCGGCCTGGAACACGGTGCCCGCCAGTGGCCGCGAGAGCTTCACCAATGCATTGTACGATCAATGGCGGATCGCCGCCGGCGACCTCAGCCCGCTCGGCCTGCAGATCCTGGATCCAGCCGGCGCGGTCCTGATGCGCCGGCCTTGAAGCGGCCTCGAGGCAGGCCATGGAGCTGGCATGAAGATCACGATCGACATCGAATGCACGCCGCACGAGGCCCGCAGCTTCTTCGGCCTGCCCAATGTCGAGCCGATGCAGGACGCCCTGGTCGCCCAGATGCAGGAGCGCCTCAGCCGCTATCTGGATGCGAGCGATCCGGAGGCCCTGATGCGCCTGTGGCTGCCGGAAGGCGTCAAGGGCTTCGGCCAGATGCAGGAGCAGTTCTGGCGCCAGTTCTTCAGCAGCGTCGCGCCCCCTGAGCCCAGCCCGGCCAAGAAGCCCGAGAAGAAGGGCTGAGCCGAAAGTTCAGGCGGCCGGCCAGGCATGGCCGGCAAATTGCTCGCGCAGCACGCTTTTTTGCACCTTGCCGGTGGCCGTATGCGGCAGCTGGTCGACGATCATGACATCGTCCGGCACCCACCAGCTGGCGACCCGCCCGCGCAGATGGTCAAGCAATGCCGCCTTGTCGGCGGTGCTGCCCGGCCGCAGCACCACGACCAGGAGCGGCCGCTCGTCCCATTTGGGGTGAGCCAGGCCGATCACCGCCGCCTCCGCCACCGCAGGATGGCCGATCGCCAGGTTCTCGAGCGCGATCGAGCTGATCCACTCGCCGCCGGACTTGATCACGTCCTTGGCCCGATCGGTGATCTCGAGAAAGCCCGCCGGATCGATGGTCGCGACATCGCCGGTCGCGAACCAGCCCTCGGCATCGAACGCGCCTTCATTGCTCGCCTCGTCCCGGAAATAGCCCGAGGTGATCCAGGCGCCGCGGCACATCAGGAGGCCCGACGCCTGGCCGTCATGGGGCAACGGCCGGCCGGCGGCATCGACGATCTTGAGCTCGACGCCCCACAGCGCCTGGCCCTGCTTCTGCTTGAGCCGGCGCTGCTCCTCCAGCGGCCGCTCGGCCATCGTGCGCGGCATGTGACAGACCGTGCCGACCGGGCTCATCTCGGTCATGCCCCAGCCATGCATGACCTCGACGCCATGGTCGCGCTCGAACCGCTCGATCATCGCGGCCGGGGCGGCGGCACCGCCGATGATCACCCGCTTCAGGCTGGACAGGCGGCTGCCGGTCCGCTCCAGATGGTCGAGCAGGCCCAGCCAGATGGTCGGCACGCCGGCCGAGAAGGTCACCTGCTCGCGCTCGAACACCTCGTGCAGGCTGGCGCCGTCCAGCTTCGGCCCCGGCATGACCAGCTTGGTCCCGACCAGGGGGCAGGCATAGGGCAGGCCCCAGGCATTGACATGGAACATCGGCACCACCGGCAGCACCACGTCGCGACTGGTGACTCCGATGCTGCCAGGCAGGCAGATCGCCAGCGCATGCAGCAAGGTCGAGCGATGGTGGTAGAGCACGCCCTTGGGATTGCCGGTGGTGCCGGAGGTGTAGCACAGGCCGCTGGCGGTCCGCTCGTCCAGCTCGGGCCAGGCCAGCTGGTCGTCATGGCCGGCTAGCAGCGTCTCGTAGCAGCCGAGCGCGAGCGGCGGGGCGGGCGGCATGTGCTCGGCATCGGACAACAGGAAGATGCGCTCGACCGACGGCAGCTGCGGCGCCAGCTTGGCGATCAGCGGCAGGAACATCGGATCGACGAAGAGGTAGCGATCCTCGGCGTGGTTGATGATGTAGGCGATCTGCTCGGGGAACAGGCGCGGATTGATGGTGTGGCAGACCGCGCCGATGCCGGCGACGGCATAGTAGAGCTCGAGATGGCGGTGGTCGTTCCAGGCGAGCGTGCCGATCCGGTCGCCCAGCCCGACGCCCAGCTCGTCATGCAGCGCCTTGGCGAGCTGCTTGGCGCGCGCCTGCAGCTGGGCATAGGTCAGCCGGCGCGCCGGCGCGTCGACGCTGCAGGACACGATCTCGGTCGTGCCATGGGTGCGGGCCGCGAAATCGATGATCGACGGGATGGCCAGCGGCCGATCCATCATCAGGCCGAGCATGGCCTGCCTCCCGTTGCATTTTATGGCTCAAGGATTATCCGTCGATCGCAGGCTTGCAAAGCCTGATCTGGCGCGACCGGAGCTGCTGTCAGCGGCTGGCGGGCTCAACCCTTGCCCTTGTTGCCGCCGCCTTTGCCGCTGTTGCCACCTTTGCCGCCG
>CADEGR010000113.1:0-2998 GCA_902826935.1 uncultured Alphaproteobacteria bacterium | reverse complement strand
GGCAGGCCGATCGTGGTGCTGCGGCCGGCCTGGAACAGGCTGGTGAACGACTGCCAGAACTGGCCAAGCCGGCTGCGCGGCGCGGCCGCATCCGCCAGCTGGCCCGGCTCGTCATAGGCGGCCGGCTTGAGCGCGGGCAGGGGCGCCACCGTCAGCGCCAAGGGCTTGAGGGCCGGCCGTGGCGGCTGGTCGGCGCGCGCACGGGTCTCGGCGACCGGGGCCACCGGCAGCACCGCATCCTCGGCCTGCCAGCTGCCGGAGGCGATGGCGACGGCACCGTCCGCAGGCGCCGGCTCGGCCAGCGCGACGGCTGGCGTCACGACCGGCGGTTCGGCAGGGCGCGGCAGCGTGGGCTCGGTGGTCGGCCGCTCCAGGGCGACCGGGACCTCGACCGGCATGCGTGCGGCCAGGGTCGATGCCCCGACCGGCGGCGCCGCGGGCGCCGCGTCGGGCCGGATCGGCGGCGGGCGCAGGCTGCTGGTGGCCGGCCCGGAGGCCTGGATGATCGGGCTCGGCGCCGGGGCCGCGGCTGGGGCCACGGCTGCTGGGGCCACGGCCGCAGCCTCGGCCCGCGGTGGCGGGGCCACCGGGTCGGCTGCCGCCGGCAACGGCGTCGGCGGGCTGGCTGCCGGGGGCGGAACCGAGGAAGCCGCCCGCTCGGACTCCAGCTTGGCCGTCAGCGTCGCAACCCGGGCATCGAGCGCCGCCAGCTGGTTCGCATCGACCGGATGATCCGGCAGCACCGCCGACGGGCGCTCGCGCGTCGCCACCTGCTCGGCCATCCAGCCAAGGCCGGCCGCGCCGGCCAGGCCAAGCACCGGCAAGCCGAGCCACAGGCGCCGCCGCCAGGGCAGGGTCAGCACCTTGGCGCCGCCGGTGCTGGCGGCGGGCTTGGCCGGATCGGTCTTGGGAAATTCCAGGCTTTCGGCAGCATCGCCCAGGGTCATGCCGGAGCCGACGCCCGGCCGGGGCCGTTCGGCGCGCTTGACCGGCTGATAGCGGCGCGGGCTGTCGATCTCGAGTTCGTCGCCTGGCGCGCGGGCGCGGGAGAAGCGGCGTTCCGGCTCGACCCACCCCTTGGCGATCTCCATCTCGGCATCGGCCGGCCGGGCCGGCAGCTGCGGCTGCCGGCGCTCGAAGGTCAGCTCGGTATCGCCGTTGCGTCCGACCCGCCTGTCCGCCAGATCATCGCCATCGGCCTTGTTGGGATCGACCATGCCGTCCGGCCTCCCGTCAGTCTGGTCCCGGCGTGCGAGCGCCGCATCAGGACAACCCGCCACCAAGCCGGGTAATTCCCGACTCCGGCTGTTGGATAGCATTTTACGATAAGTGACGATAGGCTCCGCGGGCAGCGAGGCTTGGATTGCGGCTGGCAGGCATACCGCGGTGGGGTCGGGGGCCGGCCCGCGGCGCCGGCCGGTCACCGCAATCGGCAGTGGCAAAGGCTGCCGGGCGCGCTAAGCTGCCGCGCGTTGCGCGCCGCATGCGGCCGCGGCACCGTCAGGAGCAGGCAGGATGAAGAGGAGCGGATGACCCGGCGCCGTGCTCGACCACGCTATGCCCCGGCCACGCGGCGCGCCGCCGCGGTCCGCCGGGCGCGGCGCAGCAAGCTGCGCTGGTACCATCTGCTGGCGGCAAGCCTGGGCGCCTTCGCCCTTGGCTATCTAGTGGGAGCCGCCCACATCACCAGCATGTTCGGCGGCACCAAGCTCGCCAGCCACGGCGCGGTCGCCGAGGAGCTGCGCTAGCGCCGGCTGAGCACGTAGAGCGCGATCCCGGCCGCGACCGAGACGTTCAGGCTGGCCATGGCGCCGCCCACCATCGGCAGGCTGAGCGTCAGATCGCAATGGGCCGCCACCAGCCGGCGCAGGCCGCTGCCCTCGGCGCCCAGGACCAGCGCCAGCGGCACGTCGGCAGGGGCTTCTTCGAGCGGCTGGGCGGCGGCGCTGTCGAGGGCGATCCGCCAGTAGCCGAGCTCGGCCAGCTGGTCGAGCGCCCGGGCGAGGTTGGTCACCTCGACCACCGGCACCAGATCGAGCGCGCCGGACGCCGCCTTGGCGCCAGCGCCGCTCTGGCCGGCGCTGTGCCGTGCCGGCAGGACCACCGCGCGCACCCCGAAGGCCGCGGCCGAGCGCAGGATCGCGCCCAGGTTCTGCGGGTCGTTGATCTGATCGAGCAGCAGCACCATATCTCGCGCACCGCCGGGCGCGCAGGCCTCGGCCAGATCGAGCGCCGGCAGCGGCGCCACCAGCAGCGCCAGTCCCTGATGCACCGCCGCCGTGCCGAGCCGCCGATCCAGCTCGGCGCGCGGCACGGTCAAGAGCTCGAGGCCCGGCCGGGCCGGCCGCTCGGGCAGGCGGGCCAGCGCCTCCTCGGTGGCGAGCAGGCGGTGGCAGGCGCGGCGGGGATTGGCCAGGGCCGCCTGGACCGCATGCCGGCCATAGAGCCACAGCTGGCCTGGCTCGACGGGCGGCCGGCGGGGCTGGGCTGCGCCCGGTCGGACCGGCTGATCGGGGCGCGCCGGACGGGCGGCTGGGACGGACGGACGAGGCTTGGCCATGGCGCTGGTTCCAGGTTTTTGCGGCGAATTTGAGGGCTGTTGACAAAGGTCGGTCAATCAAGATACTCGCGGCGATCTTTTCCCTTGCGGGCAAATGATTTGACGCGGTCGCGGAGGGGTGGCCGAGTGGTTAAAGGCAGCAGACTGTAAATCTGCCCGCGTACGCGTACGTAGGTTCGAATCCTACCCCCTCCACCATGTGTCCTCAGCCCATCGTCCGAGCTGCCTCGGTCGGCGGCTGACCGGAGTAGAGCCGAGTTGCGGGTGTAGCTCAATGGTAGAGCTCCAGCCTTCCAAGCTGGCTACGTGGGTTCGATTCCCACCACCCGCTCCACGGGCCTGAGTGAACCAGCCAGGGCGCTGCAGTCGAGGAAAGCGAAGGCCATGTCGAAGGCGAAGTTTGAGCGGAACAAGCCGCATGCGAATGTTGGGACGATT
>CADEGR010000112.1 GCA_902826935.1 uncultured Alphaproteobacteria bacterium | reverse complement strand
CGAAGCGGTCGCCGAGGGCTCCGATGCCGAGCGCGTGATGCGCGACCTGGCGCGGCAGGGCCACCGGCTGATCTTCGCGACCAGCTTCGGCTACCTCGAGCCGGCGCTGCGGGTCGCCGCCGAGTTCCCGCAGGTGCGCTTCGAGCACGCCGGCGGCTACAAGACCGCGGCCAACCTGAACACCTACAACGCACGCTACTACGAGGCGCGTTACCTCGCCGGCTGGCTGGCCGGCAAGAGCAGCAGGAGCGGGGTCGCCGGCTACGTCGCCGGCTTTCCGGTGCCCGAGGTCGTGCAGGGCATCAACGCGTTCGCGATCGGCATGCGCGAGGCCAATCCGCGGGCGCAGGTGCGGGTGCTGTGGCTGAACGCCTGGTTCGACCCGGCGCGCGAGCGCGAGGCCGCGCAGGCGCTGATCGACCAGGGCGCCGACGTGCTGACCAACCACAGCGGTTCGCCGGCCGTGCCGCAGGCGGCGCAGGCGGCGTTCCGCGACAAGGGCGTGCGCGCGATCGCCTACCAGAGCGACATGCGCGGCTTCGCACCCGACGCGCAGCTCGCCGCGATCGTGCAGCACTGGGGCGGCTACTACACGGACGTCGCCCGCGCGGTGCTCGACGGGCGCTGGAAGGCGCAGCCGGTCTGGGGCGGCATGAAGGACGGCCTGGTCGCGCTCGGCGGCCTGGACCCGGCGCTGCCGAAGGACCGGCTCGCCCAACTCGAGTCGCGCCGCCGCGCGATCGTCGAGGGCCGCCTGCAGCCCTTCCACGCGCCGCTGGTCGACAACCGGGGCACGACGCGGCTGGCCCGCGGCGCGCTCGACGACGCGGCGATCGCCTCGATGAACTGGCTCGCCGCCGGCGTGGTCGGCACCCTGCCGGGGCAGTGAACCCGGTCGCTCAGACCGTCAGCTCGCGCTCGACGTCCTGCACCTTGCGCCGCGCCAGCGCGAGATCGGACTTGCTCTTGTCGAGCACGAAATGCATGAACACGCCTTCCTCGCGCGAGACCGGGCGGATCAGGTCGTACTGCCTGCCCAGGGCGCCGCCGATGCCGCGGGCCGGCTGGCGGCCTATCGCGACTATGAAGCCGTCTTCCTTAAGGGCGCCTGCCGGACGGCGCGCAAGAGCCTGATCACCAAGCCCACCGCCGCCAGCTCCGGCCAGGCGCACGATGCGCTGCTGGCCGAGCAGGCGCGGCTCGAGCGGGTCGCCGAGCGCTGCAAGGCCGCGACCGTGGCCCAGCGCTCGCGCGCCCTGCTGCAGCTCGGCAGCGCCGTGATCGAGCACTACCGGGCGCAGAAAGCGGTCCGCGCGGTGCTCGACTACGGCGATCTGATCGGCCTGACCGTGGCGCTCCTCGGCCGGCCAGGCACCGCCGCCTGGGTGCGCTACAAGCTGGATCAGCGGATCGACCATGTCCTGGTCGACGAGGCCCAGGACACCAGCCCCGAGCAATGGTCGATCGTGGCCGCCTTGACCGAGGACTTCTTCACCGGCGCCGGCGCCCGCGAGCTCAGCCGCACGCTGTTCGTGGTCGGCGACGAGAAGCAGTCGATCTTCGGCTTCCAGGGCGCCGATCTCGACACCCTCCAGCAGCTGCGCCAGGTGTTCGGCGAGCGCGCCCGCGCCGGCGGCAGCGCCTGGCTGGATGCGCCGCTGCAGCGCTCGTTTCGCTCGGCGCCCGCGATCCTCGAGGCGGTCGATGCGGTGTTCGCCGATCCGGCGACGCGCGCCGGCGTGGTCGCCCCGGGCACTGAGCTGCGCCACGAGGCGTCCCGGCAGGACGCCCCCGGCCTGGTCGAGGTCTGGCCGCTCCTGGCTGCCGGCAGCGCGCCCAAGCCCGCCCCCTGGGCGCTGCCCGACGAGCCGCAGCCGATCGACCAGGCCGAGCGCCGCCTGGCGGATGCGATCGTGCGCCAGATCGAGGACTGGTGCGCGGCCGGCAGCTGGCTCGCCTGCGCCGGCCGGCCGGTCCAGCCGGGCGACGTCATGATCCTGTTGCCGCGCCGCGGCGTGATGCAGGAGCTCCTGATCCGGCGCTGCAAGCAGGCCGGCCTGCCGATCGCCGGCGCCGACCGCCTGGCGCTGACCGACGAGCTGGCGGTCCAGGATCTCCTGGCGCTGGGCGATGCCCTGCTCCTGCCGGAGGACGATCTGACCCTGGCGGCGGTCCTGAAAAGCCCCCTGTTCGGCCTGGACGAGGAGGCGCTGTTCCTGCTCGCCCATGACCGCGGCGAGCTGCCGCTCCACCGCCGCCTGGCCCAGCTGGCGCCGGCGCACCCGGCGATCGCGGACGCCCATGCCCGCTTCCAGGAGCTGTTGCAGCAATCCGACTTCGTGCCGCCCTTCGAGTTCTACGCCCGCCTGCTCGGCGCCGGCGGCGGCCGGGCGCGCCTGCTCGCCCGCCTGGGCCAAGCCGCGGCCGAGCCGATCGAGGCTCTGCTCGCCCAGGCGCTCGCCTATGAGCGCCTGCATCCGCCCTCGCTCCAGGGCTTTTTGCATTGGCTGCGCGCCGACACCACCGATCTGATGCGCGATCCGGATCAGGCGCGGGACGAGGTGCGGGTGCTGACCGTGCATGGCGCCAAGGGCCTGGAAGCGCCGATCGTCATCCTGGCCGACACCACCTACCAGGCGCGCAACCAGGACCGGCTGCTCTGGCTGGCGGACGGCCTGCCGCTCTGGCGGGCGGGCCAGGCCCAGGCCGATCCGGTCAGCGCCGCAGCCCTGGAGACCCAAAAGCGCCGCCAAGCGGAAGAGGCGCGCCGCCTGCTCTACGTCGCCATGACCCGCGCCCAGGAGCGCCTGATCGTGACCGGCTGGGAGAAGCAGCAGGCGAGCGACAGCTGCTGGCATGCCTTGATCAGGGCTGGCTTGGAGCGCCTGCCGGGAACGGCCCGCTTCGATCTGGCCCTGCCCGGCGGCCAGATCGGCCAGGGCTGGCGCTACGGTGCTTCGGCCACGCGGCCCGAGGCGCCGGCCCAGCTCGCCCTGGCGCTGCCGCCGGCGCCACCCCCGCCGCCAGCACCGCCGGCCTGGCTGAGCCAGCCGGCACCGCCCGAGCCGAGCCCGCCGCCGCTGGCCCCGTCCCACGCCGACGAGACGCCGCCGGCCAGCTCGCCCTTGCTGGCCGGCGAGCAGGTCCGCTTCGGCCGCGGCCGGCTGATCCACCGGCTGCTCCAGATCCTGCCCGAGCGCCCGCCGGCCGAGCGACCCGCAGCGGCCCGCCGCTACCTTGCGGCCACGGCGCTTGGCGTGCTGCCCGCCGAGCAGGCAGCGCTGGCGCAGGAGGTCGAGGCGGTCCTGAGCGAGCCCGCCTTCTCCCGGCTGTTCACGAGCGAAGGCCGCGCCGAAGTGCCGCTGGTCGGGCTGGTCGGCGGCCGCGAGGTGGCGGGCCAGGTCGATCGCCTGGTGGTCCTGCCCGACGAGGTGCTGGTGGTCGACTACAAGACCAACCGCCAGCCGCCGGCCGAGCCCGGCGCCATCCCGTCAGCCTATCTGCGCCAGATGGCGGCCTATCGCGCGGTGCTGCGCCAGATCTATCCCGACCGGACGGTGCGCTGCGCGCTGCTTTGGACCGACGGGCCGCGCCTGGTCGAGCTGGCGCCGGAGTGGCTGGAGCCGCTCCTGGCCGAGCCGGGTGCGGCTTGACGCGGGGCCTCCGGCACCCCAACTCCGCTTGACGCTGGCCGCGCGCTGTCCCTATCGTCCTCCTCAGGGGTGCGCTGTCGCGGCAAGGCCCAACCGGGTTTGACCCATCGCGGGGTGTTAGCATGAGCATCAAGCAAACCACCGATGCCTCCTTCGAGACCGACGTCTTGAAGTCGGATCTGCCGGTGGTCGTCGATTTCTGGGCCGAATGGTGCGGCCCTTGCAAGAGCATCGCCCCCTATCTCGAGGAGCTGGCGAAGGACAAGGGCAGCAAGGTCCGGGTCGCCAAGGTCAATGTCGACGACAATCCCCAGACACCGGTCCAGTACGGCGTGCGCGGCATCCCGACCCTGATGCTGTTCAAGAACGGCGAGATCATCGCCACCAAGGTCGGCGCCGTGCCCAAGACCAAGCTCTATGAGTGGGTCGAGGAGTCGCTCTGATCCGGCCAAGCGCGCAGCCGACCCACCGGACCTGACAGCGGCTGCCACGCGGGCGGTGCCGACGGTTGGCAGCGCGCCGCAGGCCGCCTGGGCCGCGTTCGCCGCCCGCCATCCGGGGCTTGCCAGCGTCGACGTGATCCTGCCGGATCTGCAGGGCGTGGTGCGCGGCAAGCGGCTGCCGGCCGAAGGCTTCGGCTCGGCGCTGGCCGGCCTGCAATTCCCCCGATCGCTCTATGCCCTCGACACCACCGGCGCCAATGTCGATGCGTCCGGCCTGGTCTGGGAGGCGGGCGATGCCGATTACCCCTGCCTGATCGACGGCCGGACCCTGGTGCCGATGCCCTGGCGGCGGCGCGCCGCCCAGGTGCTGGCGGGCTTGCTGGGCGATGATGGCCGGCCGTACTGGGCCGATCCGCGCGCCGTGCTGCGCCGGGTGCTGGCCCGGTTCGACGCGCTGCGCCTCACGCCCGTGGTGGCGCTCGAGCTCGAGTTCTACCTGCTCGAGCCCGATCCGCCCGACCAGGAGCCCCGCCCGGCGGGTGGTGGCGGCGCCGGCCCGCAGGTGTTCCGGCTCGACGATCTGGACGCCCAGGCCGGCTTCTTTGCCCGGGTCGAGCGCTTCTGCCGGTTGCAGGGCGTGCCGGCCAAGGGCGTGCTGGCGGAATACGCGCCCGGCCAGTTCGAGGTCAATCTCGGCCATGTCCCGGATGCCGTGCAGGCGGCCGATCACGCCTTCATGCTGAAGCGTCTGGTCCGGGCCGCGGCGCGCGCCGCCGGCCAGGAGGCGACCTTCATGGCCAAGCCGTTCCCCGAGCAGGCGGCGAGCGGCCTGCACATCCATGTCAGCCTGGTGGATGCCGTGGGCGCCAACCTGTTCGAAAAGGACGAAGGTGCACTGCGTTACGCCATTGGCGGGTTGCAAACATGCATGGCCGAAAGCATGCTGCTGTTCGCGCCGAATGCTAATAGTTTCCGGCGCTTGACGAAGCGATCTTATGCGCCGGTGGCGCCGACCTGGGGCTTCAACAACCGCACGGTCGCGCTGCGGGTGCCGGAGAGTGCTGCTGCCGCCCGGCGCGTCGAGCATCGTGTCGCGGGCGCCGACGCCAATCCCTATCTGGCGCTGGCAGCGGTTCTGGCCGGCATCCATCACGGCCTTTGCGAGGCGCTCGATCCGGGCCCGCCGGTCGAGGGCAATGCCTATGAGCGGGCCGCTGCCTCCACCCTGCCGACCAGCTGGGACGGGGCGATCGAGGCGATGGCGGACGGCAAGGTGGTGCGGACCTATCTGGGCGAGGAGTTCTGGCGGCTTTATGGCGTCGTGCGCGGCGCGGAGCGCGACCGGTTCAATGCGGTGATCACGCCACTCGAATATCGTTGGTATCGGGCTACGGTCTAGCGGGTGGTCGAGCGTGCCGCCGGGCGGATTGTCAGGCGGCCAAGAACGAGTGCTTCGGCGGGGGAAACATGGCGCTCAGCGCTGGCGGGCAATGGCCGGCAGGGGCCTGGCTGACATGGCTGGGCGGCTTGGCGTTGGCCGCATTGCTGGCGAGTCCGTCCGCCCAGGCGGACGACCGGCTGCCGGCGCTGATCGCCGAGCAGCTGCAGCCCGAGGCGCGCCTCGCCGCCGATGCCGAGGACCAGGCCGATCTCAAGCTGCTGGCGCCGTTCTACCAGGAGCGCGGCTTTCAGCCCGTGTGGCTGAGCGATGGCCGGTTGCGGCCGCAAGGTGCCGCGCTGATCGCGGTTCTCGCTGCGGCCGGCTATGACGGCCTGAACGCGGCGGACTATCAGCTCGGCCGGATCAAGGCGCTGCAGAGCAGCACCGCACCGGTCGCCCTGGCCGAGCTGGATCTGCGCCTCAGCCTCGGCATCATGGCGTTCGCCTCCGATCTTGGCTCGGGCCGGCTGGAGCCGAGCGCGGTCGATGGCGAGCTGTTCCTCTACCCGCACGACATCGATCGCAGCGAGGTCATCCGCGCCGCCGCCCTGGCCAGCGACATCGGCATCTTCGTTGGCCGCTACCGGCCCAAGCAGGTCGATTACTGGCAGCTGAAGGACGCGCTCGCGCAGTATCGCACGATCGAGGCGACCGGCGGCTGGCCGGCCATCCCCGGCGGCCTGACCCTCGAGCTCGGCATGAGCGATCCGCGGGTCAAGCTGCTGCGCCAGCGGCTGCGCCGGACCGATGATCTGCCGTTTGCCCAGGACCTGACCCTGCGCGAGGTCGAGCGAGTGCGGGTCGATGCCGATCTGGTCGCCGCGATCCGCCGCTTTCAGCAGCGGCACGGCCTGGAGCCGGACGGCAAGGTCGGGCCCAAGACGCTGGCCGCGCTGAACCTGCCGGTCGAAGCCCGCATCGAGCAGCTGATGCTCAACCTGGAGCGCCGCCGCTGGCTGCCGGACCGGCGCGACCAGCGCTACATCCTGGTCAATCTCGCCGACTTCCACCTCGAGATGTTCGACCAGAACCAGAAGGTGTTCGAGACCCCGGTGGTGATCGGCGCCCCCTACAGCCGGACGCCGGTGTTCACCGCCGACATGACCTATCTGGTCATGAACCCCTATTGGAACGTGCCGCCCCGGATCGCCGCCGACGAGCTGCTGCCCAAGACCAAGGCCAATCCCAGCTACCTGCAGACCCACGGCTTCGATCTGTTGAGCGACTGGGGCCAGGATCCGACCATGCTCGATCCGGCCGCGATCGACTGGAGCCGGGTGACGTCCAAGAGCTTCCGCTACAAGCTGCGCCAGCGGCCGGGGCCCGCCAATGCGCTGGGCCGGCTCAAGTTCATGATGCAGAACCCGTTCGACGTGTATCTGCACGACACCCCGGCGCGCGAGCAGTTCGCCCTGACCGAGCGCAGCTTCAGCCATGGCTGCATCCGGGTCGCCGAGCCCGAGGCCCTGGCCGACATGCTGCTGCGCACGGAGCCCGGCTGGTCGCGCGCCCGGATCGCCGCGACCGTCGCCAGCGGCGCGAGCACGACCGTGACCCTGAGCGCGCCGGTGCCGGTCCAGATCAACTACCAGACCGCCTGGGTCGGGCCCGATCGCCAGGTCCAGTTCCGCAACGACATCTACGGCCGCGACGACCTTTTGGCCGATGCCCTGCGCACCCGGATCATCACCGCCAGCAGCAAGTAGGACGGGCTGCTACAGCTCGTAGCCCTGGCGGGCGATCGCGCGTTCCCACTTGGTGGTGACCTCGTCGTCGAACAGGAATTCCGGATCGCCGTCGACCACGACCCAGGAGCCGGTGGTGATCTCGCGCTCGACCTGGCCCGGCGCCCAGCCGGCATAGCCCAGGATCACCAGGCTCTTGGTCGGCCCCTTGCCGGCGGCGGCGTCCTTCAGGGTCTCCTCCGAGGCCGACATCGCCACGTCGCCCGGCAGATCGAGGGTGGTGCCGCCGTGGTAGTCGCGGCTGTGCAGGACGAAGCTGCTGCCGGGATTGACCGGGCCGCCATAATGCAGCCGGACCTGGTGGCTGTTCTCGGTCGCGGCGCCCGCGACGCCCAGGCCCTGGAACAGCTTGCCGATCGGGCCGGTCGCCATGACCCGGTTGATCACCAGGCCCATGGCGCCGCCGGTGTCATGGTGCAGGACGAAGATCACGGCGTGGCGGAAGTTCGGGTCGGTCAGCTCCGGGCTCGCCACCAGCAGCTTGCCGGCCAGCGACTTGGCCGGCTCCGGGGCGACTTCAGCGGTCCGGGCGGCATCGCCGGGGGCGGCGCCAAGCACCAGGAGAGCTAGGACGCAGGCGATCCGTGCGAGCATGGGCGGCTCTCCCTGGCCGGTGGACGCGGCGGCTCCTTCTTTAGGAACTATCGCGCAACACGTGCCCGGCAAGGTAGAGGGAGCCGCAGATCAAGATCCTGGCCGGCCCCTGCGCTTTGGCCAGGATCGCCTCGAGCGCCGCGCCGACATCGGCGGCCGGGCTGGCCGCCATGCCCAAGGCCTGGGCCTGGCGGGCCGCCTCGGCCGGATCGCGGCTGGCCGGCTCGTCCGGCACCGGCACGGTCTGGACGGTCTGCGCCAGCGGCTGCAGATGGCGCAGGAAGGCCGCCTCGTCCTTGGTGGTCAGCATGCCGACGATCAGATGCCAAGGCCGTGGATCGTCGTCCGCCAGGCTGGCCGCCAGCGCTTCGCCCGCGGCTGGGTTATGGCCGCCATCCAGCCAGAGCTGCCAGCCGCGCGGCAGCCGCTCGACCAGCGGCCCGGCGCGCAGCCGCTGCAGCCGGGCCAGCCAGCAGGCGCGGCGCAGGCCCTTGGCCAGGGCTGCGGGCGAAGGTGCCAGCTCACCCAGCGCCCGGGCGCAGACCACGGCGAGGCCGGCATTGTCGATCTGATGGCGGCCGCGCAGGCTGGGCAAGGGCAGGTCCAGCTCGGCGTTCCCAACCGTCACCAGCAGCCGGCCCTGGGCGGTCGGGCGCGCCTGCCAGTCGCGGCCATGGACGGTCAGCGGCACGGCCAGCGCCGCCGCGCGCGCCTCGATCACGGCCAGCGCCTCGGCCGGCTGAGGGCCCAGGATGCACGGCACGCCGGGCTTCAGGATCCCGGCCTTCTCGGCCGCGATCAGCCCGATCCGATCGCCCAGATAGGCCTCGTGGTCGAGCGAGACCGGCGTGATCGCGGTCAGGCGCGGCTTGGGCACCACGTTGGTCGCATCGAGCCGGCCGCCGAGGCCGGTCTCGAGCAGCAGCAGATCCGCCGGCCGGCGGGCGAACGCGACGAAGGCGGCCGCGGTCGTGATCTCGAAGAAGGTGATCGGCGCGCCGCCATTGACCTGCTCGCAATGGTCCAGCGCCTCGGCCAGCGTCCGCTCGTCGATCGGCTCGCCGTCGAACAGGATGCGCTCGTTGAAATGGACCAGATGGGGCGAGATGTAGCGCTGCACCCGCCGGCCGGCCGCCTGCAGCATCGCGTCCAGCATGGCGAGCGTCGAGCCCTTGCCGTTGGTGCCGGCGATATGCACCACGGGCGCGGTCTGGCGCTCCGGATGGCCCAGCCGCTCGAGCAGGCGCTCCAGGCGGGCCAGCGACAGGTCGATGGCCTTGGGGTGGAGCCCCTGCAGCCGGGCGAGGATCAGGTCACTGCCGAAGCTGGTCATGGGCCGGCTCGCCCGGCGTGCGCTCGCTGGAGGTGGCGGCCGTGGCCTCGCCGGGCAGGACCTCGATCAAGGCCGGCGGCTCGGGCTCGGTCGGCGGGCCGAGCGCCTCGCCCGGCAAGGTCGGCTGGCGCAGCAGGCAGAGGATCCGGCCGATCGTGTCCTTCAGCTTGAAGCGGTGCACGACCATGTCGAGCATGCCATGGGCGAGCAGATATTCGGCCCGCTGGAAGCCCTCGGGCAGGCTCTCGCGGATGGTCTGCTCGATCACCCGCTGGCCGGCGAAGCCGATCAAGGCGCCGGGCTCGGCGATCGCGATGTCGCCCAGCATGGCGAAGGACGCGGTGACACCGCCGGTGGTCGGGTCGGTCAGCAGCGTGATGTAGGGCAGGCCCGCTTCCTTGATCTCCTCGATCGCGATCGTGGTGCGCGGCATCTGCATCAGGGATAGGGCGCCCTCCTGCATGCGCGCCCCGCCCGAGGCGGTGACCACGATGAATGCCGCCTCCTGCAGCACGGCGAGCTTGGCGGCCGCGACCATGCCCTCGCCCAGGGTCACGCCCATGGTGCCGGCCATGAACTCGAAATTCATGACCGCGACCACCGCCGGCATGCCCGCAATCTTGCCATGCGCCGCCTCGATCGCATCCGGCCGGCCGGTCGTGGCCTGGGCCTCCTTCAGCCGGTCGGTGTAGCGCTTGCGGTCGCGAAAGCGGAGCGGATCGAGCGGCGCGCGTGGCAGCTCGATCGGGGTCCAGCTGGACTGGTCGAACAAGGCGTTGAAGCGGAATTGCGGCCCGACCCGGAAATGGTGGTCGCAATGGGGGCAGACCTGCTGGTTGGCGGCGAGATCGCGATGGAACAGCATGCGCTCACAGGCCGGGCAGTTGACCCAGAGGTTCTCCGGCACCTCCGGCCGCTTGCTGCCGACCAGCGCCTTGATGCGCGGCCGGACATAGTTGGTGAGCCAGTTCATGACGCGCTCAGCTCCGCGCCGCCTGGACGCCGGCCGCGAGCGCCTTGACCTGGCCCAAGACCGCCTGGCTCAGGCCCGCCGTGGCGTGGCCGGCCGCATCCAGCCCTTTGGCGACCGTGTCGACCAGGGCGGAGCCGACCACCGCGGCATCGGCAACCTTGGCGATTGCGGCCGCCTGCTCGGGCGTGCGGATGCCGAAGCCGACCGCGACCGGCAGCTCGGTATGGGCCTTGATCCGATGCACGGCCTGGCGGACCTGCTCGACCGGCGCGGCGCCGACGCCGGTGATCCCGGTCATCGAGACGTAGTAGAGAAAGCCCGAGGTGTTGGTCAGGACCTTGGGCAGCCGCCGCTCGTCGGTGGTCGGCGTGGCGAGGCGGATGAAGCACAAGCCGCGCGCCAGCGCCGGCAGGCACAGCTCGTCATCCTCCTCCGGCGGCAGATCGACCACGATCAGCCCATCCGCGCCGGCGGCCTTGGCGTCGTCCAGGAAGCGCTCCGGGCCGTAGCGGTAGATCGGATTGTAGTAGCCCATCAGCACGACCGGCGTCGCCTGGTCCAGCTCGCGGAAGCGGCGCACCAGGCCCAGGACCTTGGGCAGGGTCATGCCAGCTGCCAGCGCGCGCAGGGCGGCCGCCTGGATCGAGGGGCCGTCGGCCATCGGATCGGTGAACGGCATGCCGATCTCGATCACGTCGGCGCCGGCCGCCGGCAGCTCGGCCAGGATCCGCCAGAAGGTCTCGGCATCGGGATCGCCGGCGCAGAGATAGGTCACCAGGCCGGCCCGTCCGGCCGCCCGCAGCTCGGCAAAGCGCCGCTCGATCCGCCCGCCGCCCGCAGTCCCGCTCACAGCTTCGCTCCCATCGCATCGGCGACCGTGAAGATGTCCTTGTCGCCGCGCCCGCACAGATTCATCACGATCAGGTGGTCCTTCGGCAGGCCGGGCGCAATCTTGGCCACATGGGCCAGCGCATGGGCCGGCTCCAGCGCCGGCAGGATGCCCTCGGTCCGGCTGCACAGCTCGAACGCGGCCAAGGCTTCGCGGTCGGTGACCGGCACGTAGCTCGCCCGGCCCATGTCGGCGAGCCAGCTATGCTCCGGCCCGACGCCCGGATAGTCGAGCCCGGCCGAGATCGAGTGCGGCTCGATCACCTGGCCATCGTCGTCCTGCAGCAGATAGGAGCGCGAGCCGTGCAGCACGCCCGGCTGCCCGGCGCTGATCGCGGCGGCGTGCCGGCCGGTCGCGATGCCGTCGCCCGCCGCCTCGACCCCGATCAGCTTGACCTCGGCATCATCCAGGAAGGGGTAGAACAGGCCCATGGCATTGGAGCCGCCGCCGACCGCCGCTACCAGCGTGTCCGGCAGCCGGCCCTCCTTGGCCTGCATCTGCTGCTTGGTCTCCTCGCCGATCACCGCCTGGAAGTCGCGCACCATGGCCGGATAGGGATGGGGCCCGGCGACGCTGCCGATCAGATAGAAGGTGTCGCTGACATTGGTCACCCAGTCGCGCAGCGCCTCGTTCATGGCGTCCTTCAGGGTCGCCGAGCCGGAGGTCACCGGCCGGACCTCGGCGCCGAGCAGGCGCATCCGGAACACGTTCGGCTTTTGCCGCTCGATGTCGCGCGCGCCCATGTAGACCACGCAGTCGAGGCCGAGCCGGGCGGCCACCGTCGCGGTCGCGACGCCATGCTGGCCGGCGCCGGTCTCGGCGATGATCCGCTGCTTGCCCATGCGCCGGGCCAGCAGGATCTGGCCGATGCAATTGTTGATCTTGTGGGCGCCGGTGTGGTTCAGCTCGTCGCGCTTGAAGTAGATCTTGGCGCCGCCCAGCTTGGCGGTCAGGCGCTCGGCCAGATAGAGCGGGCTCGGCCGGCCGACATAGTCGGCCAGCCAATGGTCGAGCTCGGCCTTGAACGCCGGGTCGCGCTTGGCGGCCTCGTAGGCCGCTTCCAGCTCCAGGATCAGCGGCATCAGGGTCTCGGCGACGAAGCGGCCGCCATAGATGCCGAACCGGCCGCGCTCGTCCGGGCCGCTGCGGTAGCTGTTCACACGGGTCATGGCGCGGCACTCGCAGATGCAGGATTGGCCGCGGGCAAGCCGGCGGCGAGGGTGAGGAAGGCGGTGACCAGGGCAGGGTCCTTCCGGCCAGGCGCCGCCTCGACGCCCGAGGACACGTCGACCAAGGGCGGCCGGCAGGCGGCGACCGCGGCGGCGAGATTGGCCTGATTGAGCCCGCCCGCCAAGAGCCAGGGCCGCGCCAGACGCAAATCCGCCAGGATCCGCCAGTCGAAGGCCAGGCCATTGCCGCCCGGCAGGCTGGCCGGATCGGCCGGCGGCCGGGCATCGAACAGCAGCAGATCGGCGACCTCGGCATAGCCGCCGAGCGGCGCCAGATCGGCCGGCTCGGCGACCGACAGGCAGCCGATCACCTTCTTGCCGGTCGCGGCCTTGATCGCCTGCAGCCGCGCCGGACCGGCTTGATGGATCTGGAGCAGGTCGAGCGGGGCGGTGCGCAGCACCTCGGCCACCAGACGGTCATCCGGATCGACGAACACGCCGACCGTCGGCACCCCGTCCGGCACCGCGGCCAGCAGCGCCGCTGCCTGGGCCGGCGTCAAAGCGCGCGGCGAGGGCGGGTAGAACACGAAGCCCAGATAGCGCGCCCCGCCCGCCAGCGCCGCTCGGACCGCAGCTTGGTCGGTCAGGCCGCAGATCTTGACCCCGACCATCGCCTAGCCCGCCACCGTGCCGGCGATCTCGGCCGCGATCGCGCGGGCGGCGGCCGCCGGATCGGCCGCTCCGGTGATCGGCCGGCCGATCACCAGATGATCCGCACCCGCCCGGATCGCCTCGGCCGGCGTCATGGTCCGCTTTTGATCATCCGCGGCGCTGGCGGCCGGGCGGATGCCGGGCACCACCAGGAGCAGCTCGTGGCCGAAGCGGTGGCGCAGCGCCTTGATCTCCTGCGGCGCGCAGATCACGCCGTCCAGGCCGCAATCGAAGGCGAGCCCCGCCAGGCGCAGCACCTGATCCTGCGGCGACCCGCCGATCCCTAGCTCGTGTAGATCGGCGTGGTCGAGGCTGGTCAGCACGGTCACGCCCAGCAGCTTCGGCCGCGGCGTCTGGGTTCGCGCTGCCGCCGCGGCCGCGCGCAGCATGGCGCCGCCGCCGCTGGCATGGAGCGTGATCATGGCCACGCCCAGAGGCGCCAGCGAGCGGATGGCGCCCGCCACGGTATTCGGAATGTCATGCAGCTTGACGTCGAGGAAGATCGGCAGGCCCTGGCCCGCCACCTCACGCACGCCGTCCGGCCCGTTGGCCGAGACGAACTCCAGCCCGAGCTTCAGCCCGCCGACCGCGCCCGCCAGCCTGCGCGCCAAGGCGAGGCTGCCGGCGAGGTCGGGCCGGTCGATCGCGCAGAACACGGGCGAGGAAGTGGTCATGGGCTGCCGCTGCCAGGAATCGCGCGCTTATAGCAGAGCTGGCGCCGCTTGCCAAAGACCGGGCGCCGAGGCGGCCAAGGTCTCAGCCAGCGGCCAGCTCGCCGGCCGCCCAGGCGGTGAGCTCGCCGGGTGCTCGGTTGCCGGTCAGCGCCGCCGCGACCGCCTCGCCGAGCACCGCGCCGAACTTGAAGCCATGGCCGGAAAAGCCCGCCAGCACCCAGCTCCGGCCGCCGATCGGCTCGACGATGAAGCGCTCGCCCTGGGCGACACTGTAGAAGCAGGTCTGGCCGCGGCTCACGCGGTAGCCCTCGAAGCCCACGATCCGGCCGCGCGCGGCGGCCAGCAGCGCCTCGATTTCGGCCGCCGTCGCATCCCGCTCCTGATCCGGCTGGCCGCGCAAGGTGAACCCGTGATCGCCGACCTTGAGGCCGGTCCCGCCGACCGGCGGCACCGCGTAGAAGCCGCCTTTGGCCGCCTCGACCTGGTCGAGCAGCATCGGCGCCTGGCGCCAGGCCTGCAGATGCTCGGCCGGCGGCTCGAGATAGGCGACCACCTGGCGGGACGGCGTGACCCGGCCGGCCAAGCTGGGCAGCAGTCGCGGCGTCCAGGGGCCGGCGGCGACCACCAGGGCATCGGCCTGGTCGTGCCGGCCATCCGCCAGCACCACCGACGCGGCCGCGGGATCAAGGCTTTGGACCGTGCATTCGGTCTCGATCGCGACGCCCGCCTGGCGCAGATGATCGGCGAGATCGGCCACGATCCGCTCGGCGAACAGCACCCCGCCGCTCGGGCTCCACAAGGCGGCGCGCGCGCCGGCCAGATCGAGGAACGGGAAGTGCTTGGCGATCGCGGCCGGGGCCAGCCGCTCGGCCTCCAAGCCCAGCGCCGCCATGCTCGCCTCCGACGCCTCGACCCAGCTGCCATCGGTCCGGGCGACCGCCAGCATGCCGGTTTCCTGGTAGTGGCAGACGCCCAGATCCTGCCAGAGCCGCTGCCAGGCCTGATACGCCGCCTGGACCATCCGGGCGTAGCCGGTCATGGGCCCGTAGGCGTAGCGGATCAGCCGGTGCTGATCGACCGAGGAGCCGAGCGGGTTCGGCAACGGCCCCTGCTCGTACAGGGTGACCGGCTGGCCCGCCCGGTGCAGCGCCCAGGCGGTGCACAAGCCCATGATGCCGCCGCCCAGGATGATCGTCCGCATGCGCTTCCCCAATGCTGCCAGGCTCAGCCGCGCAGGGCGACCACGATCGGCAAGGGCTCGCCCTCGTCGTCGGCC